>JAQCJO010000024.1 GCA_027592925.1 Actinomycetota bacterium | reverse complement strand
CCGAGACTGCATGGCATATCACTAAGCCGCTCAAGGTTCGCTTGATGCAACTTGCGTGCGATGCGATTATTGGTGATCACGATTTTTCGGCATTCTGTCGCAAGCCAAAACCCGCAGACGAATTTGACACCTTTGAACACTCCATGCGTCGCAGTGTGGTGTCTGCCCGTTGGAAAGAGATGGGGGACGGAGTTCTGCGGTTCGACATTCGGGCCAATGCCTTTTGCCACCAGATGGTGCGGGCTCTAGTGGGCACCTTTATCGAAATCGGCCTTGGTAAACGACCCCCAAGTGACATGCGGGGGCTGATCCTTTCAGGAGATCGCTCACAGGCTGCTCCAGTGGCACCACCCCAAGGATTGTGCCTGTGGGAGGTGGGATTCCCCGCCTCAGCATTGCGAAATGGGCCTAGTGACCCCTATCCTTAAACGGTTCATGGAGACGGTTTGACAATCGGTTTCCACAGTAAGTTCTCAAGTTTTCGAAAGTAGATCTGATGCGTACGTATTCTCCAAAAGCAAGTGAAATCAAGCGCGAGTGGCACATCGTCGACGCCGAGGGTCTTGTCCTTGGTCGTATGTGCACCGAGGTCGCAGCAATTTTGCGCGGCAAGCACAAGCCAATGTTTTCGACACACATGGACACCGGTGACCACGTGGTGATCATCAATGCTTCAAAGATCGTGCTCACAAGTGGCAAAGCCGAAAAAGAACTTGTTCACGACTACAGCGGTTACCCAGGTGGTCTTCGCACACAGACTTACGGCACCTTGCTCAAGGCAAAGCCTGAAGATGCAATTCGTCGCACCATTCGCGGCATGTTGCCAAAAGGACCACTTGGTCGTCAGATGATCAAGAAACTCAAAGTGCATGCTGGCGCACAACACGGCCACGAAGCACAAGATCCAAAAGTTCTCGTTATCGCTCACGCCAAGGCGCGCTGAGTACACACAAGTCGAATAGAGGAACAATCATGGGAACAAAGCCACTTACACAAACAACGGGACGCCGCAAAGAAGCAGTTGCGCGTGCACGTTTGCGACCAGGCACTGGCAAAGTCACTGTCAATGGTCGTGAGTTTGAAAACTATTTTCCAAACGCAGTACAGCGCATGGTTGCATCAGAAGCATTGCATGTTGCCGAAGTTGCAACTGCATACGATGTCGATTGCGACATTCAGGGTGGTGGCATTGCAGGTCAGGCCGGTGCGTTGCGCATGGCGATTGCTCGCTCACTTCTCGAACTGGATCCAGAGCGCCGCGTGTTGTTGCGCAAAGCCGGATTGCTCACACGTGACTCACGTAAAAAAGAGAGCAAGAAGTACGGTCTCAAGAAGGCGCGCAAGGCGCCACAGTACACAAAGCGTTAATCCGCTGTATTGCTACGCGACTTTGGTTGCGTGGATCGGAAGTGCGTAGATGCTTCGATTTGGAACTGATGGTGTTCGTGGGGTTGCCCTCACTGAACTGACCGAACAATATGTCGCCGACCTTGGATATGCCGCGGCCACGGTGTTGTCGCCTAAGCACGTTGTGATTGGACGTGACACGCGTGAATCTGGTTTGGTTTTGCAAACTGCACTTGCACGCGGATTTGCCGCAGGCGGGGCAACGGTTGAACTGTTGGGTGTTACACCAACACCCACAATTGCATTTGCTGCAGCGCAGCGTGGTTGCGCAGGTGCTGCTGTCACCGCATCGCATAACTCGTATGCAGATAACGGGGTCAAGATATTTGGTATCGGTGGCATCAAGCTGACCGATGATCAAGAACAGTTGATTGAGGCAGCGATGGCTGCAATCACGCCACAAAGTAGCGCCGTACCTGTTGGTGCAATTACCGAGTCAATTGTGGCGATCAATGACTATCGCAACAGCATCGAAGGCTTAGTACCAAGCCGAGCATTTGCCGACATTCGGATTGTTGTCGATTGCGCGAACGGCGCAATGAGCGATGTCGCTCCATATGTATTGGCACAACTTGGTGCAACGGTTATTGCGATTCATTGTGAGCCAAACGGCAAAAACATCAATGCAGAATGTGGTGCAACGTATCCAAAAATCATCGGTGAGGCCGTGCGACTGCATCAAGCAGCGATTGGTTTGGCATTTGATGGCGACGGCGATCGCGTGATTGGCGTGGATCACGTAGGCAATGTTGTCGACGGGGATCACTTGCTCGCACTTGCTGCAATTGATATGCACGAGCGCAAAGTGTTGGACGGCAATGGTGTTGTCGTAACAGTAATGACCAACGCTGGGTTTCACGAAGCAATGGCCAAGCACGGAATTTCTGTGGTGACGACACCGGTCGGCGACCGCAGTGTGTTGATTGCGTTGGATGAAAACAAGTATGCATTGGGTGGCGAACAAAGTGGCCACATCATTTATCGCAAGGATGCAACAACCGGTGATGGGTTGCTCGCTGGTGTACGACTAGTAGATCTAGTGCGTCGTAAAAATGTGACGCTGCAAAAACTTGCACAAGATGCAATGACTTCGTTGCCACAGGTGTTAATCAACGTGCGTGTCGAGTCGGTAGCAACCGATCTTGCAACACAATTTGCCCAAGAAATTGCTGCAGCCGAGCGCGACCTCAATGGAGTTGGTCGAGTGTTGTTGCGCGCAAGTGGCACCGAGCCGATGGTGCGAGTGATGGTTGAGGCTCAGTTTGAAGAAACCGCAAATAGCGTGGCGCAACGCTTGGCAGCCAGTGTGGTCAAGCGTCTTGGCGGATCTCGGTAGCCTGTAACACATGTGCGGCATCATTTGCATCGTGTCGCGGCCCTCGGCCCGGCCACTGCCAATAGCAGCCGACTTGTTGGACGCACTCGATAAGGCAATTACAGCCGGCAACATCGGTGCGATTGCCGAATGTGCCTCTCATATAGCGGCAGTCGACGCTGCTTTGCGCGGCGAATCGGGAACTGCGGCATTGGTCGACAACTTGCAACTCGTGGGTGGGCTTGTTTCGCGACTTGATCAACTGGATGCGATTGCGCTTCAAGCAGAACAAGTGTTGGAAGCGGCGACTGGCTTGAGCACGCAAGAAGTCGAGCATCGCAGCAACGATTTGATTGCGCTGCGGGATGCAACGTGGTCACTGCGCAATGATCGTTTGCGCACAGCAAAACTTGTGGGCGAACTGGCTGGCAAGAGTGCGAGTGACAGTGCTCGAAATGCGTATTTGTGGATTCAGCAATCATTTTCGGCACTCGACCGCATGGAAGTGCGTGGGCGTGACTCTGCTGGCATCAACTTGTTGGTGTGGGGACACGGTATTGACGCAAGTGATGCCCGAGTGCAGCCACTGCTCAAAGGCCGACTTGACGACAATTTATTTACGTCGGGTTCGGTGCGTGTTGGCGCGGGTAGTCGGGCTTGGTCGTTTGTGTACAAAGCTGCTGCCGAAATTGGCGAACTTGGCGACAACACACGTGTGATGCGCCAAGCAGTTACCAATGATGCGCTGCTTCGCTTGCTGGTGAGTCAGCCTGGTGCAAGGTTGTCGGTGCTTGGACACACGAGATGGGCAAGTGTTGGCATTATTTCTGAAGCAAATGCGCATCCAGTCAACAGCGAAGAAATTGACGTGGACGCTGCACTGCCGTATTTGGTGTCTGCACTCAATGGTGATGTCGACAACCATGCCGATATCAAAGTGCGCAACGGCCTCAAGATTGCCGAACCAATTACCACTGATGCCAAAGTGATTCCAACTGTCGTTGCTCACAAGAATGCAGCAGGCGCCGACTTGGTGAGCGCATTTAGACAAACAGTTGGCGAGTTTGACGGATCGGTAGCAATTGCAACAGCCAGTGCAGACGAACCGAACAAGGTGTTGCTCGCGTTGCGCGGCAGCGGACAAGGTTTATATGTCGGCATTGCCGAAGACCGTTTTATTGTTGCAAGCGAGCCGTACGGCGTCGTAGAAGAAACCCTTCGCTATGTGCGCATGGACGGCGAGGCACTGAGCGACGCAAACAATCCGTCTAGTCGCGGCCAAGTCATCGTGCTTGACGGCGACCTCGCAGGCACAGTTGACGGCATGTCGATGCTCGCCTACGACGGAACCGATTTAGGGTTGACCGAATCACATGTTGCAATAGCCGAGGTGACGACGCGCGATATCGATCGTGGTGAGCACAAGCATTTCTTGGCAAAAGAAATAGGCGAAGCGCCAGCAAGTTTCCGCAAGACATTGCGTGGCAAGATCGGCGAACGAGATGGAAATCTCTTTGCTTCGCTCGATACATCTGTTGTGCCACAACGCGTGATCGATGCGTTGGCAGCAGGCAAGATTGCACGCATTCGTGTCATTGGCCAGGGCACAGCAGCAATTGCCGGTCGCAGTTTGGTGCAGTTATTGCGCACTCTCGTTGATCATCGAGTGCAAGTAGATGCGTTGCCGGCAACCGAACTTTCTGGTTTCCAATTGCAACTCGATATGTCGGACACGCTGGTAATTGCAATTAGCCAAAGTGGCACAACTACCGACACCAACCGCACTGTCGACTTGGCGCGTTCGCGCGGAGCATCGGTGCTGGCCATTGTTAACCGCAGGGGTAGCGAACTTGCAGCCAAAGCCGATGGCGTGTTGTACACATCGGATGGTCGTGACGTAGAGATGAGCGTTGCGAGCACCAAGGCGTTTTATTCGCAAGTTTCGGCTGGAGCATTGCTGTCGTGTGCTTTGTCGAGTGCACTTGGATCGGGCACCGACGCTGCTCGGCATCAACTGCTGACTGCATTGCGCACCGTGCCAGATGCAATGAACCGCGTGCTCGAGATGCGACCACAAATCGCTCAGGCTGCACGTCAGTTTGCACCTGCTCGCCGCTACTGGACAGTTGTTGGCAACGGTTTTAACGTGGTTGCAGCCGAGGAAGTGCGCATCAAGTTGTCAGAGTTGTCGTACAAGTCGATTGCGTGTGACATCACAGAAGACAAGAAGCACATTGACCTGTCGTGTGAACCCCTGATCTTTGTGTGTGCTGCTGGATTGTCGGATGGAACTGCCGCCGATGTTGCCAAAGAGATCGCCATCTTCCGCGCACACAAGGCTCTGCCGATTGTGGTGGCAACTCAAGGCGAGCAGCGTTTTGATGCTGCAGCAGCAGTGATCTCGGTGCCACAAGTAGACCCAAGCGTTGCGTTTATTTTGAGCGTGATGGTGGGACACATCTTTGGTTACGAAGCCGCCCTTGCCATCGACGCCCTTGCACGACCATTGCGTGCGTGTCGCGAAGTAGTAGAGCATGCAGTGGAGCGCGGTGGAATTGGTAGTGAACTGTTGGTAAAAGTGCGCGCAGAGATTGGCATGCCAGCAACCAGATTCTTTGATGCACTCACAACCGGCGACTACGACGGAAACTTAGAGCCGTCTACGGCAGTGCGCGTGGTGACGATGTTGCGCGACGTGATGGCAAGCGACCCACTGCAGTCATTTCAAAACAACACTGGCAAAATCGGTTCTCCTGAAGCATTGCTCGATGACTTGACGAGTTCGCTCACGCGTTCAATTGACGAACTCACTCGACCAGTGGATGCGATCAAGCACCAAGCAAAAACTGTGACTGTTGGTATTTCGCGCAGCGACGAGGGATTGCTCGACCGAGCACTTGTGCAAGCAGTGCTCAACGCTGGTGTGGCGCGCGACAGATTATCGTACAAGACGCTCAAGGTCATTGCCGATCTAGATGCTGCAGTTGCAAGCATTGTTGGCTTTACTCGTTACAGCATTGAAGGCGACGTTGATGGCAACTCTGCAACTGTCAGCGTGGTTGACCGCGGTGGAATATCGCGCGAACTCACATCGCGAGTTGATCGCAATAGCAACTTGGTAGGCACTAAGCACCGCGTGGCGAGTGACCGCAATGTGTTGGTGGCACGTGGACGACGCGATGGCCGCACTGTGATCTTCGTGCCCGAAACAAAGGGATCTCTCACCACTGGCATCACGCTGTTGCACGTGTTGTTTCAGGATCGTTTACCTGCTGCAGTCATGCGCACGGTGTTACAAGGGTACGACGACCGCTTTAATCGTTTGGTCGACTGGGTGACAGAAACCGAAGGGTCATTTAGGGAAGATCGTCTTGCCGAAGTGTCGGTAGCCGACTTGTTGATCTTGCCGATTACCGAAACAGCAGACCACTGGCGCACGCCGACAACGGGAAACTAGAGCGCCCATGCTTGGCATTGGTATTGACGCAGTAGATATTGATCGATTTCGTCGTGCACTCGATCGCACGCCAAATTTTCGCACTCGAGTATTTACTGCAGATGAACTAGATGGCTTGTCTGGCAAAAATGATGATGCGCCAAGCCTTGCTGCCAGGTTTGCGGCGCGTGAAGCAACCATGAAAGTGCTTGGCGTTGGTCTCGGCGCTTTTGACATGCACGATGTGTCAATAGAGCGTCAGGCAAGTGGTCAGCCAACATTGCTCGTCACGGGCCGGGCGCTCAAACTTGCTCGTGAAAAAGGTATTTCACAGTGGCATGTTTCGTTATCGCACACCGCACAACTTGCGGTTGCAGTAGTCGCTGCGGCCTGAGAGTGACGGTACAAAAATGACACGGCGATGGGCGTGGGCCCAGATCAACTTGTGTGCATTGGCACACAATGTGCGTGTATTGGCAACCGAATCTGCACCAAGTGAAGTGTGGGCTGTAGTCAAAGCCAACGCGTATGGGCACGGTGCACTGCAGTGTGCAACAACTGCACTTGAGAGCGGTGCAACTGGCTTGTGTGTTGCGCTCGCCGATGAAGCAATAGTGCTGCGACAAGCCGGCGTGAGCGCGCCGATCTTGGTGATGAGTGAGCAACCACCACAACAACATGAAGACATGATCAAGTACGGGCTCATTGCAACGCTGTACAACAAAGCAACAATTGAGCACTACTCAAGCGTTGCAACACAACTCGGTGTAGTTGGTGCTGTGCACCTCAAAGTTGACACGGGCATGCACCGAGTTGGCACTGAGCCAAATCAGGCCGTCGAGATGGCGCAACTTGTTGCGAAAGAGACATGGTTGCAACTGGATGGAATTTTTACGCACCTTGCAACTGCCGATGTTGCTGGACACGAAGCAACTGCTCGACAAATAGCTGAGTTCGATCAAGTCTGCGACGAATTGAAACTCATTGGGCTTCTTCCAAGTCGGGTGCACATTGCAAACTCGTCGGCAACGATGAATCACATTGGCATTGCCAGCCAGATGAACAATGCACCAACGATGACTCGGGTTGGCATTGCCATGTATGGCATTGCTGCAGACTCGCAAAGCAATTCGTTTGGTGTTGCAACTGGTGATGCATTGCAAACTGTAATGTCGCTGAAGGCGCGTGTTTCCCATGTGCAGTGGGTCGAAGCTGGTGAAGCAGTTTCGTACGGCTTGCACCGCACGCTCAATAGGCGTTCGTGCATTGCAACATTGCCGATTGGGTATGCCGATGGATTGCCGCGCGGATTGTGGTCGTCGGGCGAGGTGCTCATTGGTGGCAAACGACGGTCATTTGCAGGTGTGATCACAATGGATCAGGTGATGATCAATTGCGAAAGCGATGATGTACGGGTAGGCGATGAAGCTGTGCTCATAGGTCAACAAGGCGACTTTCAAATCACGGCCAACGATTGGGCTCGCCAAATGGGAACGATTGGCTACGAGATTGTGTGCGGTATTAGTGCAAGAGTGCCACGCAACTACCTACGCTAAATCGTTCAACTTCTCATGATTCGACTTTACGCACATAGCACCGATGACACTCGAGATATCGCGACAGCAATTGCGATGCATGTGCGCGCAAGCGACATGATTGTCTTGATTGGCGAAATGGGAAGTGGTAAGACCACGTTTAGTCAGCATTTTGCTCACGCTCTTGGAGTGACAGAGCCTGTGACGTCACCAACATTTAATTTGTTGCACAACTATGCGGGCGGCCGCTTGCAGTTGCATCACGCCGACCTCTACAGACTTGAGCGCACAGGTGAGTTGGATGATTTGGGTTTGACTGAGTTGCAAGAAGCCGGCGGTGTGATGCTGGTGGAGTGGGGCGATGTTGTTGGCGAAGCACTCGGTACTGGTCTCATCGTGAAGCTTTGCGTTCCCGACAATGCAGCGAGTGAAGATTCGGTTACCGTGCGCCGGATTGAAATTGACTGGCGTGGGATGCAATGGGAAACACGGTGGGACAAATTGCGTGCGTCGCTGTCAAATTGGTCAGCATCATGATTATTTTGTCGATCGACACTGCAACTGATGGTGTGAGTGTTGCAATTGCCGACGGCACTCGATTCTTGGCATCGAGTGAGATGCGCAGCGAAAAACAACACGCAGAAGTGTTGACGACGATGATCGACTTTGTGCGCAAGCAAGCCGGAGTTTCGTTTGGTGATGTTGGCGCTATTGCTGTCGACATCGGCCCAGGTTTATTCACCGGTATGCGTGTCGGTATCGCATCGGCAAAGGCAATCGCCCAAGTTCTCGATGTGCCGATCATCGGCGTGACAAGTTTGGATATCTTGGCAACCGCAGTTGCCGAAACCGATGATGTGATTGCGTGCGTGATCGATGCTCGGCGTGGCGAGGTGTATTGGTCGTTGTATCGATACATCGACGGCAAGTTGCATCAGGTAACAGCGCCCCAAGCAAGCACGGTAGAAGAGTGCGCATTGCAAACGATTGATCGTGGTCAGTCAACAATTTTTGTGGGCAATGGCGCGCTGCGTTATCGCAACGAAATCGAGTTGGTAGTGGCTGGAGTGTTACCAAGGTTTGACTTTGCGGACGAGATGGCTGCATTGCCTACGGCTGTCGTACTTGCCCAGATTGCGCACGAGCGTGCATTGCGCCAAGAATGGCAAGATGCCGACACGCTGGTGCCCGAGTATTTGCGCTTGCCAGACGCCGAAATCAACTGGGCAACACGGAGCGCATCATGAGAGGCGACAATCCGGTGCTCCAGATTGCGACCATGCAACGCAAGCACATTCGAGACATCATGCCCATCGAAAACGCTGTGTATCCACGACCGTGGACCGAGAAGGTGTTTGCAGAAGAAATTGAAATGATGGGTCGGGGTAGGCGTCATTACGTCGTCGCTCACATTGGCAAAGTGCTCGTGGGGTATGGCGGTTTGTTGTTTGCCGAAGAAGATGCGCACATCACCAACATCGCTGTGAAACCAGATTGGCATTTGCGTGGGGTAGCAACCGAAATGATGCTGGAGTTGGCTGCCGAAGCACGCAATCGCGAATGTGAGGCTCTCACGCTCGAGGTGCGACACACCAATACTGCGGCACAGGAGTTGTATCGACGATTTGGTTTTGCGCCGGCGGGAATTCGCCAAAAGTATTACGAAAATACCGATGACGCAATTGTGATGTGGTGCACCGACATTCAGAGCGACGAATATTCGCAGCGACTTGCCAAGATCGTGCAGTCACGACCATGAGCGCCAACATGTTGTTTAGCGAAAGTACCGTGATACTTGGCATCGAGACAAGTTGCGACGAGACTGCCGCTGCAGTTGTGATGGGCGGAAACGACGTGTTGTCGTCGGTTGTCGCAACACAAATTGATTTGCACGCTCGCTATGGCGGCGTGGTGCCAGAAATTGCGAGCCGCGCACACGTTGAAGCAATGAACGTCGTGATTCGTCAAGCGGTCTTGCAATCTGGTGTGCCCATTGAGCGCATCGATGCTGTGGCCGCAACGGTTGGGCCAGGTTTGATCGGCGCGCTGCTTGTAGGGGTTGCTGCGGCAAAGTCGGTTGCTCTTGTACTCGATAAACCATTTATTGGTGTCAACCATTTGGAAGCGCACTTGTATGCGGCATTGCTAGATGACCCGCATGTCGAATTTCCGATGCTCGTTGTGTTGGTCTCTGGCGGCAACACATTGTTTGTTGAGATGCGCAGCCACGGAGACTTCAGTGTGATCGGCCAAACAATCGACGACGCTGCAGGTGAGGCCTTCGACAAGGTCGCGCGATTTTTGGATCTTGGTCACCCAGGTGGCCCTGCGATTGATCGCATTGCGCTCACCGGTAATGCACATGCGATTGATTTTCCGCGTGCAATGTTGCACGACGGACTCGATGTTTCGTTTAGTGGTCTCAAAACTTCAGTGATCAACTACGTGCGCAAGAACCCAACTGTGTCGACAGCAGATGTGGCCGCGTCATTTCAATACGCAGTGGTGGATGTGCTGGCAGCAAAAGCGCGCAAAGCGGCCCATCAAATTGGAGCAAAGACCGTTGCACTTGGCGGCGGTGTTGCAGCCAATTCGTTGCTACGCAGCACGATGACGACGGTGTGCCAAGAGTCGGGATGGCGACTGGTGTTGCCAAGTATGGGCATGTGCACCGATAACGCAGCCATGATTGCATCGGCAGGTTGGTACCGTTTAGTTGCCGACGGCCCGTCCAGCATGGACATGGGCGCGATGCCAAACCTCAAACTCACATGACAACTATCAACTCGACAAATTTCGACACCATCATCCCAAACACCGCAGTGCCGCGCCTTGCGCCACTGCAACTTGGCAACCATTCGGTGTGGCCGCCCGTGGTGCTTGCGCCAATGGCTGGCGTAACCAATGCACCGTTTCGGTCGTTGTGCCGCAAGTTTGGGCCCGGCCTTGTCTATGTCAACGAAATGATGATGGCTACTGGTTTGGTGCACGGCAATCGCAAAACCGACACGATGCTCAAGTTCGGCAGCGACGAAACGTTCCGCAGCCTGCAGCTGTATGGCAGTGACCCAGAGATGCTTGCGCGCGCAGTCGACAAACTTGGTCGCGCAGATGCTGTTGATCACATCGATCTCAATTTTGGTTGTCCAGCACCAAAAGTTACACGGCGCGGTGGTGGAGCAGCAGTCCCACTCAAGCGCCAATTGTTGCGCGCACTTGTAACCGCAGCGGTCGAGACGGGCAAAAATTACGGCATTCCAATTACGTGCAAGTTTCGAATGGGCATTGATGACGACCTCATTACGTTCGTGCAGACCGGTGTGATTTGTGAAGAGGCGGGTGCATCTGCAGTTGCATTGCATGCACGAACGGCACGTCAGCACTATGCGCCAAGCGCGCATTGGGAAGCGATCAAAGAACTGAAAGACGCGGTCACGAGCATTCCTGTTCTTGGCAACGGCGATATCTGGGAAGCAAAAGATGCTTTGCGCATGGTTGAACAAACTGGTTGCGACGGTGTGGTCATTGGTCGCGGATGTTTGGGGCGTCCATGGTTGTTTCGCGACTTGATTGACGTGTTTAGCGGCAACCCAATTCAAGCGACACCACAACTTGGTGATGTGCTCGAAGTGATGGTCGAGCACGCAACTGCGTTGTGCGGCCATCTAGGCGAAGAACGCGGCATCCGTGATTTTAGAAAACACACGGGCTGGTATCTCACCGGTTATCCGGTGGGCGGCGAGACACGTCGTAAGTTCAGCGAGATTATGTCGCTCGAGAACTTGCGCGAGCTGTGCAGCGCACTCGACCACACGTTGACGATTGTTGAGGGTGGCGAGCGAATTGCTCGTGGTCACACCAACGGCCCAATTCGTGTGGTGTTGCCAGATGGCTATCTCGATGATCTCGACGACATGACTGTTCCTGACGACGGTCATGTGATGCAACTCAGCGGTGGGTAATGAACATTAGGTTGCCGTTACAAATTGTTTTGGCGTCTCAGTCGCCGCGCCGAGTTGACTTGTTGACACAATTACTCGATCACGAATTTGGTGAAGGGGTAGTGACGTTCGCGATTGATCCACCAAACATTAACGAGACTGCACTGACAGGTGAAACACCGATCGCTCACGTGCAACGTCTTGCTGTGGCCAAATCTCATGCAGTCGCAGCGCGTTACAACAACGCGATTGTCATTATTGCTGCCGACACAACGGTTGATCTGGACGGCAAAATATTTGGACAGCCAGCAGATGAGCAAGATGCCCGAACAATGTTGAACGAACTTTCGGGTCGTACGCACCAAGTACACACCGCGGTTGCTGTGGTGCACCTGGCCCAAGATGGAACGATGTTGAGCCAGGCTCACGGCGTCGATTCGGCTGGCGTTTCGATGCTCGAGATCACCCCCGAGAAGATGGAGTGGTACCTGGCCACCGGAGAGTCGCTGGGCAAAGCGGGTTCCTATGCTGTTCAGGGCGATGGTGGAGCCCTCGTAGAGCGCGTGGAGGGCAGCCTGACTACCGTGATTGGCCTGCCCCTCGACCTCTTGTCCGACCTGCTGGTGCAGGTGGATTGTGGTTGGAAAAACGAGGACTAGGCCCGTATCATTAGCACTCGCAGAGGTCGAGTGCTAACCAAGCGCAAGTCTTATGTGGCAAGTAAAAGACCCAGTTTCAACCGCATGAGACACCGTGTTTCATGCTTTACGGAGGACAAAACGATATGAACCTCAAGCCCCTAGACGACCGCATTGTTATCAAGCCAAGCGAAGCCGAAGAGCGCACCGCTTCCGGTCTCGTCATCCCTGACACCGCTCAGGAAAAGCCGCAGCAAGGAACCGTTCTCGCAGTAGGCCCAGGCCGCTGGAGCGACGATAGTGGCAAGCATTTCGCTCTCGACATCAAAGTCGGCGACGTAGTTCTGTACAGCAAGTACGGCGGCACCGAAGTTTCGCACAAGGGCGACGATCTCTTGATCCTCACCAGCCGCGACGTACTCGCAGTCGTTTCCAAATAATTTCCCCTCAACTCATCCCAAAGGATTCATTTCTGTATAATATAGCAACTCAAATTTAATGAAGAGGCACGTCGTGCTCTTGAAGCCGGCGTTAACAAACTCGCCGACGCTGTCAAGGTGACGCTTGGACCAAAAGGTCGCAACGTTGTTCTCGACAAGAAGTTCGGTGCACCAACGATCACCAATGACGGTGTTTCGATTGCAAAAGAAGTTGAACTTGAAGACCCATTCGAAAACATGGGTGCGCAACTTGTAAAAGAAGTTGCAACCAAGACCAACGACGTTGCAGGTGACGGAACAACAACAGCAACTGTGCTTGCTCAGGCAATGGTGCAACACGGCATGCGCAACGTCGCTGCTGGCGCCAACCCAATGGGCTTGAAGCGCGGCATCGAAAAGGCTGTTGCAGCCGCTGTCGAGTCGATCAAGAGTCAGTCGAAAGAAGTTGACGACAAAGGCGACATCGCCAGCGTTGCAACCATCTCTGCTGCTGACGCTTCAATCGGCAAAGTCATCGCTGATGCAATTGACAAAGTTGGCAAAGACGGTGTAGTCACCGTTGAAGAGTCCAACACGTTTGGCACCGAGCTCGAGTTCACCGAAGGTATGCAGTTCGACAAGGGTTACTTGTCGCCATACTTCGTGACCGATGCAGACCGTCAAGAAGCAGTGCTTGAAGACGCATACATCTTGTTCAACGCGGGCAAGATTGCAACAGTTCAGTCAATGTTGCCAGTGCTTGAAGCAGTGATGAAGACCGGTCGCCCAATGGTGATCATCGCCGAAGATGTTGAGGGTGAAGCACTCGCAACACTCGTTGTCAACAAGATCCGTGGCACATTCAATTCGTCAGCAGTTAAGGCCCCAGGCTTTGGCGATCGTCGCAAGGCAATGTTGCAAGACATGGCTTCCCTCACGGGTGGTCAGGTCATCAGCGAGGAAGTCGGTCTCAAGCTTGAGAACGTGACCCTCGACTTGTTGGGCCGTGCAAAGCGCGTCATCATCACCAAGGACAACACAACAATTGTTGACGGTGCAGGCGACAAGGCCGATGTAACAGCACGCATCAACCAGATCAAAGCCGAAATCGAAAACACCGATTCCGATTGGGACAAAGAGAAGTTGCAAGAGCGTTTGGCCAAGTTGGCCGGCGGTGTTGCAGTCATCAAAGTCGGTGCAGCAACTGAAGTCGAGCTCAAGGAAAAGAAGCACCGCATCGAGGATGCTGTTTCTGCAACTCGTGCAGCGATTGAAGAAGGTGTTGTCGCCGGTGGCGGCACTGCCCTCATCCGCTCACGCCCAGCAGTGCTCAAGGTTGTCGAGTCGCTCACTGGCGACGAAGCAACTGGCGCACGCAGCGTGTACGACTCGCTCACCGCACCTGCTCGTCACATCGCTGACAACGCAGGCATGGAAGGCGCAGTTGCCATCCAGCGCATCGAATCAGAAAAGGGTTCAATCGGACTCAATGCAGCAACTGGCGAATATGTCGACCTTGTCAAGGCCGGCATCATCGACCCAGCCAAGGTGACTCGTGCAGCGTTGCAAAACGCAGCGTCGATCGCAGCATTGGTGATCACGACCGAGTGCCTCGTTGCTGACAAGCCAGAAAAGAATGGCGCACCAGCAGGCGGTGGTATGCCCGGCGGCGGCATGGGGATGATGTAAATCATTTTCTACACGTTGTACAGAATTACAAAAATGCCTCGGGTGAAAACCCGGGGCATTTTTATTTTCACCCCAACAACTAGAGTCATCATTCATGGCTGCGCAGGGTAGAGGCTTCTGGCTACATCAACTTGTTGAATATGGCATTGCTGGCGGTCTGATCATGATGTCGGCCCAATCACAATCGCCTGCAGTACCTGTTGGACTTGGCATCGCACTACTGATCAACGCCGCAATTGCAGACGGTGGCGTCAGCGCGTTTAAGTGGGTGAGTCGACGCGTGCACCGATACATCGACTGGCTGATCATTGTGTTGTGTTTTGTGGCCGCAGCAGTGGCAGATTTGGACTCGATTGGACGACTTGCGCTCATCGCACTCGGGCTTGTTGAAGGCATCATCGTGTTGGGCACCAACTTTGCCCAAAAGTCTCCAAGTGAAGCACGCACGCCACGCCTCAATCCAAAACGCCATCGTTAGGCTCTAGTCATGAGTTTTGAACAACCACAGCCAGATATGGAAAAGCTCTTGCTCGCCTGGCAAACATGGGAAAAAGGCGAAGAGATGCCAGGCAAAACCCTTGCCAACTTGAAGACTGCTGGTCTTGACGAAGTACTCAAGCAACTCATTGCCACTGGCTGGAAGCCAACCGCATAACCAACTCCACCATGCGACCTGGTGGTGATCAGATAATTCCCCGCCCACCAACTGTGTGGGTGCAGCCCGATAATCCATTTCACAATCTGGATCACTCTGGTCTGAGATCAACCGAATTGTTGGTCGAGCGCATCAAAAAGTTTTCTGCAACGGTGCCGTATGTGCCGCCAGCATCAAACGCACGCGCGTCAGCAGTGTTGATCCCGTTGTTCGACGGTGAGTCTGGCCCAGAGTTGGTGTTTACTCGCAGGTCACAAGATCTCACCAATCACAAAGGCGAGATCTCGTTTCCGGGTGGGCGACTAGACGGTGGCGAGAGTGCACTCGATGCCGCGTTGCGTGAATCTCACGAAGAGATCGATCTCGACCCGAATCATGTCGAGATCATTGGTCAGCTCACTCCGCTCAATACCTATGTCAGCAAAAGCCACATTGTGCCCATCGTGGGTCTTCTGAGAGACAAACCTTCACTGCACGCGCGCAATGCCGAAGTCGACAGAGTCTTTACTGTGCCGGTTGTCGACTTGGTGCGCATTGATACGTATGCAGAAGAGCAGTGGGGCGAACCACCAAATCAATTTCGTTTTCACTTTTTTCACTTAGACGACGAAACGATCTGGGGTGCGACTGGGCGGATGCTGTATCAGATCATTTCAATTGGTCTTGCCAATTAGCCACGGTCCACCCGCTGCACGCACTATCGCATAAAAGATTTCGGACCACGCAATACATCGCACCTTGAACGTGCGGCGCTGAGAGTCACATGCTCTATTCATGTCTCGGTGCAACTGCTCGTCGATCAATGCTCGAGTCGTGGTATCAAAAAGGCCAATTGCCTTAAAGTTTCGATAGCCAAAGTCATGTCGATCACACGCCGATCGAAAGTTGAACGACCTGCCTTCGCTTCCCACGATTGGCGCCGAGCAGCCGTCATGTGACCAATCGAGAGTGGGATATTGACGGCGCAGAGAAAACCGTTGCCGTGCGAATGTGGTGATGTCGAGATCAAACTGGATATGGCGCACCGCATCAACATTGGATAACACGGGAACCGGGGAAGCATCGAGGGGAAGTTGGGCGGGCAACACGCTCATGACCGCAACGAGCATGCTGAGCACAATGCCCATAACGTTCGCCTTTCACCCACAAGGGATTTCTTGTGAGTTGCACCGATGTGTGCCGCACCAGTGGCCGTTGTGCAAAAAATGTTTAGCGCAGCGCCTTCAACACATTGGCCATCTCGATGGCTCCGATTGCGGCCTCTTCGCCCTTATTGCCAGCACCTGGTCCAGAGCGCTCAACTGCCTGCTCAACATTTTCAACAGTGAGTACAGCAAAGCCGATTGGCATGCCCGTCTCGAGCTGTATCTGTGCGATCGAGTCGGCAACTGGGCCAGCAACGTATTCGAAGTGAGCAGTCTCGCCACGGATAACTGCGCCAAGCGTGACGAGTGTGTCGTAGCGACCACTAGTGGCCATTGCTTTTGTGGCGATTGGAATCTCGAATGCACCAGGCACCCACACAACATCAATGTTGCTTTCGCTCACACCATTCGTACTCAACCCACGCTTTGCGCCGTCAAGTAGAGCGGTGACGATGAACTCGTTGAAACGTGAGCACACAATGCCAACGCGCATTCCTTTTCCGTCATGCGAACCTTCAAATGTGGTCATGACTTGCCTTTCTTAGTTTTCTTGCCAATATCTGATCCGTCAAACACATGACCCATGCGGTCGCGCTTGGTTCGCAAGTACGAAGCATTTTCTGGGGTCTCTAAGACACTGAGCGAAACTCGCTCAACAATCGAGAGTCCGTAGCCAGCGATGCCGCCATACTTTGCAGGGTTGTTGGTCATCAGGCGCAACTCGTGCACACCGAGATCGGCCAAAATTTGTGCGCCAATGCCGTATTCACGACTGTCGACAGGCAAACCCAATTCGGTATTTGCATCTACTGTGTCGAAGCCTTGGTCTTGCAATGAGTATGCACGAATCTTGTGACCGATGCCGATGCCACGTCCTTCGTGGCCACGCAAATACACAACAACGCCGCGACCCTCTGCGTCAATTTGATGCATCGCTGCAGCAAGTTGTGGGCCACAGTCGCAGCGCTTGCTACCAAACACGTCGCCGGTCAGACACTCGCTGTGCACTCGCGTGAGCACAGGCTTGCCGTCATCAACAGTGCCCTTTACAAAAGCAAGATGCTCAATGTCGTCAACAGTGTTGCGATATGCGACGCAGGTGAAGCCGCCCCATTCGGTAGGAACTGTTGCCGAACCCATGCGCTCCACAAGTCGCTCGTTGTGGCGCCGATAGGTAATCAACTCTGCAATCGATGACAGCAGCAAGTTATGTTCGGATGCAAACTTGCGCAGGTCTGCCAGACGCGACATGGTGCCATCGTCATTTTGAATTTCACAAATAATTCCAGCCGGTTCGCAACCAGCCATGCGTGCCAAGTCGACAGCGGCTTCGGTGTGACCTGCTCGTTTGAGAACCCCACCTTCGCGTGCGCGCAACGGAAAGATGTGACCTGGGCGAGCAAATGCCCCATGCGTAATAGTCGGGTCGGCCAAGCCGCGCAATGTCGCTGCACGATCGGCTGCTGAGATGCCAGTTGTTGTGCCTTCCAAAAGATCGACAGAGATAGTGAATGCGGTGCGGTGGCTCTCGGTGTTGTGGTCGACCATGAGTGGCAGGCGCAAG
Source organism: Actinomycetota bacterium (assembly GCA_027592925.1). GTDB lineage: Bacteria > Actinomycetota > Acidimicrobiia > Acidimicrobiales > Ilumatobacteraceae > UBA3006. The sequence continues at coordinate 5,492 of JAQCJO010000024.1, read as the reverse complement.
TCGTCGCAGCGCTCACCAGAAAGGGGGGCAACGACAACTCCAGATGTGTGGCGCACAATGAACGCAATCTTTTCGGCGGTTGCAAATTGGGCAGCCATGATCAGGTCGCCTTCGTTTTCGCGGTCTTCGTCGTCGACCATCACCACCATCTCGCCACGGGCGATTGCGGCAATGACGTCTTCAATAGGGGCCATGCCGTTGTCGCGTGAACGTTGGGGGGTGTTCATTAATTTTCCTTGTCTGTCAATAAGTTGGGTATCAGTAAGTAATAGTAGAAGTTGGTTCGAGAATGATTTCGATGTCGTTATCGAGAACTTGGGTAGAAACAATGTGACCGTTCATCATTGACGATCTGTCGGCTGATTCGAGCAGTGCATTCGATGTTTGGCCGCCGCCAGCAATGATTGGTGCAAGATGCAGTATGTATTGATTGATTAATTGCTCGTTGTGAAACGAGGTAGCGACACGCGGTCCACCTTCGACCATCAACTGAATAACGCCTTCGTTGCCAAGTGTGTCGAGAAGATCGGGGAGTGACCCATTCCATTCAAGACATGGGTTTACTTTGTCAGTTGGTGAGATGTTGCCCAGCACAACGCGTCGTGGTGATGGGCCGTCGACATCGCGAGTTGTGAGCGATGGGTTATCGGCGCGTACAGTGCCTGCGCCAACCAAGATTGCGTCGCTTTCTGCTCGCAGTTGGTGTACGCGCTTGCGTGCAGTCTCGCCAGTAATCCACTGCGAGCTATCGGGCATCGCGACGCGACCGTCGAGCGTCATGGCCATCTTCAAGATGACATATGGCCTGCCTGTGCGACGGTGATGTAAATATGGCGCAAGTTGTTGCGTAACCAGTTCTTGCTCGACACCAACATCGACTGTGATGCCCGCATCTCGCAACTGCTTGATGCCGTTGCCTGCGACGTGTTTGTCGGGGTCAATGACACCCACCACTACACGAGCAATTTTTGCCAAGACAATTGCTTGTGTGCACGGGCCAGTTTTTCCGGTATGGCTGCATGGTTCGAGCGTGGTGTACAACGTGGCGCCATGAGCGTTGTTACCTGCTGCGTTGAGTGCCACAACTTCGGCGTGTGCTTCACCAGGCTGCATTGTTGCGCCACAAAAAACTTGACCATCTGTTGCAGCAACAACTGCACCAACCCAAGGGTTCGGACGACTGCGCAGGCGAGCATCAACAGCAGTATCTATTGCTCGTCGCATCATGCGTTCGTCATCTAGAATCATTGCAGGCGTCTCTTTCGTCGTTGCGCTTCAGGCACCTCAGACAGTGCAGGGCAAGGACGACGAGCGCAATGCGTGCGCAGCAACAATGGAATGCCACAAGAGCATTCCGTGATACGCGCAAACACAACTTTCGCCTTCTTGCTCCCATCCGGACTCTGACCGTCGGCCCTGGAATTTCACCAGATCAACCCCACGATTGCTCGTGAGGTTCGCGGGCTTTAACCGCCGGTAGGGGATTTCACCCAACCCTGCAAGAAATACTCAAATTGCTATGTACCTACAAGGCTAAGGGTTCTTTGGGGCTTCTAGGCATGTGCAGATTGTGGAAGGTTTTCGCCCCGTTTGATCTCGGCGCGAGTGAGCAATAGCACGCCACCCAAAATCAGCACGCCACCCAACACCTGACGAAGGGTGAAATCTTGATTGAGGAAAATCATGCCGGTAAGACCTGCAACCAATACTTCCCACGTTTGGATCACTGCACTTTTGCTTGCGCCGATGCGATGCATTCCGGCAAAGAAAACACCCATTGCGCCGATCGTGCCCACAAGTCCAATCTCGAGAGCGGGCAGCCACACATCTGCAACGTAGGGCATGGTGGTTGGTAAGCCGGGGGGATCTAGAAGCCATACAACGGAAAATGAAGATCCAGCGCCAGCAAAGACGAGGAGCAAACCTGTTGTGAGTTCGGCACGCGGCATGACCGCACCAGCGAGCACCGAATAAAACGCGTATGCAAATGCGCCTACAACGATAAAAACAACGCCTTTCATTTGGCCACCCGAAACATCGCTGGCGCTCAAGATCACGCCGATGATTGTGGTGACAAGACATGGCCAGATAATTGCTGGTGGTTTGTGTTTGTACAGAGCCCAGCCAAACAACACGACGACAATAGGGTAGAAAAAGAAGATCACCATTGACAAGCCACTCGGCAAATATTTGAGTGCATTAAACATGCACACACTGTTGGCATACAAACCAATCGCACCAAGTAAGAAAAGTTGAATGGAGGTTTTGCGCAATGGCCAATTGGTTCGACCAAATCGAACAGTACGAACTGTCAGGAGCACAATGCACGCAATGATGTAACGCGAGGTCATCAATCCAAATGGATCTGCCCCGTATTCAAAGGCGTGATAGACAAAATTGGTGTGATGCCATATAGCGAAGCGCTCAAGAGGGCGAGCACAATTCCAAGAACGCCTTGGTTTTTCAACACGCTTTGGCTTGCTGGCACACAGCAAAACTAGTCGTTGAGCCCCAGTGCTTCGTCGCGTGCACGGTCGCGCTTTGTGATGCTGCGTGCGATTCGCACGCCGATGACGATGAGTGCTGTGATCATGATGCCAAAAGTGGCATATTGCATTGAGCCGCCGCGATCACCAGACAACACTGGTTCGCTTCCGCACCCAGGCTTTGGGTAGAGGCCGATGCAGTCACTGACGTTACGACCTCCTAGTGGGTCCGGGAGAGTTGTCGGGAGTACAACACGAGTTGTTTGGACAATTTGCATGCGTCTCCATCGTTCCATCTCTTGGGCCCAAATACCACTGTTCAACTACAGTCATTGGTCACTATGGCTGACCAACTCACCCACGACCCACAAGTCGTGTTGGTGGTTGATTTCGGTGCCCAATATGCACAGTTGATTGCACGCCGAGTGCGCGAGGCCCAGGTCTATTCAGAGATCGTGCCTCACAAGATCACTGCACAAGAGGTGCTCAAGCGCAAGCCAATCGCGATCATTCTGTCGGGTGGACCAGCGAGCGTGCATGTGGATGGCGCGCCTGTGCTCGATCCACAGATTTACGAACTTGGTATTCCTATCTTGGGCATTTGTTATGGCGCACAGCTGATTGCCGAGCAACTTGGCGGCAAAGTATCGAGAGGTGGCAGGGGCGAATATGGCCGCACCGTTGTGCAACGAATTGCAGGGGCCAAATCGCAGCTGCTGAAGGACGACATTCCTGCACAACTCAATGTGTGGATGAGCCACTTCGACGCTGTGTCGGTTCTGCCAAGTGGTTTTGTGGCAACTGCAAGCACGCCAGATGCACCAATGGCCGTGATTGAAAACCCTGAGAAGAAAATTTGGGGAGTGCAATATCACCCAGAGGTTGGGCACACCGAGCATGGCCAGTCAATCATCGAGCAGTTTTTGCATCGACTTGTTGGAGCAAAACGCGATTGGACGATGTCGTCAATTGTCGAGGATCAAGTTGCTGCAATCCGCGCACAGGTTGGCAATGAACGAGTGATCTGTGGTTTGTCAGGTGGTGTTGACTCTGCCGTTGCTGCAGCGCTGGTGCACAAGGCGGTTGGCAAGCAACTGACTTGCATATATTTAGACATCGGTTTGATGCGCAAAAACGAGAGCGAGCAAGTCGTTGAGACGTTTCACAGAATCATGGGAATTGAATTGATTCATGTGGATGCCGGGGCAAGATTTTTTGAAAAGTTGAAGGGTGTCACCGAGCCAGAGGCAAAGCGAAAAGCGATAGGCGAACTTTTTGTGCGCATCTTCGAGGAGCACACGGGTGGACTCACCGACGCAAAGTTTTTAGTGCAGGGAACGCTGTACCCAGATGTGATCGAGAGCGGCGGTGTTGACGGAACAGCGAGTGTGATTAAGAGTCACCACAATGTGGGCGGCTTGCCAGATGATATGACATTAAAACTGTGCGAGCCACTGCGCACGTTATTTAAAGATGAAGTTCGCAAGGTGGGCACCGAGCTTGGTTTGCCTGACGAGATTGTGTGGCGTCAACCATTTCCTGGCCCTGGTCTTGGCGTGCGCATCATTGGCGAAGTGACTCCAGACAAAGTTGCAATTTTGCAAGAAGCCGATTTCATTGTGCGCGAAGAAGTGCGTTTGGCCGGTCTTGAGCGACAAATTTGGCAAGCGTTTGCAGTGCTCGCCGACATTCGTTCGGTCGGTGTGATGGGCGACGAACGAACGTATGGTCGACCAATAATTATTCGCGCAGTGACAAGTGATGATGCGATGACGGCTGACTGGGCGAGACTGCCGTATGACTTGTTGGAAAAAATGTCGTCACGAATAATCAACGAAGTACAGGGCATAAACCGCGTTGTTTACGATGTGACATCTAAACCACCGGGCACGATTGAGTGGGAATGAGCCACTAAACCCCTATTCGGGCAAGTTTTTGGCAGCTATATGGGGCGTGGCAAAATCTGACATCAAACCGTAATAATCGGTAGGCTTCTGGGATCATGATTCGTAACGCCAGTAGGCGTGTACGCCGGTGTGTGCCTCAGTTGGCCGCCATTATCCTCACCACTTCGGTGGCTGTGGGTGTTATTGCTGTGCCTGCACAGGCGCTTGGAATGCGCCCCGCAACTGGGTCATCGGGGGATCAGCAGCAACGAGTCAATCAGATCATTGCTGAGTTGGACAGGATCGGCAATCAGATCGACGCACTTGACCAACGCTATGCCGAGGCTGTGAACCAACAAGAGGACTTGCAGATAGAAATCGATGCGACGATTGCCAAGATCGCTGAGTTGGAAAAGAAGCTTGCTGCGATGCAAGAAGATTTGAAAGCCGTGGCAATGAAGTCTTTTGTGCGCGGCGGAATGTCCAATAGTTTGTCGAGCATTTTGAGCTCGACAAATTCACTGAGCGACATGGTGCGCAAGAAATACCTCACCTCGGTTGCGCTCAATACGGGTGCGGGCAACACCGACGCGTTGCAGGGTTTGATTGATGACCTTATCAAGGAAAAGAAAAAACTCGGGAAACAGCAAAAGAAGGCCAGCGATTTGGCCGACTATGCGGCTACACGTTTGAATGCGGCCGAGGCACTTGTGGCTGACTATGAAGCCCGTCAGGCTGCAGCAGAGCGCGAACTTGGATCGTTAATCAAGTCGGAGCGTCAACGCCGCGAGGCTGCTGCTCTCGAATCCGCAAAATCGCAAGCAGCAAAATTTGCCGGAACCAAGTTTGCAAAGGTTGCTGCTCCATCGTCGCGAACCGGGATTGTAATTAAGGCTGCACTCTCACAACTTGGCGTGCGCTATCGATGGGGAGCAAAGTCTCCAGGCAGTGCATTTGATTGCTCTGGTCTCACCTCGTGGGCGTGGGAAGTGGCAGGCGTGGGTATTCCCCGCACATCGCGAACGCAGTATGCAGGCCTCCCACGCATTCCGACCGCCGCAATTCAACCAGGCGATCTGGTTTTTCAGGGCTATCCAATTCATCACGTTGGCATTTATCT
>JAQCJO010000023.1 GCA_027592925.1 Actinomycetota bacterium | reverse complement strand
TATATAAGAGTGTGCTTGAAGACCCGAAGTCCATTCAAGTTGTCGGTGCTAATAATGACTCCAATAGTGCAGTACTTTTCTTGGGTCAATCTATTAGTAATAAACCCTTAATTGTGCCTGTTGGTTTTCTTAACATCCTTGTCACTGGAGGTGACTCGCGACTTGACATGAAGCGTCTCGTGTGGTGGCCTAAATCGTTTGTCGAAATAAATGATGAACTTAGTCCAGATGACTCAGAGCTTCGTGTCAGTGATCTTGTGAAGCCGTGGGAACAATACGGTACTCATTTTGCGATGAGTCTGCAAGTGAATTGGTCGGAGCCTTTCGCTTATGAAGATTTCACCGTTGCAAAAACAAAGTCGTCTGAACATCCGACTGCGGTTGTCGAAAATCAAAGTTTGTAATGACAGATGGTGTCACCGTGGGATGCACAACGCAGGCGACCTGACGCCTGGAAACCGGATGAAGTTGAGGATGATGAGAGAGTCACCGAAGAGCCACCTCGGCTTCAGGATCCACCGGATCATCGAAAACCTCCTCGCCTAAATGAGGAACGTGATATCACTCTGCGACCAAACCCAGATGGTCCCTTGCTGCCGCACGATAAGAAACCTGAGATAGGGGATCGAAACCGCGCTAGTTCGCAACGACGACCGATTGCACTTTTCGTAGTGACATTAACTGTCGCCGCTCTTGTATTTCTCGGTCTTCGGGTTGTGCGAGTCAGTTTCTCTAATAATTCTGGTTCCACTAGTCAGGTTGATGCGCCGACTGCCACCGAGACGACAAATGCATCGCTTGGGAGTGTTGTATCGACAACTGTTGCCGCTACTGAAAAACCACCTGGGTCATCTGTCGTAGGCGAAGTTGATTGGAATGAACTTGCCCGTTCGGTTGTGTACTTTGAAGCTGGCGGAACTTGTCAATGGGTTGGTTCAGGAACTTTGATCTTGGACGGTAGCTATGTGCTGACGAACTGGCATGTCAGCGGTGGCGGGGAGTGTCCTTTACGCGTTGGACTTACTGAGAATCCTTCAGTGCCGCCAAGCGAGTTTCATCCGGCAATAGTTGTGTTGTGGGATTCACAAATTGATTTGGCTTTAGTGCGGTTGCAGAATGCATCCGGAGCTCCATATGTTCCACCGGGGCGGAAACCGGTGTCGCTCGCGACCAAAGAAGTTCGGCTCGGTGATGCAGTCAGATTGCTGGGATATCCGGTAGTTCGTGAAGATCAATTCGGTCAAGGTGAAAGGTACACCCTGACTCTCACTGATGGGTCCGTATCAGGGACAGAGAATTTCGGCGAGAGATCTGGCTACAAACCGACCGACTCAAGAAATAACGACTACGAGGTTTGGGGTGAATACATCAAACACACATCGAAACAGAGAGGCGGAGTTAGCGGTGGTGGTGCTTTCAATTCAGCAGGGGAACTTGTTGCGATCCCTACAGCTGGTGATGAAAAACTTGAACTAATGCGTTCTGTCCGTTTTGCAAAGATTCTGATCGAAGAGATAAGTAAGTAATGGCTGTGTTGATAATTGTTTCCACAATTGCGCCTGGATTTTTGGCATGCTCAGCAATCGAATCTGTACCATCAACGACAACAGTTTTAGTGCATTCTTTTTCTGACTTACCGAGCACCACGGTGTGGGATGTTCAAGAACCGCCGACTGTGAATGTGGGAAGCAACGGTCTTAAAATACAGCCAGCAGATGATCCTGACGGGATTGACTGCGTTGACGCTGAGAGCCTTTGTGAGGGGGGTGTTTATGCCTGCGACGACATTGCAGATTACTGCGATATTGGCCCGGATGGACTCGGGGAACTCCCTTACGAATTTGACTGGGATGGAAACTGAGTGTTCGCAGGAGTTTCTCGTAGAGCACTAATTTCTGCGCTGGTTGCCGGTTTAGTTCTGGGCATCGCACTTTTCTGGGCGGATGGTCAGATTAATCAGCGTTTAGGAACAGTAGAGATCGGCATTGCGTTCGGTCCGGCAGATGCCGAGAGTGGTTCAGAGATAGCCCCTTCGACTTCACTGCCATCCACGCCATCGAGTCAGCCGAACTTAGACGAAATAGTTGAGACCAGTACCACAACGTCCACAACTACCATTGCGCTTACACTTCCTTCAAACGTTGACCAGACGTGGCTAGATCAGGTGTTATTTCGCACGAACACAGAACGTTTGAAGGAAGGACTTGACGCACTTACTAGTTGCGGCAATCTACATGTCGCTGCTCAGACACATGCAGTAGCCATGCTTGAGCAGGATTTTTTTGAGCATGAAAATCCGTTTACTGGCGATGACCCTAGCTCTCGTGCGATGCAAGCCGGGTATGGGTCAGGTGCCGGGGAGAATATCGCGATGGGATATGTATCGCCTAGAGATGTCGTAAGGGCCTGGATGGATTCGCCTGGACATCGAGAAAACATTTTGGGTTCCTACGAGCACCTTGGTATTGGCATCACGCTCGGAGGTTCCGGCACGAACGAAAAGAACGAACGGTTTTACTGGGTGCAAAACTTTGGATCTGGTGGTGACTGCTCGTAGTCCCACAAGCAAAAAGTAAGACTATTTTCATTTGAAAATTTTGTCGCAAGTTGATTTAGAGGTTGTTCCCACAGATGGTTAAGCCGGGATACTATTTGTACAACTAGTTTTAAATATCAAAGTGGGTACCAACTATGTTTTGTTGTCGGCGCTAATGAAATTGTCCTTAAGGGCTGAGTTGGTGCGAGGCTAAGTTCATGCTTGAGCGTCGCTACTCACTCCGCAAAACGCTCTCTTTATTGCGTGATGTTGAAAGTCCAGCCGAAAGTAAATTTTGGTTTGGCTCACCTTGTCGTTTTGTGAGGCGCATTGATATTTTGGTCCATATCGTTTTACCAGAGTTGCTTGAAGTACGAGCGCCGCGACTAGCTGTTCACCTGCGAAAGACCTCACCTCGATGGGGACGGAGTTGGCGAAGTTGGTGAATCAATAGAACTCTCGGAAAGCTGGAAGCTGTTGTTTGCTTATTACCTTCAAATCAGTCGACCATAGGCCATGACTAAATTGTTCATTCACCGGTTACACGTCTTATTTCTTGGTAGATGCGTTGGGCACGTTCGGTTAAGAATTCCTCAAATTCGTCACATCTAAGTGGAGATTTTGGGCCTGTAGTAATCAAATGAGACTTCAGGACTTGGTCCACATCAAACGCCTCACAAATATCTTGTAGATAAAGCGAAGGTGCACGACCGGCGATTGCCCGATTCGTGTCTTCGTGGATGAGTGTTCGATTTAAGACACAATCAACCTGAGTGTCGTTTGAATCCAGCGTTTGAATTGACACGTCTGTCGCAGTCGTATTCGCCTCTGTAATGGAGCACGATGCCAGTGACATGACCGACGCAATGCAAGCAGTTGCCAGCGATAAGGCTCGACACTTCGTCATTGGTTTATTGCGGGTCGTCGGTGTGCCCACGGCATTGCAGATTCCAGTTGGGCAGCCAAACGCAACAAGATATCTTCGCGGCCATAGGCGGCCACTAACTGAATTCCGATCGGAACTCCTTCAGGCGTCCAGTGCAACGGCAAACTGATTGCTGGTTGTCCACTCGTGTTGAATGCAGCAGTAAACGCAACGAAGTCGGCAGCAACTTTCATTGGCTTCATCGGATCTTTGGGATCATTGGCGAACTGCCCAACCTTGAGTGGTACACGACTAACCGTTGGGGTAACGAGAATATCCCAACCATCTGCCCACCACTGCGCAACCGCTCGTCGATAATGCGAGGTGGTAAGAATTGCACTTGCATAAGTCGTTGCCGAAGTGTTTTTTGCATACTGTGCCATTGTCCAGTTGACGAGCTCAAAATCGTTGCTCGTCACTTCGCGACCAAGTAGCGCTGCAGTTGTTTCGCAAGCAACAGACATGTTGGTTCCCCAGATAGCAGTGAAGCGCGGTGGAAATGACGCGTCTTCGAGTGCTGTCGGCCATGAAGCATCAACAATGTGGCCGAGTTGCTCGAGTTGCTTGGCGACAATGTGAACACCCTCGACACACTCGTGGTCAAGATCGCCGGCAAGTGGGCGATGATCGAGAAAGCCGATGCGAAGTCTTTCGACAGGCGCGCCGACCTCGCTCAGAAATGACCGCGATGGGGTAGGCGCAATGACTCGATCACCAACACCCGGTCCATGTGTTGCATCGAGCAGTGCGGCGCAATCGCGCACTGTGCGCGTGACTACGTGTTCGACACCAAGATTTGTTTCGTCTTTCATAGGAGCAGCAGTGATGCGACCCTGGCTCACTTTGAGTCCGACAAGACCGCAGCATGAAGCGGGAATACGAATAGAGCCGCCACCGTCTGTGGCATGCGCGGCAGGCACGATGCCTGCAGCAACTGCTGCGCTGCTACCGCCGCTTGATCCACCAGAGATTCTGCTGGTATCCCACGGTGTGCGAGTTGCACCCCATGCTTCTGGCTCGGTGGTGGGAACACTTCCAAACTCTGGTGAGTTTCCACGACCGAAAATCACAAGTCCAGCGCGAATGAAACGCTTGACGTGTTCGGTGGTGTAGGTAGAGATGTGATTAGCGTTTTTGAGTGCGATATTGCCGTTGGAGATGGGTTGACCTTCAAGGGTCGCATTGAGATCTTTCAAAATAAATGGCACGCCACGGAACGGCATCGTTTTGTTGTCGGGGAGTGAGGTTGCAACCTTGCGGGCATCGTCGTCCCAACGGTAGGTGAGTGCGTTGATGACGGGGTTGAGTTTGTCGGCGCGTTCGAGCGTTGCATCGAGTAACTCGAGCGGCGTTACTGCGCCGTCGCGAACAAGTTGAGCCTGCTCTGTTGCATCCATCCATTGGGTTTCATCAGCGATTGAAGTCATATTTCCCCTAGTGTTGTCTGCTTATGAGCGACTCTGGCGAACCAACACAACTTACAGCACGCGATGTGCTGCGCTTTACAAACGTAAGGCGGATGTTGGGCAGCAGTTTTGCGTTTGCTATTGGTTTAACACTGCAGGCAGCCACGCTTGGAAAACATATTTTTGATATCACGGGTCGAGCAATCGACATTGGATGGTTGGGTTTGGCAGAATTTGGACCAATCGCTCTGCTCGTTTTGGTGAGCGGAAGTGTTGCCGACAGATTCAATCGCAAGTATGTCGCAGCATTAGCACTTGCGGGAGAGATGTTGTGTGCGATTGCGCTTGTTGTGTATTCGCTTTCTGAACCAACGGCCGTGTGGCCGTTTTTTGTGATTGCTGTTGCATTCGGCGTATCGCGCGCATTTTTGGCGCCAGCGACGCGTGCGATGTATCCGATGGTTGCTCCCGAAGGTGGGCTTCCACCGATCATTGCAATGTCATCAGGAGTGTGGACATCGGCGATGATCATTGGACCAGCTGCGTCAGGATTTTTGTATTCGGCTGCTCCCTGGGTTGCGTATGCCACGACAACCGCGTTGATCTTTATTGGCATCATCGGAATCATGCGTGTGCAACTTAAGCGCGACCCGACACCGCGTAACCCAGATGACAAAGCGACGCTGCGCTCGGCAATGGAGGGGCTCTATTTCATCCGACGCACACCAATTTTGTTGGCTGCAATTTTACTTGATCTTTTTGCGGTGTTGTTTGGTGGTGCGATTGCACTGCTGCCAGCCATTGCAGAAGAACAATTGCAAGTAGGCGACGTTGCCTATGGATGGTTGCGAGCATCTGCTGGTATTGGCGCTGCTTTGATGGCATTATTTTTGTCGTTCAAACCTCTGCGTCGAAATGTGGGCAAAGCGTTACTGATTGCTGTCGGTGTGTTTGGTGCAGGCACAATCGTGTTGGGTGCAACACACACGTATTGGATTGCATTCGCTGCTGTGCTGATACTCAGTGCAGCCGACATGGTGAGCGTGTTTATTCGAGGATCAATAGTGCCATTAGTGACTCCAGACTCGAAACGCGGCAGAGTTTCGGCAGTGGAAAACGTATTTATTGGTGCAACAAACGAGCTTGGAGCATTTGAGTCTGGCGTCGCATCGCAGGCATTTGGCACACCAGCAGCAGTGATCGGCGGAGGTGTTGCTACTCTTGGGGTTGTGGCCGTGTGGTGGTTTGGGTTTAAACCGTTGAGAGACATCGACATGTTTAGTGATTTGGATGCCCCAGAAAATCCTGTATGAAAGTCATTACTGCTTGTCCGCTTGATTGCCCCGACTCGTGTTCGCTTGAAGTAACAGTTGAACTAGGCAAGATTGTTGATATTGATGCTGCACCAATTGGCGAGCAGGCAAACTCTTTAACTGCCGGATGGATTTGCAAAAAAGTGAAGCATCATGCGCTGCGTGTGTATTCGAAAGAGCGCATTATGACGCCACTGATTCGTACTGGTGCAAAAGGATCTGGACAATTTCGTAGTGCAACGTGGGATGAAGCAATAACCCTGGTGGCTAGCAAAATCTCGGGTGCGATCAGCGAATATGGACCTGACAGTGTGTTGCCGTACTTGTATAACTCGTCAGTTGCGAGGATTGACAAGAAGCGATTGATGCCCCACCTGTTTGAGCGATTGGGGTGCCCCGAGATTGAGCACACCATCTGTGCTGGAACGAGTGCTGCAGCATGGGAGCGAGTGTTCGGTGACATGTTGTCGAGTGACCCAATGGATTTGGTGCACTCGAAGTTGATCGTGGTCTGGGGTGCAAATCCCGGTGCAAGCAATACGCATTTACAGCCAATCATCACCCAAGCAAAGAAGAATGGTGCGGTCGTAGTGGTGATTGATCCGCGACGCATCAGTGCAGCCGATCGAGCCGACTTGCATATTGCGCTGCGACCTGGAACTGATGTGATATTTGGGTATGCGGTTGCTCGGTGGATCAATGAGCACAATCGAGTTGACAACAACTTTGTTGCACAGCACGTAACTGGAGCAGAGCAATTTTTGTTGGCTGCCAACGAGTGGACTCTTGAGCGTGCGAGTGAAGTCTGCGGTGTGAGTGTTGCTGACATCGAGCGCTTTGCCGAACTGGTGACAACTATCAAACCTGCGACGCTGCGAGTTGGCTTGGGAATGGAACGCAATCGCAATGGGGGCAGCGCGTATTTGGCTGCATTTGGAATGTGGGCTTTGACCGGCAACTTTGGCACGTTGGGCAGCGGTATATATGGTTCGACCTCGGGAGGCTTCCCAAACAGCGTGTTGGCGCAATGGCCGCAAGGAATTGCTCGTCCTGTGCAGAAGAAGATGAACATGAACCGAGTTGGTCGAGTGTTGCGCGGCGAGCCCGAAGCGTGGCATGTGCCTGCCAAAGTTTTGGTGATTCAAGGAGCGAACCCGGCAGTAACGGCAGTGGATCAGCAGGGAATGCTCGAGGGATTAGCAAGCGAAGATGTATTCGTGGTGCTGCACGAACAGGTAATGACTGACACCGCACTGTTGGCCGACGTTGTACTGCCAGCAACAACACACTTTGAAATTCATGATGTTGTGGGCTCTTACGGTGCGTATGTCGTTCAAGAAAATCGTCGTGTTATTGAGCCAGTGGGCGAGTCGAGAAGCAATGGCGAATTGGCAGAGGCACTTGCCGTGGCGCTCGGCTTTTCGCCAGTTGAGTTTGATGCGTCGCGACAAGTGATTGAAACTCTTGTTGGTGAATCGATGTGTGGCACAACCCCTGTGCGACCCGAGGGTGGCACAATTCAGTTTCGTGATGTGTTTCCATCACTGGATGATCAACGCATGCGGATTTGGGAAATAGATAGCGACATGCCAGGACCACAGTATGAACAGTTGGTCGATGACGCACATCCGCTCACTCTGCTTACACCCGCAACCTCGTTCACGATCAACTCGATGTTTGGGGACACCTTGCCGCCGCCGGCCGTGCTGAAATTGCACCCAACAGACGCAAGTATGCACGGTGTCGTGACTGGCGAGACCGTGACGATGTTTAACAAACGGGCATCAATAGCGGTGGAAGTTGAAGTTGATGCGTCGATGCGTCAAGGCGTATGTGCGATGCCAAAAGGTTTATGGCGTCGCAGCATTGCGAGTGGGCTCACTGCAAATGCTTTTGCGCCAGACACGTTTTCTGATTTGGCAGATGGGGCATGTTTTAACGACGCTCGAGTGCAGATTAAAAAACTAGCCACCAAGTAATCTTTTTTTATGACTCAAGAGTTGAAGACCTCAAACGAATCAAAAAAATTTGGCATTGTTCACGAATTTAAAATGTTTATCAACCGCGGCAGTGTCGTGGATGTGGCCGTTGCCTTTGTGATGGGCGCTGCATTCAAGACAATTGTTGATGCCGTGGCTGGTGATGGCAAAGATAACCAAGGCGTGCTCGGCGGATTGGTTGGTGCAGTGTTTGGTGGCACTCAACCGAACTTCAATGACAAAGGGTTCACCCTCAACGGAAGTTTTATTCCGGTCGGGTCGTTGTTTACCGCATCGCTCAACTTTGTGATGGTGGGTGTTGTGATGTTTTTTGTGATTAAGGCATACGGCAGGTTTCGCAAGGGTGAGACAGCCGAGACAACCAATGAGTTGCTGGCATCAATTCGAGATGAGTTGCGCGCAAATCGCGTAGAATAAAACAAATGTTTCGCCTAATCCCCACGTGGCGACGAGTGCTCAAGATTGTCGCCCTCGTCTGTGCCTCAAGCATGACTATGACCAGTTGTGGTGTTGTCAACTTTATGACAAACAGAAGCAATGTTGTTGATGGAGTCGGGCGCATTCCTGGCGGAAACTTTGCAAGTCTCGTGACATTGCCTGAGGGCGTGACGATTGACTTTCCAGAACTTCTTGGACCAATGATGGGTCCGCAGGTCGGTGGACCACGCGTACTCATGATCGGTGACTCGATCATGGCCAGCACCTCCAGTCGTTATGGAAACGAGATGTGCGACACATTGACCCAACTTGGTTGGAAAGTTGAAGTCGAGGCGCAATCAGGAAGTTTCGTAGATTTCGGATTGAAGGTGCTGGGCCAACGACTGGAAGATGGCTGGGATACTGCGGTTGTATTTTTGGGCACAAACTACGACGGTAATCAGACCAATTACGAAAACAAGATGCGCCAGATTTTTGTGGGATTGTCGCCCACACCATTTGTGGTGCTGACTACGGCACTGTTTGAACCACGGCAAAAAGAAGTCAACGACGTAATCATGAAATTGGCCGGCGAATTTCCAAACGTGACGGTGTTGGACTGGGGAACAATTGCTGCAAACAATGGTTTGATAGGCAAAGATGGAGTTCATCTGACAGCAGACGGAAGGTCGGTGTTTGCCGCGGCGGTTGCGCGAGCACTTGAATTTGCACCAACACGTGAAGGTGAGTGCTTGCCGATCTATTTCAAGTCTGATGCACCGGTGCCAGGGGTAATGCCCGACGAGACAGTGCCCGCGAGTACGGACACTTCGCTGCCTGATGCTGGTGTGTTGCCTGACACCTCCACGACTCTCCCGTAGACAAATACTGCATGTAGTTTTGCTACATGACAAAAAAGATGAACATCGGAATATTTGGATCAAACAACGACAGCACCATTGACGGTGTGGTCGCCGAAGCCGCTCAGGCCGAGCGCGACGGGTTCGCTTCATATTGGCAGTCACAGATTTTTGGACTTGATGCACTTTCAACACTGAGTGTTGTTGGTCGTGAAGTGCCGCGCATTGAACTCGGCACCAGCGTGATTCCGGTGTACCCGCGTCACCCGATGATGTTGGCTCAGCAGGCGCTCACTGCCAACCAGGCAGCAGGTGGGCGACTCACTCTTGGAATTGGCCTTGGACACAAAGTTGTTGTTGAAGGTATGACCAACATGTCGTTTGATAAGCCTGTGCGCCACATGAAGGAGTACTTGTCAATCTTGATGCCACTGATTCATAATCAAAAGGTGTCGTTTGCTGGTGAGGCACTGACCACTCATGCCGCATTGACTATTGGTAAACCACAAAGTTGTGGCGTAGTTGTTGCAGCCCTCGGTGCACAGATGCTCAAACTTGCTGCAGCATTTACCGAAGGAACTCTGACATGGTGCACAGGACCAGAAACATTGCGCACACTGACCGTGCCGACGATTGTGCAAGCAGCCGAACAGCTTGGTCGCCCTGCTCCACGCGTGATTGCAGCACTACCAATGTGTGTAACGAAAAATGTGGCTGAAGCAAAAGCTCGAGCCGCAAAAACATTTGTTGTCTATGGGCAATTGCCGAGCTATCGCGCGATGCTCGACCATGAAGGCGTTGCTGGCCCCGAAGACGTGGCCATCATTGGTTCGGCAAGCGAAGTGTTTGACAGAGTGGCAGCGCTACAAGAATTTGGCGTGACCGACTTCGGTGGTGTGGAATTTGGTGGAACACCAGACGAAGCCCACGACACTCGTGAAGTGCTGAAGAGCCTGCTCAAGCGCTAATTAGCGAACGTTGATCTGCACGCCACTTGTGGCGTTAACAACATCAAAAAAATCATTTCCCTTGTCGTCGACAACGATAAAAGCAGGAAAGTCATGAACCTCGATCTTCCACACTGCTTCCATGCCTAACTCGGCGTATTCGAGTACTTCAACCTTGGTGATGCAGTCTTGAGCGAGCCTGGCTGCTGGGCCACCAATTGAACCCAGGTAAAAACCACCGTAGGTATTGCACGCATCGGTGACTTGTCGGGATCGGTTGCCTTTTGCGAGCATGACAAAACTGCCACCTGCGGCTTGAAACTCTGCAACATAACTATCCATGCGGCCAGCAGTGGTGGGTCCAAATGAACCTGACGCCATACCTTCAGGTGTTTTTGCTGGGCCTGCGTAATACACGCAGTGATCTTTCATGTATTGCGGCAAGCCTTCGCCCGCGTCTAAGCGCTCCTTGATCTTGGCGTGCGCAATATCACGTGCCACCACCATTGGTCCGCTCAGCATCACGCGAGTTTTCACTGAGTATTGCGACAGTGTGTCGCGGATTTCAGACATTGGTTGATTGAGATCGATTGCAACGACTTCAGAATCCAATTCGTTGGTGGTGACTTCAGGAAGAAAACGCGCAGGGTCGGTTTCGAGCACTTCGAGAAATACTCCATCTGCAGTGATTTTGCCGAGCGCTTGACGATCGGCGCTACACGACACGGCCATTGCAATCGGGCAACTTGCACCGTGGCGTGGAAGTCGAATAACGCGCACGTCGTGACAGAAGTATTTGCCACCGAATTGAGCACCGATGCCAGTTCGTTGTGCAAGCTTGAGCACCTTGGCTTCTAATTCGATGTCGCGAAATGCGTGACCAGCCTTGCTGCCCGATGTTGGTAATGAATCGAGATAGTGAGTGCTGGCAAGTTTTGCTGTCTCTACTGCAAACTCGGCAGACGTGCCGCCAACAACAATCGCTAAGTGATACGGAGGGCATGCTGCAGTGCCGAGTGTTTTCATTTTGTCAAACAGCCACGGCAACAATGTTTTTTCGTTGAGCAGCGCCTTTGTCTCTTGAAACAAATAACTCTTGTTGGCAGAACCGCCACCCTTAGCAATAAACAAAAATTTGTATTCGTCACCGTCCACCGAAGCAATTTTGATTTCAGCGGGAAGATTGGTATCGGTGTTGACTTCTTCAAACATCGACAGCGGTGCAAGTTGGCTGTAGCGAAGATTGCTTGTGAGATAGGTGTTATAGATACCGCGACTAATCGCTTCTTCGTCGTTGCCACCAGTGAACACTCGCTGACCTTTTTTGGCCTTGACAATTGCGGTTCCCGTGTCTTGACACATTGGTAACACGCCACCTGCAGCGATGCCAGCATTCTTGAGCAAGTCGAGTGCCACAAAGCGATCGTTTTCGCTGGCCTCTGGGTCTTTCAGAATGCTTGCTAATTGTTGCAGATGCGAGGTGCGTAGCAAATGTGCAATGTCATGCATTGCATGCTCGGTAAGAAGCGTGATTGCTTGCGGGGAAACTTTGAGAAATGTTCCTTCACTTGTGGAGAATGTGAAGACGCCTTCTTTCGAAATAAGTCGATACTCGGTCGCATCTGGGCCGAGAGGCAGTAACTCTGTGTGTACGAACGGCTCTGGCGTAGTCATGCCAGTGCTGGTGTGCCCTTGAATGAGCCTGGATCGCCCGCCACCGGGAACTGGGGCTGTTGCCATTGCACGGTTTGTGCAATGTGATTGGCAACGAGACGCCAAGAGGCTGGGCTCCAACCTTCGGCAGATGCTGGCACCGTGCCATCGCCCTGAATGAAAACGAATGCAGGCAATTGGTTGAGGCCAAGTTGTTTGATCATGATGCGATCTGGATCTGAAAAAGTGAGGAACTGATCGGCGAGGGGTCCAAGGAACTTTTTTGCATCGGTAGGCGAACCAGCAACGATGAAGTTGACTCGCACTGCAGCATCTGCGAACTGATGCAATACGCGTGCTGCGGTTTCAAGGATCCATGCACTTTCGTTGGTGAATGGATCGACGACAACTGATGCAAGATGAAAAGTAGTGAGCCATTCGCGCAGCGGGCGGGCATTGCCCTTCATTGGGTGGAGCATGGTGTCGAGGGAAGGTGAAGTTGTCACACATTTGACGGTAGCAAGTTGGCAGTATCGTTTGGGAAATGCACCCCATTGAGCATCTGCGCTATGTGGCACGCGCCACTGGAGCAGACCCAGTTTCACTTGTGAGTGAAACGGCTCAAGCCCTGCGTGGCCTGCGATCTGAGCCTGCTGGGCTCGTACTTGCCACCCGGCGCATCGTTGAGCGACACCCTACGTGCGCGCCTTTGTGGTGGCTGTGTGCGAGTGTGCTCGCTGCCGGTGAGCCATTTGAAAAAGCTCGTGAATTGAGCGCGCAGATAGATGCCGACGAAACCACAAATCATTTGGTTGACGCATTACCTGCAGATGCCACCGTGTGCATTGTTGGGTGGAACCCGACCGCGCTTGAGGCGCTTGCCCGACGAGGTGATTGCCGCGCAATCATCGTTGATTCATTTGGCACCGGCGATGCCCCGGTTAATGCGCTTGAGCGACTTGACATTGACGTGCAGGGAGTGACCTTGGAGCACGCGGCAATCGCTGTGCAGATGAGTGATGTCGTGATTATCGATGCACTTGGTTGCGGTGGCACCGAAGTGCTGAGTGTTGGTGGCTCGCATGCGGTTGCCGCGCTCGCGTATTGCAACAACTTGCCGGCGTGGACTGTGACGCGGCTTGGCACACGTTTACCGGTCGAGTTATGGAATGCAATGAAGCTGGCCAATCGTGATGCCGATGCACCGTGGCGCAGCGAAGTAGATGTGATTCCTCGCCAACTGTTGGGGCGGTTTATTGGACCCACGGGTATTTCGGATATGGATATGAATACTGCGCAGAATTTTGTTGGGGAATGCCCAGCGTCCACCGAGATGCTGGTACGAAGCGCGATGTAGCCTGAGAGCCATGTCTTTACGCTCACGCAACCTCCCACGCCGTTCCTGTCTCGCAATTCCTGGTTCATCCGAAAAGATGATGGGCAAGGGCCCTGGCACCAATGCCGACATGGTGTTTTTGGATCTTGAAGATGCTGTTGCACCGAAAGAAAAAGAAGCATCTCGTGCACGCATCGTGAGTGCAATTCGTGGACACGACTGGGGCAACAAGGTTTTGTGCGTCCGCATCAATGACTGGAGCACCAAATGGACCGCATACGACATCTTGGAAGTTGTTGGTAACGCAGGCGATCGTTTGGACGAAATCATGTTGCCTAAAGTAGAAAATGCAGCGCAAGTAGTGGCTGCAGATTTGTTGTTGCGCCAGGTGGAGATTGCAAACGGACTGCCAGTAGGCCATATCGGTATCGAAGCGCAAATTGAAACTGCACGTGGGCTCATCAACGTCGAAGAGATTTGTGAAGCAAGCCCGCGTCTCGAGACCATTATCTTTGGACCAGCAGACTTTTCGGCAAGCATGGAAATGCCTGTTCTCACCGGTGGTGTGCAGATTCCTGATTATCCAGGTGATCACTTCCATTACGTGTTCAGCAAGATTTTGATGGCCGGTCGCGCAAACGGGCTGCAAGTTATTGATGGACCATTCCTGCACGTGCGTGACAATGATGCTTTGCGCGAATACGCAAAACGCACTCGAACACTTGGCTACGACGGCAAGTGGGCGTTACACCCAGACCAAGTGGATGTATTGAACGACGTGTTTTCACCGACACAAGAACAGTTTGATAAGGCATGGCAGATTTTAGATGCTTACAACCAAGCGACCGAAACTGATGGCAAGGGTGCCGTGATGTTTGGTCTCGAGATGATTGACGAAGCAAGTCGCAAGATGGCTCTCAAGTTCATCACTCGCGGTGAGCTCGCTGGTCGTACTCGCACTCCACAAGCGTGACAAAACGTTTTGACGCCATCCTGTTTGATGCAGGTGGCATCTTTTTACTTCCCGACCCAGTAACGCTCGGTGCAGTTATTCGCCCGCTCGGTGGCGACGGCAGTATTGAGAGTTGCACTCGCGCACATTATGCAGGCATGGCGGCAATAGATGCGATTGCTCAACGAGAGCAGGGTGAATCAGTGGATGCTTTTAGCTGGGACGGATATCGACGCGGGTATGCATTAAGCGTTGGCGTGGCAGAAAAAGACATTGAAACTGCAATCGCCAAGTTGCGAGATGTCTTCTCACCGTTTTTGTGGCGGTTTCCATTACTCGAGTCGACAGCCGCTTTATGGAAGATGCATCTTGCAGGATTACCGATTGGAATTGTGTCGAATGCCAGTGGGCAGGTTGAGGCGACGCTTGCCAATCAGTGCATTTGCCAAGTGGGGGTTGGTGCAGGTGTGCCTGTAGAGATAGTGACTGACTCGCATGTGATTGGTGTGGCCAAACCACACCCCGGAATCTTTGCTGACGCCTTGAGCCTCATGAACGGGAAGGGCTTTACCAACGATCGCATCGCATATATAGGTGACTCGTATGTGAATGATATTGGTGGTGCTCGAAATGCGGGGCTCGTGCCGATCTTGCTCGATCCGTACGATGACCACGCACATGAAACGTGTGAGCGAATACATTCGCTGCATGAACTGCTTGCATTTATCTAGTTGTAACTAGATTTATTTTGCGCCGGACTCTTCAACGAGTTTGCGTGCAATCACCTTGAGGCACAATGTTTCATCGGCGCCTTCAAAAATAGAGAGCACGCGAGCATCAACGAATAATCTGCTCACCGAATATTCTTCGGCGTAGCCAAAACCACCGTGAATCTGCATTGCTTCTCTAGTGACCCACTCGGCGGCTTTGCACACATAGGCCTTGACCATGCTTGCTTCCATCTGGCCTTCACCCTTGCCCATGAGTTTTGCAACTACGTAGCTGAACTGGCGTGATGCCTGAATGATGGCCGCCATGCGCCCAAGTTTGATTTGAGTGAGTTGGTATTCGGAGATGTTGCTACCAAAAACTTTGCGGTTGTTGGCGTAGGCGAGTGCTGCTTCGTATGCAGCCTGCATTACGCCAACTGCACGCGCTGCTGTTTGCAACCGACCGTTTTCGAAGCCGCTCATTTGATAATAGAAACCTTTGCCGAGGCCCGCTTCTTCACCGATTAAGTGATCGGCTGGAACCCACCAGTTTTCAAGTGCGATTTCATATGAGTGCATACCGCGATAGCCAATGGTGTCAATTGGGCGGCCTTCCATTTTGCCGCCACCCGGCTGATCGAACATGAAACCGTGTGCATCGCCAAGCGGTTTTGGCACGATCAACACGCTCAGGCCGCGGTGGGTCTTGGTGCGATCTGCGTCTGTGCGGGCGAGGAGCATCAGCACGTCTGCACGCGCAGCAAATGTGCACCAAGTTTTGACGCCGTTGATGATGTAGCCGGCTTCACCTTTTTCGTTGTCTGCTTTAACTGCAGTGACTTTAATATTTGCGACATCGCTGCCGTAGTCGGGTTCGGTCACTGCAACTGCTGCCATTACTTCTGCGGTTGCGAGTTTTGGAAGCCAATATTGCTTTTGTGCTTCAGTGCCGCCGTTGACAAGTGCGCGTGTGAGGATCTCGGGGCGCGTGATGAGTGATCCACCAATGCCTAGTGATGCGCGCGACAACTCTTCGGTTGCAATGCAGTTGGCCATGTATTCACCATCTCCACCTTCGGAGAAGCCGCCGTATTCTGCAGGAACTGAAAGACCAAATGCGCCGAGATCGGCGAGTCCTGAAATTATTTCTTCAGGAACATCTTCGTTGAAGCGATGCACATGTTCGGCGCGCGGTGCAATGACTTTGCTGGCAAAACTTCGGAAGGTGTCTTGCACCATTTCAAAATCATCATCGAGATGTCGTGGTCCAGACTTCTCTGCAAGTGATGCAATAAATACTGGGTCACGAAACGTTGCCATGAAATCGTATGCGCCCTCGAGTGGGTGTGGCTCAAGACCCCACAAGTGCTCTCTTCCTAAGAGTCTTGACGAAACTTCAAAAATCATGTCGGCAGTAAAGGCACACGTGAGAAGTGCTTCGGTTTCACCTTTTGCTCCGTAGTCGAGCATTGAGCGGGCAGTCTCGACGGCAGATGCAGAGTGTGCAAGATCGTATGCAAGTTGTTGATGGACATCTGGTCCACCAGAAGATGCAAGATGTGCGACACCGGTGTCGACAACTTTTTTGGCTTTTTCGATTGCTTGAGCCGCTTGGGCTAGATCGCTGGTAAATGACATGCGCTAAACGCTAGTTACATTTTGCCCCCGAGGCGCAACTCGGGTTGGCTCAGCACCTACGATTTATATATGGCACTCCCGAGTGGACTCAAGTCGACCCTCGTGGCTCTGAAGTGGTTGATATTCGCCATCATCAGCTATTTCTTTATCTTGCCGCTCATACCAGGTTTTGGAAAAGCGTTTTCGGAACTTTCCAAGGTTCGACCCAGTTTGTTGGTTTTGGGGCTTGGTCTTGAGCTGGCTGCACTGTTTGCCTACTCGTTGCTGACGCACACCGCCCTTGGTGATTCTCGTCACTCAATTTCGATTTGGCGACTTTTTCGTATTCAGTTGAGCACTAAGTCGGTGAGCAATGTGTTGCCCGCTGGCAGCGCAGCGAGCAGCGCACTTGGATTTAAATTGCTCACGGCCTCTGGAGTGCCAGGACCTGATGCGGGGTTTGCACTTGCAACTGCAGGTCTTGGTTCGGCTGTGGTGCTCAATCTCATTTTGTGGGTTGGATTGATTTTGTCAATTCCAGGCCCAGGTGTCAATGCTGCCTACGGATCTGCTGCGCTTGTGGGCGTTATTTTGATGTTGGTGGCAACAGGGCTTGTCGTTGGATTGATCGATGGGCAAGGTCGAGCTGAGAGAAGTATTAAATGGATTGCAACAAAATTGCGCATGGATCCAGATAATGCAGCCGACGTGTTGCGTCAATTAGGTTTTCGTTTGCAAGGTTTGGCACGCGAGCCAGGACTGAAAGAACGAGTGTTCATTTGGGCGCTGCTCAATTGGGTGCTCGACATGGCGGCACTGTGGGTGTTCTTGCTTGCGTTTGGTGCAGATATTGATTTGCGCGGACTGATCGTCGCATTTGGTCTTGCCAACATTATGGCCGTTGTGCCAATCACGCCAGGCGGGCTCGGCATTGTCGAGGGTATTTTTATTCCAACACTCGTTGGTTTTGGTTTAACCCGAAGCATTGCGACAGTTGGTGTATTGAGCTATCGCATTGCGCAATATTGGATGCCACTTATTGTCGGTGCAATTGTGTACTTAAGTTTGCGTGTTGGTCCATGGGCTATCGATCGCAGTGAGAAACTGAAATCGTTTCGCAGAGTTGCTGTGGACGCAACAGAGCATCCGAGCGACAAGTACAACTGGGCTGAACACTATGCGCCACGTGACAGAACGGGTCAGTTTCCGTTGCCAGACTTCAAAGGCCAATACAGCGACAGTGCTGATGACACGCCCACATGAGACATGCCGGTTCTCGTGTCTTGGATAAAAATCGGTAGCGTTTACTGATATGACAACGCACGAGCGCCCATTTGGCAGATGTTTAGAAGATTTCATTGTCGGCGATGTATATCGACACTGGCCGGGCAAGACCATCACCGAAGCGGACAATCACTTGTTTTGCATGATCACGATGAATCATCATCCACTGCACACGAATGATTGGTTTGCCGAGCAAAGTGTGCAAGGTCGCAATGTTGTTGTGGGCAACTTGGTGTATTCGTTGGTGCTTGGCATGAGCGTGCCCGACGTAAGCGGTGCAGCGATCGCCAATCTTGAAGTAGAGACTTTGCAACACAAATTTCCAACGTTTCATGGCGACACCATTCATGCAGAGACCCGAGTGCTTGATGCTCAGGAATCAAAGTCAAAGAATGATCGTGGCGTCGTAACTGTTGAAACCAAAGGGTTCAACCAAGATGGCAAAGAGGTGTGTTATTTCCGTCGCCGAGTGATGGTGTGGAAACGGTCAGCACTTCCAACGCGCAACCGCCCTTACGACGGTCAAGACGTCTGGGGTCAATAGACGCAAACGTCGCGATCGTCGAGATCGTTGATCCGCTTTTAGGTTGGGGGCTTCCACAGTTACGCGATTTTCCCTGGAGGCAAACAAATAATCGCTGGCATGTACTGGTGAGTGAAGTGATGTCGCAACAAACTCAGGTGCATCGTGTGGTACCAAAGTTCAATTTGTTTCTCGAGCAGTTTCCAACGCCAACAGTATGTGCGGGTGCGTCGCTCGGTGAGTTATTGGAAATTTGGCAAGGTCTTGGTTACCCACGTCGCTGTCGCAATCTGCACGAAGCAGCAAAAGTAATGGTGTTACGCCACAACGGCGAAGTTCCTACAACGCTTGAAGAACTTGTGGCTCTGCCCGGTGTTGGTGACTACACAGCACGAGCAGTGATGGCATTTGCTGATCATGCCGACGTTGGCGTGGTGGATACGAACGTGGCGCGTGTGCTTGCTCGTGTACACAACAAAGTGCTTAGAAAAAAAGAAGTGCAGTTGATTGCCGATGCCATCGTGCCTGAAGGTCTTGGATGGGAATGGAATCAGGTGATGATGGACTTCGGCGCAACGGTGTGTAGTGCCCGTGCGCCGAAATGTGCGAGTTGCATCATCAATGGCCACTGCGGCTGGAGAAAACTTGGTGGCGATGATCCGGCCCCTGCGACTGCTGGCACGAGTAAACCCCAATCTCGTTTTGAAGGGTCTGATCGTCAGGCGCGTGGAAAATTGATGAAGGCATTGGTTTCGGGTGCAGTGCGCATCACCGATGCCGCGAAGGTGATGGGGCTAATGGAACATCAAGAACGTAGTGATGTGATTGTGAAAAGTCTTTTAGAAGACGGACTGATTGCGCAAGTTAATGGGTGGTATCAACAGCCGTGATCATGCCAAGTAATTCGTCAAACGCCTGATCGGCGTAGGCCGCCATCTCGGCGTCGGTGCGATCTTGAATGGGGTGGGGAACAAACATCCGCTGCACGTCTGGCATACCAAGTGCAACAGACTGGGCGATGGCTGCTTGACGAAACTCGGATGAAGCGATGAACATCGACGGAATTCCGCGAGTTTCAAGATCAACGATGTCGTGCACACTGCACGACGTACAGCTGCCTCAATCGGCGAGTGCTTCGATAACTACGTTGCAAGAAATGGCAATCTCGTGGCGCAAGTCAACAGGAGCAGGTTTGGTAAAGGTTGGCTTGCGAAATCGCTTGACAGTTGCGCCAACACCGACGAGTCTGCGCTCTAACTGATCGAGAAATACATCACCACGGGCTTTTGAGATGTCGAGTAGGCCAACAGTAAGACCCTTGAGCGAACTTGGTCGCGCAAGTATTTGCCGCTGCGAAGGATTTTGTTCGCTGGTTGGATCGAGCACAAATCGAGATGCATTAATGGTTGTCATCGTGAACCCACATTAGTGACGAGTTGCGTGACGGGTTCTGAGCCGACGGCGCCACTGGCCCAGCCACCAATGATCTCGGAGAACAATCCTGCGCCACCACCAGCGTGAACAAGCAAGATTCCATTTGGTCGAAACTTTGACACGGTGAGTTGTTCATACTTTTGCAACACGCCTTCGGCCATGCCATGACTGCCGCGCACGATGTCAGTTCCTTTGAGCTGCAAGCGCGCATGCAGTTCTTCAATAACGCGCCCGCGGCTCCAGCCCGCATCGCCGAATACTCTCGCGTGCTCAGGACCAACGACGAGCATCGCGTCATAAGCAAGCGGAAGTTTTGGATGCTCGACAGTGAGCAGTGTGGCGGCAAGCGAAGTTGCTAGTTGTTCTGGGGTGCGCGCAAGTTGGTCGGTGACACAGCGTGGGCCTTCGCCTGCAAACACGGTTACGGCGTCGGTATCTGAAGCGACACCGCGAGCAACTGCAAGTGAAGTCCATGGCGAGCCAATCTCGTCTTCGGCGAAACAGAAACTCAGTTTGCCAGGCATGCCATGGGCAGCACGATCGATTTCGCCCGGACGACCACCACCAACATTGCGGATAGTGAGTTGCACTGCGCGCCCGATTGTCATGTTGGTGCGATTGCCTTGACCAAGCACGTTGACGCCGCTATTCATTCCAATTGCTCGTGAGCCTGGCCCGCTACAAACAATCACTGGACCAACCGGCATCGTGGTAGCCAGCACACCGTGCATATTGAACTCGTCGGTGCACACTGCCTTCAGAGCCGCAATCACCCATGGAAGATATTCGGGCAGGCAGCCTGCCATGACCGCGTTGATTGCAATCTTCTCGACGGTGAGTTCAACCAAATCGGGTGGGGCAATTGCAACAATGTCGGAAGGTGCGAGTGAGGTTCCACTCAGCATGCGAATCACTCGTTCTTGCGTGGGCGGAACCACAGGCAATCCATCTGTCCAACCGCGTGCAAAAAGAGCTTCCATTTCGTCTTCGAGTGATGCAATTTCAACTCTGCGCGAAACGAGCAACGATCCTTCGAATTTGGCGCGCAGTGCATCTACTTTGTCGGGGTCAACGCTGAGAGAGCCACAACCAGGTCGATAGGCAGGAAGTCCATCACCGATGTTTGGTAAATCAAACATATGAGCCCATTCGTTTTGAAGCCAGCCAACTATGCGCTCGGTTTCTGCGCCATCCACGACTTTGATAACGGTTGGCACTGTTTCGATGTTGTTGTGCCAGCTGAATGCCAAGTCCGCATCGTGAATGACCTTTGCACCATCTGGAAACGATGGGTCATCTTGAGAGTAAATCATGATGCCATGTGATGACTGAAGTTGTGTCAAGAGTGGAGCAACCATTACGCACGTTGCGCAGTCGCGCTTGACGATTACATGCACACCATCTGACAGTGTGCTTTTAACGTCAGCGCTAGGCATTCTTGGTGATCCAGTCAATTATCAATTTGTTGACCACAGCAGGTTGTTCGAGTTGCATGAAGTGTCCCGCATTCTCGACAATTTCGACTCGTGCAGTTGTAGGCGCAACAGTCGCTGCGTGAGTCGCAACATCGACACCGATACACCCGTCATTGCGACCATGCAGATACAGAAGTGGCTGTGTTGGGGTTTCGGATTGGGCGCGTGTTTGTGCTTCGTGAAGCTCTGGATCCTTGTAACCCGCACCGAGAGTTGCGCGATAGTAACCAAGTGCGGCTAGCAGATTGGCGGGGTCTGTAAGACATGCTTTTGCATTGACGAGATCATTCGCGGCATTGAAACCTGGCGACCACTGGGCCCACAACATGTCAATGAACGCAAAGTTGTTGGCCGACACTAAGAAATCACTCAAAGCATGCTGGAAGAAAAACATGTACCAGCTGCGCTGTAATTGCGCGAGGTTGCCCATGAATGCTGCACCCATAGAGCCCCATGGCGGTACTCCCATGCCAACAACACGTCTCCAATTATCGGGAGCAAGTATTGCTGCGCCGTAAACGGCTGGTGCGCCCCAGTCATGTCCGATGATCACGGCATCCTGCGAACCACCGAGTGCTGCGTGCAACGCATTTGCATCAGCGCTCAGTGCGGCAGTTTGGTAAGCACCATTTGGTGCAACGCTTGTTGGAGCGAAGCCACGCATAAATGGAGCAACTGCATGAAAGCCCGCATCGGCAAGTGCGGGTAACAGATGTCGCCAAGAATGCGCAGAGTCGGGAAAACCGTGCAAGCACAATGCGAGCGGTCCAGATCCATATTCGAGATAGGTGAAGTCAATTGAATTGGCAGTGACGGTGCTCGACGAAATTGGTGAGGCCATTGCCAAACCATAGTTGAGTAACATCGTTTGTATGACAGCGAACTTTGATAGTGCCTGGTTTAGACAAGTGCTGGGGCACTTACCAACCGGCGTTGTAATCGTGACTGGATTGGATGCTGAGGCACAACCTGTTGGTGTCACGATTGGTTCGTTTGTGTCGGTGTCGCTAGAACCACCGTATGTCGGGTTCTTTATTGGAAAATCGCGTAGTTGGCCAGATATCTCGAAGGGCACTTTGTTTTGCGCGAATGTGCTGAGCGATGCTCAAACCGAATTGTGTTGGAGATTTGCCAAAGATCCTGTCGAAGGGGCGGCAAATCGTTTTGATGGTCTTGAGTGGCAACAATCTTTGAATGGCATGCCGATCTTGTCCGGCATTCTCGCATCGATTGACTGCACCGTTGAATCTGTGTCGCCAGCAGGGGATCATCGTTTTGTACTCGCTCAAGTGACGTCATTGCATACAACCGAAGCAACACGTGACGCGATGGTCTTTTATAAGGGCGAAGTTGGTGGTGTGGCAATACATGGAATTTAATTTTGCTTGGGCGAGCGCCTCGGTTGTTGGCGTAGTTTTTATCTTTGCAGGGATCCAAAAATTGCTAGCGGGTATCGAATGGCTTGTGCAGGCAAAGCAACTTCGACCACCAAGAATTGCTCAACCCTTCGTGCCGATGGTGCCCTATATCGAACTGATTGTGGGTGGATTATTGATTGCAGGTCTGCAAGAAACGCCCGTGCGGATAGCGGCGATCATTCTGTTGAGTTCATTTACGGTGCTGCTTGTTGCTCGGCTTGCAGCAGGAGAGCGCCCACCGTGCGCGTGTTTTAGCTTTCGGTCAACTCGCCCGATCGGTTGGTCGAATGTCACCCGAAACGCGGGACTTCTCGCACTGCTCGTTGCCTCTATCGTTTAAGTCGTGCGAGTTTGGATTGATCAAGACCTTTGTACAGGTGACGGGCTGTGTGTTGACCACTGTCCTGACGCATTTGTGCAACTCGAAGATGGCATTGCCTACGTAGCCGAGCGCGGAGTGGCGCTCAATGACCCTGGTAGTTCGGGAAGCCTCGCAATCGTGGAACAACGAAATCATCTTGCTGTGGTGCAAGCCGCCGAAGTGTGTCCGGGCGAGTGCATCTTTATCGAGATTGATGATGAAGAGCTAGTGGGCGGCTTTGCTGCTGGCAAAGCCAAAGACCCAATCTCGGTACACTAAAGACATGAAATGGCG
>JAQCJO010000022.1 GCA_027592925.1 Actinomycetota bacterium | reverse complement strand
TCGCGCATCAAACTCGCTCTCGGTATCATCTTGATTGTTGCCACGACGCTTTCGTCCTGCGGAGTCAATACCGATCAATTCCCACGCGATATTGACCCATCACGTCAAACTGAGTTGAACGGCAAATAGATCGATGAGCGTTGTGATCGCTATCGATGCCGGCACTACCGGCGTTCGCTCGCGCGCAATATTCACTGATGGTCGTGCATCGGTCTCGAGTTACGTTGAGTTTCCCCAATACTTTCCGCAACCAGGATGGGTTGAACACGACGCACTCGAAATATTGTTCGCTGTTCGCCAAACGCTGAGCAACGTTATTGCTCAACTTGCCACCCTGCCCGGTGCCAAAATCGTCACAATCGGTATTACCAATCAGCGCGAAACAATCGTGGCATGGGACAAATCAACTGGAGTTCCTTTTGGTCGAGCAATCGTTTGGCAAGACCGTCGCACCGCCGAGAAATGCACCGAGTTGTTGCCGATGCTTGCAACAGTTCGAGCTATTACGGGTCTCGTCCTAGATCCGTATTTTTCTGGTTCCAAAGTGCAATGGATGATCAAGAGCGGTCAGGCTCCTCGTTCGGCCGACCTTGCTGTTGGCACCATAGATTCTTGGATTATCTGGAATCTCACCGCTGCAAAATCCTTTGTCACCGACCCATCTAATGCAAGTCGCACCATGTTGTTCGATATCAACAACATGCACTGGAGCGAGCAAATGTGCGACACCTTCGATGTGCCGCTCGCTTCACTACCAACTGTTGTGCCATCCAGTGGTAGATACGGCGTTACGCAGAGCTATACAAGTACAAACAATAAAGCCGACGATGCTGACATAAATATTCCAGGAGGCATACCGATCTCTGGCATCGCCGGTGATCAACAAGCCGCACTGTTTGGTCAAGCATGTTTCGATGTTGGCAGCAGCAAGAACACGTACGGCACGGGCAGTTTCGTTCTAATGAATGTGGGCACCGAGTGCCCGCCACCAACCGATGGCATGCTCACCACCGTGGCGTGGGATCTTGGGTCGGGCAAGCCAACTTATGCACTTGAAGGTTCCATCTTCGTCACCGGAAGCGCAATCCAATGGCTTCGCGACGGACTCAACATCATCGACAATGCAGCACAAGTCGGACCTCTTGCAGCGTCGGTTGCAAACAGCGGCGGAGTTGTTGTCGTGCCGGCATTCACTGGTCTTGGTAGTCCGTGGTGGGATCCATATGCCCGAGGCATTATCTGCGGCATTACTCGCGGCACCACCCGTGCACATATCGCTCGTGCTGTTGTCCAATCAATAACGTTTCAAACGCGCGACGTGGTTGAAGCAATGGTCCGTGCAACAGGAGTTCCTCTCATCGACATGCGAGTTGATGGTGGTGCAGCCGTCATGGACATGATGTTGCAAATGCAAGCCGACCAACTCGGAGTCACCGTAGTGCGGCCAAAAGATTTGGAAACAACAGCGCTCGGTGCTGCTTACCTGGCAGGTTTGGCTGAAGGTGTCTTTCCAACACTGCAGTCAATCACCGAGTCGTGGCAACTCGACCGCACGTTCACGCCAGAACCCTCGCCCTCCACCGATTCTGAATACTCACAATGGAGTCGCGCTGTGCAACGCAGTCTTAATTGGGCACAAGACTCTCACTGATTCGTTGCGAGATACGTTCGGCCATCATCACCACAGGAAGATGTGTGTTGCCGGTGGGCAGGTCAGGAAAGATTGAGGCATCGCAGACCCAAACGTGGCTGTAACCAATCACTTTGCCACTCGTGTCCACTACTGCATCTTCATCGGTAACAGCACCCATCTTGCTCGAGCATCCAATATGCGAATACGACCCAACGTTGTCGAGCAACCAACTCTGCATGTTGTCGGTAGTCAATTCATTGCTCACCGAGCTTGAGATGCCGGCGAATGCTCGACTTTCGATCATGGTTGCGAGCATCGACGTTGCCTCGGTCATTGCACGCATATCGCGTTCGTCGCTCAACAAGTTGAGATCAATCTTTGCGTCTGTGATGCTGCCGGTCGAGTACACGCGCATCACCGCTGCGAACATTGCGCCGTGCATTCTGTCGTGCGCAGTTGTGTGATTCAGCGGCAATAAATGAATATCTCCGTTCTCGGTTTGGTTATTTTCATCGTGCTTGCCAGTTGGTGTAGATGTGGTTCGCAATAACGCCGATATCGCGTAGCGTGCTTCGCTTGGCTCTTTCAATGCAAGAGTAAAAGCAACTGCTGGATGATCCTTCACACCCCGCCCAATGCCGCTTCGCTGAATCTTGGTGCGCAACAAAATCTGTGGCGTTGCAATGGCCCCCGCGCACACCACCACAGCATCTGCATCAACGTCGCTTCCGTTTGCCAAGTGCACACCCACCACGACATTTCCATTGATATTCAGTCGATCAACTGCCGAGTTGCCACGGATCTCTAGGTTGACTCGTGATCTCGCTGGTTCAAGATAGATGTCGTTCACTGATGCGCGCCTACCACCAACACATGTCAGCGACACCGCCCCAACTCCACGCAGAGCGAGTGGCGCCGTGCTCAAGTCATCGCGCCTTTCAAATCCCAATTCTGTAGCGGCTTCTACAAGCGCACGGTCTACATTTCCCCACTCGCTCTGAAGCGTGGTGAAGAGAGGTATCAGTAAGTTTGCAAACACAGGTGCAACATCTCGCCACGACCAGCCCTCACAACCCAGGCCGCGCTCCCACCTGTCGTAATCACTTGCCATGCCCCACATGCCAACCATTGCGTTTACCAACGAGCTTCCGCCCGTTCCCGTTCCCCGCACATAATCACTCAGACCTTGACTTGCAGTTCGACGCACGGGTATGCGCAAATTTCTGTCTGCAACTTCTAGTGCCTCGACAAAATCGGTGCTCCGTATTCCCATCGCTTCGCGTGCACTTGGCACATCTGGTCCAGATTCCAACAACAACACATCAATATCTTGGTTTTGCGACAAACGCGCTGCGATGACCGCTCCGGCCGAGCCAGCCCCAACGACAATAACTCTTGGTCGTTTCGTCTGACGTCTATTTCGGCGAAGTAATGCCACGGATACATTCATAGCCGCTGGCTTGATAGCAGCCTGCGTTCGCGTTTAATCAATATTTGTTGCGACTGGCAAGCCTTGCAAATGTGCATGATCGTTGTAGCGCATCAACGCCCAGTGATCAGCTCGAATCTCCACCAACTCGGTCAGCGAGCAATTTTTGGTATGCATCTCAAATGCCCCAGTCTGCGGAGTCTTCAGGAGTCGTCGGATCACTGCGTCCACCACACCGCCGTGGCACGCCACAACGATTGTCTTCTCGTAGTGCTCTTTCACCACTTTGTCGAATGCAGTAGCCACTCGTGAATGAAATTGTGCGATTGTCTCTCCACCGGGAAAAAACACTGCGTTTGGATCTCCGCCCCAATTGGGCTTCCCATGCTTGGCCATAAAATCCACATACGTCATTCCGTCACATTGTGGACCAGGGTCGTGTTCGCCAAATCCAGGCTCAACATTGATCTCGAGTCCAGCAAATGCTGGCGCAATAATTTGTGCTGTTTCTAGTGCTCGTGGGTATGCACTCGAATACAACACATCGGGCACAATTTCTTGCGTCAACGCGAGACGTTGGCGCAGGGCATCGGCCTGGCGCTCACCCAACGGCGATAGTCCGGTGCACGAACGCGGCCCACCCAACACCCGGTTAACAGTGACAACCGATTCGCCATGGCGAACCAAAGTGATTCTGGTCGAACTCACGCGAGTTTTTCAACGAACGCTTCAAGTTGTCGCAAGTTGCGACACTCGTACACGCCGTCCGTAAAACTGCCATATTCTCCGACTATCGAGTCACCGGTATTCCAGTAGCTCCGTGGTTCTGGGTTCAGCCAATACACATGGCGCCCACGTTTTTGCATTTCCTTGATCACCCACGAAGATGCAGCATGATAGTTATTTCGAGCATCGCCCAATAGCAAAATTGTTGTCTTCGGGTTGATGCCTTTTCCATAACGCTCCCAAAAAACTTCAAATGCGTGGCCATAGTCGCTGTGTCCATCAACCCACACCACGTCGGCTTCGGTGTTCACACGATGAATGGCATCGCTGATATCAACATTTGACTTGAAGTAGTCAGTCACTTCGTCAATGCCGTCAATAAACACAAACGATCGCACCTTAGAAAACTGTCCCTGAATCGCATAGACCAGCATCAACGTAAATCGAGCAAACGCTGCGACGCTTCCGGAAATATCTGCAACCACCATCAGTTCGGGTTTGGACGGGCGTGGATACTTAAACTTTGGATCAGCGGGCACTCCTCCGTAACTCAGTGAGTGCCGCACTGTTGAGCGAAAATCCAGTGGACCACGTCGACCGTGTCGGCGTTTGCGCGCCAGTTTTGCGGCCAACTTGCGAGTAAGAGGCTGCAGTGCCTTCTTCAAACTCTGCATTTCTTCTTTGTTGGCATGCATAAATTCGACGTCTTCCGGCAACGGTTTACGCAGTGTCTTGGCCATCGCCTCGGCGCCCCGATCGGCCACGAGCCGTCTGCGAATTTCTGCTTCAACTTCTTGCTTAAATTGTTCGATCCTGCTCTCAAACTCATCTTTTTCAAGACGCTCTTCTAGTTTTGTTAACTCTTGAGCAGCCTGCTCACGGTTTGCTTCCATCAATTTGTCGAGCATGTTGTCAAGATCCAGATTGCGCAGCGTGCGATACAAGTAATAGGTGCCACCCACTGGTCGGCCTGGCTCCATCCCAGCAAAACGCTGCACCGACTGACGAGCAAGTGCTCGCATCATCGCTTGATCGCCGTTCATCAATGCCTTCATCAGCATCTGAGCAATCTCTTCGGGAGTAAGCGAATCCATACCGCCGCCGCTTCCGGCAGCACCATCACCTTGTTGTTGCATCTCTTGTTCTTCGCGCCACAACTCTGCTTCAGCGTCGGTCATGTCGCCAGGAATTTGATGTTCTGGTCCGCGCAGCGAAAAGTACACCTCGAAAATAGTTTCAAATGCGCGCCAGTGCGAGTTGCTCTTTACAAGAGTCGCAGCCAACGCATATTTAAACGCCTGGCGATCCTCAATGGGGATCTCTTTGACGGCTTCCATCGCATCTAGGTTCTCCGTCAAACTGACAGGCAAACCTGCTTTTCGCAATTCAACGATGAAACCCGACATCAAATCGAGCACAGTCATAGTGTTTTGCCTTACTTGTCGACCGACAGTTCCTTGGCTGCCTTCGTAATATCGGTCTGGTATTTGAGCAAGATGTGCAATGTATCTTTCGCATCTTGCGCGTCGATGTTTTCAATTCCCATCAACATCAGTGTGCGTGCCCAGTCCAGGGTCTCACTCACTGATGGTGCTTTCTTCAAATCCAGTTGACGAATGCTGCGAACAATGCGAGCGATCTGGTCGGCCAAGTTCTGCGTGATATCAGGAACCTTGGTCAGCACAATTTCTTTCTCACGCTCCATGTCTGGATAGTCGATGTGCAAGAACAAGCAACGTCGCTTCAGTGCTTCCGACAATTCGCGGGTGTTATTGGATGTCAAAAACACCATCGGTATTTGCTTGGCTGTGATTGTTCCCAGTTCAGGAATCGAGACTTGATAGTCCGAGAGAATCTCGAGCAGCAATGCCTCGGTCTCGATTTCGACACGATCCACTTCGTCGATCAACAGCACAACTGGATCTGGACTACTAATTGCTTCAAGCAATGGACGAGTAAGCAAAAACTCTTCGCTAAAAATGTCTTCGTGCACTTGCGACCACGAGTCGCTTGTCTTGTCTGCCTGGATACGCAACAACTGCTTCTTGTAGTTCCATTCGTAGAGTGCCTTTGACTCGTCTAGACCTTCGTAGCACTGCAAGCGAATGAGACGCGCGTTGAGCATCTCGGCAACACTCTTTGCCAACTGGGTTTTTCCTGTACCTGCTGGCCCTTCAACCAAAATTGGCTTGCCCAATCGCTGCGCAAGAAAGACCACGCCAGCTATGCCATCATCCGACAAATAGTGGACCTTTTTTAGTCCATCGCGGACATGTTCAACTGACTCAAATCGATTTTCCATTTGAGCAACCCTAGCGTTTGGTCGCTACCGCATTCCTGCTAGACGATCTACGATATGTACGCATGCCTGGCCTTGGTCAATCCAATCTTGTTGTTGCCACTGGCACAGCCCTCTCTCGCATTACCGGTCTCGCCCGAATCATCATTTTTGGGGTGATCATCGGCCAGACTGCACTCGCTGACGCATTTGATGCTGCAAACAATGCACCCAACTCGATGTATGAACTTCTGATCGGTGGGGTATTGGCTGCCAGCCTTGTGCCGTTGTTCACCTCGTTGCTCAACGACGATGCAAAGACGAGCGAGATTAAGCACGGCACCGACGCCATCATCAGCATCTCACTCCTCATTCTTGGCGCAATCACTCTCGTCTCAATCGTCGCTGCCCCCGCAATCTTTCATCTGTTTTCAATTCACCCAGCGTCAGGCGTCGATGCCCAAGTTTTTCGCCAGGCTGGCACAGCACTCACACGTATTTTCGTTGTGCAAATATTTTTTTACGG
Source organism: Actinomycetota bacterium (assembly GCA_027592925.1). GTDB lineage: Bacteria > Actinomycetota > Acidimicrobiia > Acidimicrobiales > Ilumatobacteraceae > UBA3006. The sequence goes on along the minus strand of JAQCJO010000022.1, from coordinate 17,111 downwards.
AGTGAGTGCGTTGTGCTCAGCACTACTCAACGCAAGGCGCCGCTTTTTTGCAGCAGCCTGGTCGCCTGTTGCAGCCAATGTCATCGCCATCTTTTTCCTGTTATCAATTGGCTTCAACACGCAGCCAGCAATCACCGACGTATTGAGCGAATCGACACTGATGTGGCAACTTGGCCTCAGCACCACAGTTGGCATTGCAGTCACGGCACTTATTCAAGTTGTGGCGGTGCACCGCAGCGGCATTGCATTCCGATTCAGTCCACAGTTTTCCCACCCCGCAGTACGCAAACTCATCCAGCTTTCTCTGTGGACATTTGGCTATGTAGTGGCCAACCAAATCGCTCTGGTTGTGATCAAAAACCTTGCATCGCCAGGCAGTGGCCTCGTTGATGCCTATTCAAAGGCATTCATATTGTTTCAGCTTCCCCATGGCTTACTCGCGGTTTCTATTGCAACCACATTCCTTCCCGACCTAGCCCGACTTGCTGCCACCAACGATCACTCCGCATTCGCCAACCGCATCAGTCGCGGCATCACACTGACCGCACTCTTCACGATTCCCGCTTCGTTCGGTTTGTTTGTGCTCTCTAAACCCATCATTGGCCTGGTGTTGCAACACGGAAACTTTTCAGCACAAGCAACGGTCAACACCGCACGAGCACTCAGCGGTTTAGCGCTCGGACTCACCGGATTTTCAGTCTATCTTTTTGTGTTGCGCGGTTTCTATGCTCAGCACAACACTCGCACTCCGTTCTTCATCAACCTCATCGAGAACGCAATCAACATCGTGCTTGCCATCGTGCTCGTCGATCGCTATGACGTACTAGGCCTCGGCATTGCCTTCTCGGTGGCCTACGTCATTAGCGCAGTCATCGCCACCGTTGTTCTCGCATCAAAAAACCAATCCATGCATCTCGGTGGCCTTGCGCTGGACGTACTACGTATCACCGCGGCTGGTCTTGTTATGGCTGTCACCGTGTGGTTCAGTTGCAAATCTATTGGAACTGCGGCTGGATCCGCAGTTGGACTTGTTGCACTGACTCGCGTGCTCGTCGGCATCGTTGTTGGCGCTGCCACATATGTTGTTGCGCTTGCACTGCTCGGCGAACCGCACTTGCGAAATTATTGGTCGACGAGAACTACCAAGTCATCGCGATGAACAAGCTCGGCCACAACGCCGTCGGGTATCTCGGCACTCTTACGACCCGCTGCGGCGCTTGCTTGCACTGCACTCACACTGACCATGCCGCGTGCAAACACAGCACCACTCATGTCCTGAATCTCAACCGTGTCGCCTTCAGAGAAGTCTCCGTGTACCTCAGCCACACCGGCATGCAATAACGACGTGTGGCGCTCGATCAGGGCTTGCTTTGCGCCATCGTCCACAACAATCACGCCACTCTGCTGAGCAGCAAATGCAATCCACAACTTGCGGGCCGAGAGGTTTCGATTGTGCGGCAAAAATTGCGTGCCAGCACCTGGAGTTTGGGCAAGAGCGTGCACTACAACATCGGTCTTTGTCGCATCAGCGATCACTGTTCGCACACCCGACCACGACGCGATACGTGCAGCCGACAACTTGGACGACATGCCACCACTTCCGCGTGCCGTGCTGCTTGCGCTGGCTCGGACAGAGAGCAACGGATCATCTGCCGCAACTCGCTCGATGAATGTTGCTGAGGCATCGATGCTTGGGTCTGACGTAAACAATCCAGCGATGTCGGTCAACAACACCAACACGTCGGCGCTCACACTGTGTGCCACCAAAGCAGCGATACGGTCATTATCCCCAAAGCGAATCTCGTCGCTGGCAATTGCATCATTCTCGTTAATAATTGGTACGCAACCCAATTCCAGCAAGCGCACCAGGGTTTGTCGTGCATGCAGATACTGGTTGCGGTCAATGAAATCGTTTGGCACCAGCAACACCTGTGCGCCAACCAAACTGTGCGCGGCCAAATGTTCGTTGTACTTATTCATCAACTGACTTTGCCCAACAGCGGCAAGCGCCTGCAGGGTTTGGGTGTCGGTTGGGCGTTGAGCCAAACCAAGCGCACCTACTCCGCCCGCAATTGCCCCAGACGTAACAACGATCACTTCGTTGCCCTCGCTGCGCACGCGGGCAACCTGCTCGCACAATGCATGAATCGCTTCGTTCTTGATAGCGCCATGTTCATCAGTTACTGATGATGTTCCAATTTTTACAACGATTCGCATCTCTACGTCTCCGGTGTGTACTCGAAACTAAAGGCCCCAATATGCACAACTGCTCCATCACTTGCTCCGGCTCGCGACAACAGACGTGCCACGCCCAGTCGCTTGAGTCGTTCATCAATGTAGTTAAGTGCGTCGGGCGTCGACACATCACTTAAGGCAACCGACCGCTCAACATCGCGACCAATCAATCTAAATTCGTTATCGCCCATGCGCTCAATATGTGTGCCCTCTGGTTCTGGGCGAATTACTACCGATGACTCTTGGGATGGCACGAGCGTGCGTGCGCGTTGAACCAACTCTGCGAGCGCTCCCAATGTTGGTCGCACGCCATCACCGGTCACCGCCGACATCCGCTGACCCTTCCACTCCCCAAGCACTTCCTCGGTTGCAGCATCGGTCTTGGTACCAACAACAATTCGTGGTCGCTCGAGTAGCTCTGGCTGATAGGCCTGCAGCTCTTGCAACAGAATTCGTTCTTGCTCATCTGCAGACACTTCGTCCATCGGTGCCAGGTCCACAAGCACGCACAACACGCGAGCACGCTCGATATGTCGCAAAAACTGGTGCCCGAGACCGCGTCCTTCGCTAGCACCTTCAATAATTCCTGGAATATCAGCGATGATAAATTCGCTCGACCCACCCATGCGCACGACGCCAAGGTGTGGCTCAAGCGTGGTAAACGGATAATTAGCAATTTTCGGTTTTGCTGCACTGACCGAACTAATGAATGTTGATTTACCCGCGTTTGGAAATCCAACAAGCGCTACGTCGGCCATCAATTTAAGTTCAAGTTTCAGCCAACGGTCTTTGCCATGCTCGCCTTGTTCCGCAAATTTTGGTGCGCGCCTACGGTTCGACAAAAAGCGCGCATTGCCTCGTCCACCCTGACCACCTTTGGCAGATTGCCAGCGAGTGCCGTTGACAGCCAAGTCGGCCAAAATTTCGCCCGTGTACATATCGCGCACCACAGTGCCTTCAGGAACCTTGATGATCATGTCTTCGCCACGGCGACCGTGCAGGTCCTTGCCCATTCCGTGCACGCCATCGCCTGCCCGTCTGTGGGGGTGATCGCGAAAAGCCAACAATGAAGCAACGTTGTGGTCGGCCACCAGCCATACCGATCCGCCGTCGCCGCCATCACCGCCGTTTGGTCCTCCAAAAGCAACTGGGCCTTCGCGCCTAAAACTGACGCAGCCAGCACCACCGTCGCCACCGCGGACGTTTAATTGGGCTTCATCGACAAAGGCACTCATAGGGGCTATCAATCCTACTACTACACCCTCCACGTATCGTGTAGATATATGACATCTGAACCAATTCCGCGCAGCGTGACATGGGCTCAAACAATGGATGGCTTTGCGTCAGACGATCAAATTCGTTTCGCACACAAAGACTCGTGGTCGGGTCCTGGCCAAAGGCAAATCATTGATCGCGAAGAGCGCGAGTCACGCGAAGACTCTTCACTTGCCCCACTCGCCACGCGTGCATTCGGTGCTGGCAATCGTGCGCATGCTGTAGAAGCAGACCCATTTCGCACCTGTTTCGAGCGTGATCGCGATCGCATCTTGCATGCCTCTGCATTTCGACGTCTTGCAGGCAAGACACAGGTGTTTGTGTTTCCGCAAGACCATCAACGCACTCGCCTCACGCATGCTCTCGAAGTTGCTCAAGTCGCAACCTCAGTTGCACGCGCACTTGGGCTCAATGTTGCACTCACCGAAGCAATTGCACTCGGTCATGACTGCGGTCATGGTCCGGGTGGCCATGCATCCGAAGATGCTTTAAGTCCGTTTGTTCCCCAGGGTTTTGATCACGCCGTTTGGGGCGCCGACGTCACCTTGGTCCCACTCAACTTGTGCGTCGAGACCCTCGACGGTATTCGCAATCACTCGTGGTCGCGCCCGGCACCAATGACACCCGAAGGCGAAGTCGTTTCATGGGCCGATCGCATCGCCTATGTGTGTCACGACTTTGAAGATGCCGCAGCGACCGGAATTGTCACCTTCGACCAACTTCCAGAACAAGTGCACACCAATTGCGGCACTGCTCGCTCACAACAACTTCGCTCATTCATTTCGTCAATGATCGCGGCAACTGCTGCAACCGGTCGTATCGGCATGCAACCGCAACAAGCCGACGCTCTCGCCGAGTTTCGTCGCTTTAACTACGACAACATTTACATGCGCGATGCATCTCGCAATCAAGCAAAGTCGGTTATCGATCTACTACAAGCACTTGTTGGGCACTACGCAAGTCACCCACATCTCATGCTCACCGACAGCGATCAAGATGCCAGCCTTGCTCATCACATTGCACCAGCACATTCAACCGAGGCGCTACACAATGCTGTTGCATATGTTGGAGGCATGACCGACAGGTTTGCATGCCGACAAGGCACAGCACTTCTTGGTTGGGATGCGAGCAGACTCCCGCAGGGAATCGATACGAATTAAATGTTTGGAATAACGTCGACAACCTTGCGGCCGCGACGCTCACCAAACTTGACACTGCCATGCGAAAGCGCAAACAGCGTGTCGTCTTTGCCAATGCCCACGTTGTTACCTGGGTGCACTTTTGTGCCACGCTGACGAATCAAAATTGTTCCTGCTGTGATCTTTGTGCCGTCAAATACTTTGACGCCGAGACGTTGCGCGTTCGAATCGCGACCGTTGCGGGTTGAACCGCCACCCTTGGTTTTCGACATGAGAGTTAGCCTTTCTGAATGCTGGTGATTTCAATCACCGAGTACTTTTGACGATGACCGAAACGACGACGCTGGTTGGTACGACGCTTATAAGTAAAGCCGTCGATCTTTGGGCCAGCAGCAATGCCCATGACTTTTGCGGTTACTGAAGACTTGGCGAGCTGTGCAGGAGTGGTCAAGATGGTTGAACCGTCCACGAGCATGATCGGGGTGAACTTCACCTCTGAGCCCTCTTGAGCATCGAGCAGTTCGACATGGACCTGTTGGCCCTTGGCGACCTTCTCTTGCTTGCCTCCGGATGCGATGATTGCGTACATAAGAAGTTCTTACCCTATCCCTTTAGTTACCAGTAACCCAACCACCGGTTGGGCTTTATTCATTAAACCGTATTTAGTCAAGCATTGACAGATCGAGCGTAAATCCGCGACTGTCGCACACTGCGCAGGCATCGGCAAAACTCGTCAGCAATCCTTCTCCAATGCGTTTACGGGTCATCTCCACAAGACCAAGTTCCGAAATCTCAAATACTTGAGTGCGAGTTTTATCGCGAGCAAGTGCGTCCTTGAATGACTCCAGCACCTTGCGACGATTTTCCCTGATCTCCATGTCGATGAAGTCGATGACGATGATGCCGCCAATATCGCGCAGGCGCAATTGCCGTGCAATCTCTTCTGCGGCTTCAAGGTTGTTATAAAAAACAGTCTCTTCCAGGTTTGACTTACCCACGTTTTTGCCCGTGTTGACGTCAATCACCGTGAGTGCCTCAGTGTGCTCGATGATCAGCGAGCCACCAGAAGGTAGCCACACTTTCTTGTCGAGTGCCTTGAGCAATTGCTCGTGCACGCGATATTGCTCAAACAGTGGAAGCTCGTCGGCTGCAGGGTTGTACAACTCGACACGATCGGCAAACTCTGGATTGAAGGCCTGAATGTAATCACGCACTTCGGCAAACAACACTGGGTCATCGATCACGACGCCGCGGTACTCGCTTGTAAATTCTTCACGAATTACGCGCACTGCCAATGGCGGTTCGCGGTACAACAACGTTGGCGAGTTTGCTTTTTCTGCAGCACTTCGAATTGCATCCCTCTGCGCTAACAGCCTGGTCATGTCTGTTGTCAGTTCATGTTCCGTTGCATTCTCTGCGGCCGTGCGCACGATAATTCCGTGTTGTTCTGGCTTGATTCGATCCAGAATTCCACGCAATCGCCGACGCTCGCCTTCTGGCAACCGTTTTGAAATTCCGTACGTCCGCGAGTCGGGAATGAGCACGACAAAACGTCCTGGCAGCGACACTTCTTGTGTCAGTCGACCACCTTTTGCTGCAATCGGATTCTTCGTCACCTGACACAAAATCAATTGACGCGCTTTCAGTACTTGCTCAATACGTGGGTCTGCACCCTGTTCGACAACATCTTCTTTATCAAACTGCACATCGCCGCGATACAACACTGCATTCTTTGGCGTACCGATGTCGACAAATGCTGCCTCCATGCCTGGCAACACATTTTGCACGCGACCCAAATAAATATTTCCGTGAATCTGTGAGTCGTCATCAGCTGGTCGAGATACGTAATGCTCAATCAGGCTTCTGCCTTCGAGCATTGCAACTTGCGTGAAATCTGGTCGCACTTGAACACACATGAGGTAGCGACCAACAGCCTTGCCATTGCGCTCTTTGCCCTTACGACGCTCCATCAATTCTGCATCGGTGCCAGGTGTTGTTTCACGGTCATCTGTGCGATTGCTTCGACCACGGCGGTTACGTCCACCGCGTTTGCCCCCGCGACGGCTCTTGTTGCGCTCACCAGATTCTGATGATTTATCAGCGTTGTCGCTTTGTTGAGCACCCCGCTTCGATTGCTTTGCAGCCTGCACTGCGGGCGATGTTGATTGAGCGCTTGGTGGTGCTGGACGAGTGTCGCCAATCTGGGGTTTTCGCACCAAAGCCTCACCTGCCACTTCAGCCGACATCATGCGACCTTCTTGGGGCGGGTCTGGTAATTCGCGGGGTTCGATCTGAGCCCGAGGCGGCTGCTGGACGCGAGCAGTGGAAAGCGTCTCGCTCTCGTCATCGCCCCGAAGATCATCAGTGTCATTTTCGTCGGAGTCGTTGTGCACTGTGTTGGTATTTACAGATTGAGTTCGTGTGCCACTGGCGCTTGTGCGATTGCGATTGCGATTGCGACCTCCGCGGCGGCCACGACGACGCTTTTTGGCGGCTGCAATTGCTGCAGTTGACTCTGGGCTGAGGGCGGGTCGCTGCGCCGGTGCGTTGTCAGTTGACGTATCGACAGTCGGTGCATCACGAGCCGGTGTGCTATCAGCAGAATTGCCTGAATACTCGGACACAGGTGCCCCTGGAACCACTTCACTCATGTCTTGCTCGTTTCCTTGATGAGATATCGCACCGAGGTGGCAGCGTTGCCGTCCACGTGCAATATCGTCGCGGTCCAGCGCTTCGAAAGAGGAAGACTCGTCTTCGCACTTTCGGATCGCTATCGCGTGATCGACCTTTGGATGGGCAAATCGCCCGTCCTATATCTCAAGGCTATCCCCTGGCCCCTTGCCAAATGCGGCACATTTGGGGCTTTGTTGGTCTGTCTATTCCAGGCGCCTCATATGCACGCTCTGCACAAGACCCACCATGATCCCCATCGCCAACATGTGCGACCCCCCATACGAAATAAATGGGAGCGGTAGACCGCTTACGGGGGTCAATCCAAGGGTCATGCCAATGTTCTGGAAAATTGTGAATGTCATCAGGGTAAAAATTCCGCATGTCATATAAAAACTAAAGCGGTCTCTCGCCATCTGGGCAATGCGCCACACTCGCCACAACATCACAGCAAATAGCGCAATTACTACTCCTCCACCCAACATTCCAAATTGTTCGGCAATCGCCGAAAATGGAAAATCGGTGAACTGCACAGGAATGTATTTGCCATTTGTTAATGGACCATCCAAATATCCTTTACCGAAAAAACCACCTGTCGACACTGCACGTTTTGCAAACCGCACTTGCAACACCACAGACTCAAGTGCTTTGTCGCGCGAGTCTTGGTTCAGCCAAGAAACTAAACGTCGCAACTGATACGTACCGATAAACCCATTGACCATCACCGTGCCCATAGTTGCGATCGAGAGCCCGGTGATCATTAACAAATAACGGCGACGCGCACCAGCAACGAGCAAGATGCCAACAACACCAGCCACAATTACCGTTGCCGACCCAAGGTCAGGTTGTATCAAAATGAGCGCAACAGGTGCACCGACGATATACAGCGACATCACAAAGTGATGCCAATCAATCTTGGTATCGCTCGCTTCACTGAAATAGCTAGCGATCAAAATGAGAATGACGGGCTTCACAAACTCGGCTGGTTGCAGCGAAAAGGAAACAATCGGCACATTAAATGACAAACGCGCGCCGCCCCGCACGGCTCCATACACGAGCACCAAAACAAGCAGCAACATCAATCCGCCGTACAGCACGCCAACTTGTGTTCTAAACCACTCATGGCCAAGAGCCATCACGATCGCGGCAACTGCAGCAGCAGCAATTATGTAACCAGCCTGGCGTTGTGTATAAAAATATGGATCAAATTCTTGATCTATCAACCGCAAGTGTGTGGTCGAAAAAACGTTGAATAAACCGATGATCGATTGCAGTACAACGACCGCAATCAGTATCCAATCAATGTTGCGAATTGGGTCTGCATAGCTTCCACTAAATCCAAACGCGCCACTGTTGGTTGGCTGACCAAACTTGCGTTTCAATGTTTGCAGCGACATCAGTCCCGACTATCCGATCGCCCGCCAGCCAAGCACGACGGATTACGCAGGTACGACGGTGGTGCGGCAATTCCACTCTGAATATTGAGCGGATCAGCGGCGATCACGCCGTCCAAGTTGTATCGCTGTGCCAGTGCTGTAAAAATACATTTCACTACAGGTGCAGCAGCCTGCGACCCGTATCCAGATTTCTCCAAATAAGCAAATGCCGAATATGGCTGCAATGGATCAAGGCTGAATGCTCCAAACGCCGACGAGTCATTCCACGGCAAGTTACTGAACCCCTGCGCTGTGCCGGTTTTTCCGGCGATCGGAAGGACGTCGTACGGGTACCCCTTAAACAACAGCTCGCCTGTTGTCTTGTGGTAGTAATCAAAATTAACTCCTGGACCCCTAATTACACGCGCCATCCCGCGCACGATTGGATCAAGACGATCGCCAGTCATGTCTAGAGTCCTGACGGGCTCTTGAGTATCAAAGCGCTCAATCACATTTGACAACGTGAGATCTGCAACTCCCGGCGTTTTATCGGGGTTTCCTGGCGCAAGCACTTCTTGTACGACATGTGGTGTAAAAAATTTGCCACCATTGCCAAGCACGCCATATGCAGCGGCAACTTGTAGCGGAGTTGCTGACAATAAGCCCTGGCCGATCGAAAACAATATTTGATCGCCGACGTAGTACGCCTTGCCCGATTCTTCTGTAATAGCACCAATATCGGCCATTCGTTTCTTCAACGCCTTACTCGGTATCGTGCCGGCAAATTCGTTTGGCAAATCGATATTGGTCGGTGAACCAAAACCAAACAGTCGCACCTGCTCTTCAAGAATTGGCTTATAGCCACGCTCAGTCAGAATCTGCTCGCCAATTTTGTAGAAAAACGCGTCACTCGAAACCGCCAGCGCATCTTCAACCGTTACGTTTCCAAATCTGCATGGCGAGCCTGTTGCTCGACACACAGCGTTTCTAAATACACACTTCACGCCCTGTTGACAACGGTCGCTTGGAATACTCTCCAGTTTGTAGGTACCGCGATCATCAAACACATAGGTCGATCCGCCAGGCAATTGCCCAGTGTTCAGAGCCGCATAGGCAACGAATGGCTTAAATGACGATCCCAAGTTGTAGCGACCAGAAATTGCGCGATTGACCAAGATCGACAAGTCGGGGTCATCCGTTTGCGGAAACACCTGCGCAAATTTATTGCTCGACACTCCACCAGCAAACCAACGGTTATCAAATCTCGGATACGACGCCATAGCGATCACTTGACCAGTGTCGTGATTCATCACCACAACCGACCCGGCAGGAGCCTTGTAATACACAGCATCCGGAAATAGCGGATCGAGCGTGCCATCGGGCAACCGCACGTTTCCAGCCTCAACACGACGACGAAGTACGAGTTGCGTCTCAAGAGCTTGCTCCGCAAATTGTTGCAGGCCCATGTCAATGGACAAGTGCAAGTCGTTGCCAACAATTGGCTCCACTCGCTCAATCAACCGCAACAATTTTCCTTGCGCGTTCACTTCATAACGCAAATAGCCGGGCGTCCCACGCAAGATGGGTTCATACGATTGTTCCACCCCGTATCCACCCACCCGCTCATTCGGGTCGTAGCCAATCGACTTGTAATACGCGAGAGTCTTTTGCAAGATCGCACCGATATACCCAACGACATGACTGCCAATTGCGCCAAATGGATAATTACGTTTCCATTCCTCGCGCACGTAGATGCCTGGATAATCCTCAATTCGTTCGGCCAAAAATAACGCTGTTTCCTCCGAGACGTCTTCCTTCAACGGCAACGCCTCAAGGGGTCCAAAACGCTTGTCTTCATATCTCTTAAACAACATTTCGATAGGCATCCCCAACGGTCCTGACAAACGCTGAAACATCTCCAGTCGATCAATCGGATCTTTCAACACTTCACGATCAATCGTCACTGTCAAAATACGTTTATTATCGGCAACCACCCGACCCTTTGCATCAAATATGCGTCCGCGCTCTGGCAACAGACGAATGGTTCGTGTGCGCACAGCAAGCACCACCGACTCATTGTCTTTGGCTTGAACTGCTTGCATAAACCACATTCGCACCGACAGCGAACCCAACAGCACGACCGCCGCCACTCCAAGCGCGGTCAGTCTTCGTGAGCGATTATTAATTGCCATTGTGGCTACCCAACAAGCGATTCTTTAAGAGTCCAACGACACACCGGCAAGAGCAGCGGCGCAACAATCATTCCAGCGACAACGACAAACGCAACCACCGCGACAACGTGTGGTTGAAACCGTCCACCGAAGCCCACCATCGACTGCGCAAGCGGAAACGCCATCTCTCCCAATGCTCCAACCGTCCCGATGGTGATGACTCTCGTCCACCACGTTGGCTCTCGAACAAAAAAGGGCAGGAGGCCAGCCGTGTATGCGGCCAAGCCAAACACCAACGATGCAAGTCCAAGTGGTGTTGACAACACACAGTCATACATCACACCAATGATCAGACCAGAGATTGCTCCAATCTCTGACCCATAGATTGTTCCCGCAGACACAGCAAATAACAGCATCACGGGGATCATCACACCGAATGGTCGCATGTCATTCAGCAACGTGGTTTGCAATCCAAGCAAGATCAACGACACCAACACCAGCCGTGTCCAACGACTTGCCATTAATCGCAACAGTCTTTCGCTCACGGTGCCGTTCGCTCAGTGATCGGTTGATACAACAAGATGCGAACGAAACTTAAATTACTCAAGTCTGCAACGATGTCGATCTCCAACAATGGTCCAGCCGTTCCGAGTCTCTCTTTCACTCGAGACACAGTTCCCACCACAATGTCTGGTGGCGCAAGACTGAGCGAACCACCTGCTGTCACAATTGGCGAACCAGGCTGCACAACACCAAAGCGCTGAGCAGCGTCGACGAAACGCACTGTTGGCACACGCCCAGCACCGCGTCCTTCCAAAATTCCGGTCTCACGCACCGACACATTGCTGCCAGGTGGAATTGTTAATGACGAAGAGATGATGGGAGTTCGTGGCGCGACGATTGAGCCTGGAGTAAAACCAGCTATGTTTGATGTTGCTGGCACGGTCGGAACAGTTATTAGTGGGTCAATCGTCACGGGCACCGAAACGATTGTCACCGTGGATGCAGGGTCTTGATTTGGCACCGTCGTCACCGAGGTCTTTGGCGCGTTGATGATCTTGACAGACAACGCATATTGCGGGTCGGTAATCAACATCACTACTGCGCGGTTTGCAAACACCTGAGTGACCTTGCCTACAAGTCCAGCAGCATTGAGCACAGGCATCCCCACTTTGATGCCGCTCTCCGTACCTTGATCTATCTCGACACTTTGTACAAAATTGGATGGAGAGTCACCAATCACTTGAGCACTCACCGAGTTGATTCCTGCCAATGTTGGCAATCCGTTTAGCGCAAGCAACTCTTGTGACAAGCGCACCGATGCCGCAGCCGCAACTGTCGCACCTTCTTGTTGCGCGATCTTCTCTCGCAGCAGTTCATTTTCTGCCGTCACGTCGTTGTAGTGAGTTATTCCGTACCACGCGTTTGTTGCAGGACGCGTCACTACCCGTGCCACACTTTCGACTGGCCTAAACACTGCTCCAAAAATCGACCGCAGCGACTTTGTTGCCGCGCTTCCCTGCAGATCGAGTGTCACCAAGATGATCGACGTCAACACAAGCAGCGCCATGATCCGTCTTGACTTCACTGACCGAACAGCCACTAGGAAACCCTACGCAGACCTACTCTAAAGAGGTCTGAGCAGTCAGACCTTTCATGGCTTCAATGTTGTCAAGAGTCATGCCACAACCCAACACCACTGAGAACAATGGCTCGGGTGCCAAAAATGCATGAATGCCGGTGTCGCATGTAACGCGCTCGGCGAGCCCGGTCAGCAATGCCCCACCACCCGACAGCGTCAGTCCGTGTCCGATGATGTCGGCCGCCAACTCTGGCGGGGTGCGCTCAAGCGTTGTTTTGATTGCATCGACTATCGCTGTCACACCAGGACCAATTGCGCTGCGCACGTCTTCGCTTGTCACCACTTGTGTGCGTGGCAAACCCGTCAACGTGTCTCTGCCACCTACATCGGCTGTCAATTCTTCTGCCAATGGCCACGCCGAACCGAGTTGCAGCTTTACTTCTTCGGCAGTGTTCTCACCAACATCCAACGAAAACTCGGTTCTAAACATCTCGACAATTGCTTGGTTCAGTTCGTCGCCAGCAACACGCGCCGAATATGCGGTCACGATGCCACCCATAGAAATCACTGCTACCTCAGTAGTGCCGCCGCCGATGTCCACGATCAAACTCGCGCTCGGAAGATGCACGGGCAGTCCGGCACCAATTGCCGCAGCCATTGGTTCTTCAATGATGTACACCGGTCTTCGTGCACCAGCAAACTCTGCCGCCTCTTGCACAGCGCGACGCTCGACGCCTGTGATCTCCGACGGCACACAAATAATCATTCGCGGCTTATTCCACCTGCTTGTGTGCACTTGTTGAATGAAATAGCGAAGCATCTTTTCGCACACATCAAAATCGGCTATCACACCGTCTTGCAGCGGGCGCACTAAACGAATATTTTGCGGAGCACGACCCCACATTCGCTTGGCCTCAAAACCAACGGCCACGAGTTCGCCTGTCCGGCTGTCCACGGCAACCGACGACGGCTCATTGAGTACAACACCCTCGCCCTTGACATACACAAGTGTGTTGGCGGTGCCCAAGTCGATGGCGATGTCACGTCCTAACGAAAGTGCGCCTCCACCAGCCATGCTTTGGTCTCCTTAGCGCGCCAACACCAATGCTGAGCACGCGGTTAATACTCAAATCCTACCTAACCGTGTTGATCAATCAGGTTCTACAGATTTGGAAAGAAGATCCCAATTTCACGTGCCGCAGAGGCTGCAGAGTCACTTCCATGAATCAGGTTTTCAGTAAACATCGTGCCGTAATCGCCACGGATCGTGCCTGGTGCTGCAGCCTTCGGATTCGTTGCACCCATCATCGTACGCAACACTTCCCACGCATCTTCTGGTCCTTCAACAACAAGTGCCACCACTGGGCCTCGCGACATAAAGGCCACGAGCTCTGGGTAAAAACCCTTACCCTTGTGCTCTTCGTAGTGGCGTTCCAAAATTGCGGCATTCAATGTGCGCAATTCCATCGCCACGATCTTCAAACCTTTGGTTTCAAACCTTGAGAGAATGCTTCCAACGAGACCGCGCTCGACTGCATCTGGCTTGAGTAGGACAAGTGTTTTAGTGCTCATCCCTACAGTTTACGGCGCAGGAAGGTCCGAGCACTACCTACGACATACAAACTTCCTGCCACAAGCACAGCATCTTCTTCACGAGCAATATTCAGTGCAATATCGCACGCTGCCTCAACTGTTTCGCACACCACAACTTGCTCACAACCCATCTGCTTTGCGGCACTACCTAGATCATTTGCCGCAAGACCACGAGGCGATGGTGCTGTACAACAAATCACCACATCAAATTCATCTGCACGCAATGCCGAAAGCAACATCTGCGGATCTCGACCTTTGAGTGCTCCAACCACCAAGATTCGTTTTCCTTCTGGAGAAAAATCATCAAAAAATACTTGAGCACACACATCGGCACCTGCTGGGTTATGTGCACCATCAATCACTACAAGTGGCGCGCGACCGAGCACTTCAAATCGGCCAGGCATCTTTACTGCAGCAAAACCCTCGCGTACCACTTCGATATCGAGCACATTGCCAAAAAATTCCTCTACCGCCGTCAATGCAATCGAAGCGTTTTCGCCTTGATGTTGTCCATGCAGCGGCAGCGGCAAGTCTTTATATGCAGCACGCTCAGTTCGCACATCAATCATGCGCCCACCAACAGCCAACTCGTTTTCAGATATTTCAAAATCGTTTCCTCGAAGCAACACAGCAGCTGATTCGGCAGCATTCCAAATTTCACGCAGATCTTCGTTGGTGTCGCCTACGACGAGCACACTTCCCGGTTTGGAGATGCCAACTTTTTCAAAAGCAATATCTTCCAGTCGCGGTCCAGCAAATTCTGTGTGATCCAAAGCAATGTTGGTAATCACTGCAACAGACGAATTCACAACGTTGGTTGCGTCCCATCGACCAAGCATCCCTACTTCAATCACTGCCACATCAACAGCGGTGTCGGCAAAATACCGAAAGGCTGCCGCAGTCATGATTTCAAAATACGAAGGTCGCACGCCACCTATCACTTCAATGTCGGCGATAGCGGCAACGCAATCAGCAAAGTCTTGCTCGCTAATTGGTTCGTTATTGCGCGATATTCGTTCACTCAAGGTTTCCAAATGAGGGCTCGTGTATGTGCCAACTTGCAGTCCATGAGCGATCAATAGCTGCGTAATGATCTGTGTAGTTGAACCTTTGCCATTTGTACCAGTGATATGGATTACTGGATAGCTCAATTGCGGCTGACCCATCAAATCCATAAAGGTGTTGATGTTGTCGAGTGAAGGAGATTCGACGCGACCAGTTTTTTCGTAGCTGGCATGTTCGTCTAAATAGTTGAGTGCCTCGCCGTATTGCATGATGCGCAGGCTAGTTCTTAAGAAGCGGCGCGGCGCTGACGAGTCACGCGAGTGTTTCGCATCACGAGTTCAGGACTCGACTTCGTAGCTATTGATTTTTTGTCAAACACCACACGTGCAACGTCGGTGCGACCAGGTATTTCGTACATCGTGTTGAGCAATACTTCTTCCAAAATTGCGCGCAACCCGCGAGCACCAGTGCCTCGATGCAATGCTTGTTCGGCAATTACCACGAGAGCAGCTGGCGTTATTTCAAGTTCAATGTCTTCAAACTCAAAAAACTTTTGATACTGCTTGAGCAATGCGTTCTTTGGCTCTGTCAAAATCGAGATCAACGCTGCCTTATCTAGGCTGTGTACTGCGCCGACCATCGGCAGTCGGCCAATAAATTCAGGAATCATTCCAAACTTCAGCAAGTCTTCTGGCAATACCTGCGCAAACAACTGACCAGGATCCTTCTCTGCTTTCGAGCGCACCTCAGCATGGAAACCGACACCCTTGTGACCAATACGGTTTTCGATGATTGTGTCAAGCCCAGAAAACGCTCCGCCAACAATAAACAGCACGTTTGTCGTGTCTATTTGGATGAACTCTTGGTGTGGATGCTTGCGGCCACCCTGTGGTGGCACCGAAGCAACCGTGCCTTCAAGAATCTTGAGTAACGCTTGTTGAACACCCTCGCCCGAGACATCGCGGGTGATTGAAGGGTTCTCGCTCTTGCGCGCGACCTTGTCAATTTCATCTATATATACGATGCCCATCTCGGCACGCTTCACATCAAAATCGGCAGCTTGCAGCAACTTGAGCAAAATGTTCTCAACGTCTTCACCCACATAGCCAGCCTCGGTCAGTGCGGTTGCGTCGGCAATAGCAAATGGAACATTAAGCAATCTGGCGAGTGTCTGAGCCATGTGTGTCTTGCCGCAACCGGTTGGTCCGAGCAGCAAGATGTTGCTCTTTTGCAGTTCGACTTCGTCGCGACGAGCATTGCCCGAATTTTTATATTTAATGCGACGGTAGTGATTGAACACCGCAACGGCCAAAACTTTCTTTGCTTGTTCTTGACCGACGACGTACTCGTCCAAAAATGCGCGGATGTCGCGTGGAATTGGAAGTTCTTCTAAACCAACTTCGGCAACCTGACCAAACTCTTCATCAACAATCTCATTGCACAGCTCGATGCACTCGTCGCAGATGTGTACACCAGGACCAGCAATAAGTTTTTTGACTTGCTTTTGCGATTTGCCGCAAAAAGCACACTTGATCAGTTCGGCTGTATCACCAAATTTTGCCATGAGTCAGTTTCCGGTGCTCAGCGAATCGGGCTCGTGCGGTCGGCATGTGTGCGAGCAGTGATGATCTCGTCAATCACTCCGTACTCAAGAGCAGCAGGTGCTTCGAGAACAAAATCGCGATCGGTGTCGTTGTGCACGCGCTCCACCGACTGACCGGTGTGCTCTGCCAAAATTCCTTCGAGTAACTCCCTCATCCGCAAAATTTCGCGAGCAGCCAACTCGAGGTCGGTTACTTGGCTGTAGCCAACCTGACCATATGGCTGGTGCAACAAAACTCGTGAGTGTGGCAATGCCAGGCGCTTGCCTTTCGTGCCAGCGGCAAGCAACACAGCGGCAGCCGACGCGGCCTGACCTAGGCAAATAGTTGCAATGTCATTTTTGATGAATTGCATGGTGTCGTAGATAGCAAACAGAGCCGTGATATCTCCACCAGGGCTATTGATATAGATGTTGATGTCCTTGTCGGGGTTTTCGCTCTCGAGGTGAATCAACTGTGCACAG
>JAQCJO010000021.1 GCA_027592925.1 Actinomycetota bacterium | reverse complement strand
GATCGCCAAGACGGCCGAAAGGATCATTGCGCCAGCACCGAAAGAGATGAGGATTCGGTGGCGCAAGCCAATGCGACGAGGCAGCAGTGCAAGTGCTGTGTTGCGAATGATTCGGCGGGCTCGTGTGCGCCGGTAACGGGGCGGTCGTGTTGTTGGCTGTGCGAATGTCACGACTGCAGGCGATAGCCGAGCCCGCGAACTGTCACCACATGTGTTGGTTCGGCAGGATCTACTTCAACTTTCATCCGCAGACGGCGAATGTGAACGTCAACCAATCGTCCATCACCAAAATATCCGTGACCCCAAACTTTGTCGAGCAATACTTCGCGGCTGAACACACCATTTGGATCGTGGGCTAATTCGCACAGCAAACGAAATTCAGTTTTGGTCAGCGGCACATCTTTGCCACCGAGCGTTACCTTGCCTTCGTCGGGGATGATTTCGAGATTTCCGAACACAAATTTTGAATGTCCCGGTGCAGACGGACGTACTCGTCGCAATAGCGCACGAATGCGGGCCGAAAGTTCTTTCGGTGCAAAAGGTTTGGTGAGGTAGTCGTCTGCACCAGCCTCGAGCCCAGCGACAACATCATGAGTGTCAACACGTGCAGTGACCATGACGATGGGGACATCGCTCAGTTTGCGAATCGTGCGACAAAGTTCAAAACCGTCGATGCCAGGAAGCATGATGTCGATCAGTACCACGTCGGCAGGAGTGCTTCGAAAGATTGCAATCGCGTCTTCGCCTGTCGGGGCCTCGTCAACGATCCAGCCTTCGTCTTCGAGAGCAAGTTTGACCGATGCTCTGATGCGCTCATCGTCCTCAACAGTTAAGACTCGAATCGCCATGGGCCTAATACTTACCGATCGGAGGTGCTGGAAGTCAAAATGAGATTGCCAAGTTGGCTGAATATGTTGGGATTGGAGACCAATACTTGGGCAGGACGCAATGCATTACCTGCAAAGTCGCCAGTTTGGCATCCTGCTTCGCGGGCAATCAGATCGCCAGCAGCGATGTCCCACGAGTGGAGGTTTTCTTCGAAGTATGCATCGAACCTGCCACAGGCGACAAAACACATATCTATTGATGCCGCTCCGAAGCGTCGGATGTCACGAACTTGATGAATGAACTTTGAAACTCTGGTGGCCTGCACCGTGCGGTGTTCGGCTAAGTAACTAAAACCTGTGCAGACAAGTGCTTTGGAAATGTCGTCGAGCGGATTGCAGCGGATTGGCTCGTCGTTACAAAACGCTCCACCTCCACGAACTGCAGTAAACATTTCGTTTAAAGCAGGGATGTACACGGCGCCCGCAAGCGATCCATGTTCGTCGACAGCCCCGATCGACACCGCCCACGTTGGTAAGTCGTAAAAGAAGTTGGTGGTGCCGTCGATTGGGTCGATCTGCCACGTGATGCCTGTTGTGCCCGGATGACTCGCGCCCTCTTCGCCGATAATCGCATCATCTGGGCGCGCCATGGCAAGCCCTTGCACGATCAGTACTTCGGATGCTTTGTCAAACTCGGTCACCATGTCGGTTGCGGTTGACTTGGTTTGAACATCATTCAGACCGCTTCGGCGCCCGTCAAGAGCCATGTCTCCGGCTTGTTGAGCCAACGTGGTTGCAACCTGCAGAAGTTGAGAAGCGAGTGGATCAGTTGTCGGCAAGTTCGCGCCATTCTCCAACTGCACGTAGCACTAACACGCTGACAATCGACATGCCGATTGCGCCAATAACTGCGCCGAGCAATAGGCCAATGCCTGTGCCAACGGAACATTCGCCATCACATTGCAAATCAACGAGCGAGTATCCGATCGCAGCACCTGCAGCACCCGCAATCATTACTCCGGCGAATGCGATGACTCGGGCGCGGGGTGATGGAAGCGCTGACAGAGTGCGCTTGTCGTTCGGGGTTTGCGGCACCCGATTAGCGTAGTTGTTGTCGTGAAACCAGCCCGAACAATCCTGCATGTTGATATGGACATGTTTTATGTAGCGGTGGAGTTGTGCCAACGTCCCGAACTGCGGGGTAAGCCAGTTGTCGTTGGGGGCGAAGGGAAGCGGGGAGTTGTTGCCGCCGCGTCGTATGAGGCGCGCAGGTATGGAGTGTTTTCGGCAATGCCGTCAGTGCGGGCACGCAGATTGTGTCCCGATGCAATTTTTTTGCCTGGTGACATGGATCTCTATGTTCAGGTCAGTTCGCAAGTGTTCGATATTTTTCGAGACTTCACACCACTTGTTGAAGGGCTTTCTCTCGACGAAGCTTTTTTGGATGTGACCGGAGCGCAACGATTGCTTGGCGATGGAGTAGCAATCGCTGAAGCAATTCGAAAACGGGTCTTTGATGAAGTGGGTTTGGTGTGCAGTGTTGGCGTTGCAACGAGCAAATTCGTTGCAAAGTTGGCATCAAAGACAGCAAAGCCGATTGCCGATCACGTGAGCGTGCGACCAGGGCGCGGAGTTGTGCAAATTGAGAGAGGCAAGGAACGAGAATTTATCCACGGCCTCAACGTTGAAGCACTGTGGGGCGTTGGTCCTGCCACGCTTGCGAAATTGCAAAGCGTAAGCATCAAGACTGTTGCAGAAATGGCTGTCATTGATCTGCAGATTTTGAAACATTTACTAGGAGACGCTCATGCAACCCATCTCCATCAGCTTGCGAATGGCATTGACGAACGGGAAGTAGAGCCAAACTTGGACTCGAAATCGATCGGCCACGAAGAAACATTTAGTAGTGACATATTTGATAGCGAGATAGTGCGTCGGCATCTTGTGCGGCTGTCGGATCTGGTTGCCAGGAGGTGTCGGGACGAAGGACTTGCGCCGCGAACCTGCACGGTCAAAATTAAGTATTCCGATTTTGTGTCGATCACGCGGTCAAATACAAGCCCAACGCCGATAACGAGTGCACAAGCAATGATGCAGATGATTGAAGGCTTATTGGTTGATGTTGAAATGGCACGAGGTGTGCGGCTGGTAGGTATCTCAACTCGCAACTTTGCAGAACCTGGGGCGCAACTCAGCTTGTTTGACGAAGGGACTCATAGTCAGGACGTCACATCACTGGACGAGGTGTGGGCTCCGGCCACTGCAGCCATTGACGACATTCGAGAACGATTTGGAGACGACGCAATTGGCTTGGCCAGCACGCTTCATTCCAAACGGCGACCGGGTTCATCAAAATGGGGTCCCGAGCAATAAGATGAGGTAACTATGCCACTGTCAGCGGAAGAACAACGGATCTTGCAGCAGATCGAGCAATCGCTCGAGACTGACGAGCGCTTTGCGAATTCAGTGAAGCCGTCTGGCATCTATGCGCACTCGGTGCGCAAAGTGTGGTGGGCTGGTCTTGGAGCATTCGCTTCGCTGGTATTTACCGTCGCTACATTGCAAGTGCATTTTCTCTTGGCCTTCGCTGGTTTTTTGGCGATGCTTGGCTGTGTGTTGATTATTGAAAAGCAATTGCGTGCGATGAGCAAGGTTGGCCTCAAAGATGTTGCCGCGTCCTTGCGCAAGGCGCGCACAAATGCTGCTTCGAGCCGAATCAAATTTGGCAAAGATATCTAGCTCTTCTGGTTTCCTCGCCATTGATATTGGCGGAACAAAACTTGCTGTTGGTGTGGTGTCGACAAGTGGTGAGCTGTTGTCGCGGATGCAAACCCAAACGCCTGCAACAGACGTATGGGGTGCACTAAAAAAACTGATCGACGCGCAAATGCTGGAGTCTCCGGTGCGGCTTGACGCGTGCGGTGTTGGATGCGGTGGGCCGATGACGTTGCGTGGAGAACATGTCTCGCCACTGAACATTGCAGATTGGCGAGGCTTTGGTTTGCGTTCGGCAGTCGAACAGGCAACAGGCTTGACTACGTACATTGCCAACGATGCTCAAGCATTAGTGCTTGGAGAAGTGTGGTGTGGCAGTGCTGTCGGCGTTTCTGATGTTGTTGGAATGGTTGTGTCGACAGGAGTCGGTGGCGGCATCGTTTCAAACAACAAACTTGTGACAGGACAACTTGGTAACGCTGGTCATATTGGACACGTCATTGTTGAACCCGACGGCAGGTTGTGCGAGTGCGGAGCCCACGGATGTTTAGAGGCACATGTGTCTGGCAAGTCGATAGAGGCAATAACTGGTCGACGAAGCCAAGAGGCCTCCGATGATGTCAAGATCACGGCAGGAAAACTTGTTGGGCGAGCGCTTGTGTCAGTTGGAGCGCTCATGGATTTACAACTCTGTGTGATCGGGGGTTCGGTTGCCCTCGGATTCGGGGCTCCGTTCTTCTTGGCCGTCCAGCACGAGCTTGATCGCTCGGCACGCCTTGAATTTATTCGCGGAATGAAGGTGTTGCCCGTTGGTCTAGGCGATGCAGCACCATTAATTGGCGCTGCGAGTTTGGCTAGGGCTTCGTACTAGCGTTAAGTGCCATGAACCCGACATACAGCGCAGCGGCGGAAGAGTATCGCGAAAAAGTGCAGGCCTTTTTGGCCGAGAAGTTGCCCCCGAGTTGGAAAGGCATTGGCGCACTGACAGGCGATGCGCTTGAGCATTTCGTTACCGAATGGCGCGCAACTCTGTTTTCGTCTGGATACCTTGCTCCTGGTTGGCCAGTCGAGTTTGGTGGTGGCGGTTTGTCGGAACTTGAACAAGTCATCATCGCCGAAGAATTTGCTCGCGCTGGAGTGCCAACGGGTGGACACAACGATGTGTTTAGCATTCAGATGCTTGGCAACACGTTGTTGCTGTTTGGAACAGAAGAGCAAAAGCGTCATTACTTGCCACGCTTGCTCGCTGGCGAAGATACGTGGTGTCAGGGTTACAGCGAACCAAACGCCGGTAGCGATTTGTCAAACGTTGGTTTGCGTGCAGAGCTGGACGGCGATCAATGGGTATTGAACGGACAAAAGATTTGGACGTCAGCCGGACATCTTGCCGATCATATTTTTACGCTTGCACGAACAGACCCTGATGCTCCAAAACATAAAGGCATCTCGTTTTTGCTCGTAGACATGAGGCAGCCCGGTATCGAGGTTCGACCAATCAAGATGCTGTCGGGTGAGAGCGAATTTAACGAAGTGTTTTACACAGACGCCGTGGTGCCAAAAGAAAATGTGGTTGGCGGCGTGAACAACGGTTGGGCCGTTGCCATGGGTCTGCTTGGTTTTGAGCGTGGGGCTGCGGCATCGATTGCCCCAATTGCGTTTGAGGCTGAGTTTGATCGGTTGTTGCAACTGGCAAAAGATCGTGGAGTCAGCAACGACCCGCGTATTCGTCAAAAATTGGCATGGTGTTATTCCAAAGTGCAAGTGATGCGTTACCTGGGCATGCGCACATTGACAAAGTTTTTGGCCGGACATCACCCTGGACCTGACGGAGCAATCTTTAAGTTGTACTGGAGCGAGTACCACAAGATCGTTACCGAATTGGGCGTAGATCTTTTGGGAATGGATGCAATGGTTCCGACAGGTCGCAAACCTTCAAGTGCTTTTTCGACCGACGATGCTGGTGCACCAAACGATTCAATGAGTTGGGCGATGACATTTTTGAATGCTCGCGCAGGAACAATTTATGCAGGTTCGTCTCAGGTGCAGCGTAACATCATCGGCGAGATGGTGTTGGGTCTACCCAAGGAACCAAAGCCGGGCTGATCTGATGTTGGCTTTCCGAATATATTTCAAACTGATTGGTGCTGTTGTTGTGCGGCCCGGTCTGTGGATGACGGCGCTTCGATCGGCCAAGCGGTTAGTGCCACGACAGTGGTGGCGCAATGGTTCGCATCTGCCAGTGCCTTCGCGCGCCTATATCAATTTTCGAATGATCACTCAATATGGATATGGCGTCGACCAACCAGAGATTGCCGACATCATCGATTATTTGGAATGGTCAAAAGATTGGCACAGTACCGGAACGTCGATGCGTCGACGACTCTTCAAGGCATAACTGATGCGAAGCGCGCTGGTATTAAATGCAACATACGAGCCGCTGAGTGTTGTCTCGGCGCGACGCGCTGTGTGTTTGGTGCTGTCGGACAAAGCCGAAATCATTGAGGACGATGGAACGGAAGTGCATTCGGAAACGATGAGCATCCCTGGTCCGCTTGTGATTCGACTTCGTTACATGGTCAAGGTTCCGTACCACCGCCGTACCGCACTTTCTCGTCGTGCAGTGTTTGCTCGAGATGATCACCGTTGTCAGTACTGCGGCGGAGTCGCCGACTCGATTGACCATGTAATGCCGCGATCACGTGGAGGCATGCACATCTGGGAAAATGTGACAGCAGCGTGTCGTCCATGCAATTTACGAAAGCGAGACAGAACTCCCGAAGAGGCTGGAATGCTGCTCGAGTCGCAGCCTCTTGCCCCACGTGAACTGGCGTGGATCACTGTGTCGGTGGGACGTGTGCCCGACGAGTGGAAGCAGTATCTTGCCGCTGCATCCTAAATCGACATGGCGCGTGCGCGATGTGCGCACAACAGCAAGTGAACAACATGGGCGCGATCTTCCTGCTGAAAGAAGTGTGTGGAACGTAGACATCACCACTCCTGCAATCGTGTTGGGTTCGCGACAGACTGAAGCCGAACTCGATCTGGATGCGTGTGTAAATGAGCATGTAGAAATCGTGCACCGAAGAAGTGGTGGGGGGATGGTGTTTCTGTCACCTGGCAAGCAGGTATGGCTAGACGTAGTGATACCCAAAGATGATCGTCTCTGGATCGATGATGTTGGACGAGCAGCATGGTGGTTGGGCGATGTATGGCTGGCTGCAATCGAATCGCTCGCAGCTGTAAGAAAAATACATGCCTATGTACATTGCCAAGATTTGGTGCGGGGCAAATATGACGACCGTGTCTGTTTTTCTGGCGCCGGACCTGGCGAAGTGATGACGCTTGACGATGCTGGCAACCCCGCAAAAATTGTGGGCATCAGCCAAAGACGAACTCGGGACTTGGCGCGTTTTCAGTGCACGATGTATTTGCAGTGGGATTCAGTTTTGTCGCAACAGTTTGGTCGGTTGCTGAGTGACCCCAATGACGGTCGTGCGGAACTGCAGTCAAATCTTGAACACAGTGTGATGCCATTGAGCCAAATCGCCAGCGGCTTGTCGGCCAGTGACGTGCTGGCTGCATTTATGGCGCAAATAACTCGCGTTTAACTCGCGCTCGAGTGCATCCTTTTTGCCCTGCGGTGGCTTCGCTATGCCCCGAAAAATCGTCCAATAAAAAAGTGGAGAAAAGTGGGGGATAATACTTGTAAGTGGGGGGAAGTGGGGATAATGTAAAGCCACTTGGTAGGGGCGATGGCTCAAACCCAGTGGCAGCAAGGAAAGTACGAATAAGTAAACGGCAGCGGAGGCCACAGTGTTTGTAGGGGTGCATGAGCGTCAGTTGGACCCAAAGGGTCGACTTGGGTTGCCTGCTTCGTTTCGTCCCCGTTTAGAGCCCCGTTGTTACCTCTCGATCGGTCGAGATAAGTGTGTCGATATTTTGACGGCAGAGGCATTTGAGGCAGTTGCCAAAGATGCGGTTGAGAAAGTGCGCTCGGGCGAGATGGACCGCAATCAGCAGCGTGCGCTTGCGAGCAACACATTTGAAGTTGTTGTGGATGCCCAAGGGCGAATCAACATCGACGAGATCTTGCGCGAATACGCCGGCCTCACACTCAATTCGCGAGTCGTTGTCAGCGGTTCATTTGACCGCGCAGAAATTTGGGATCCAACGCGCCATCAGCGCATAAGCGACGAAGGCCTGCAGCAAATTGCGGGCACCGGTCAATAGAGAAGCTGCCGAAGGGAGACAAGTCACGAACCAAAGCAACGTGTAGCAAGTTCGGGACCAAGGTTTCGCTCTTCAGCAGTCTTCCGGTGAGCAAGGTAGACAGCATCAACTCCGCCCGCTTCTATCTCGTACGCGCGGGGAGACATCCCGGCGGCACCGCGAGCCGGGGGACTGCTGAAGAGCGAAGCACAGGTGTCCTGAAGTTACGCAAACACATTGCGATCGTGAACACGCAATTATGTCAAGCTCGTTAAATAACCACGTAAGTAGCCGAGTAGATAAAGCAGCGACGTCAAATGAATCGAATTCATTTGGTCACGAGCCTGTCATGGCAGCAGAGATCGTCGAAGTGTTTGCGCCAGTGCCACACGGTGTCATTGTCGACGCAACGATGGGTGGTGCAGGACATACGGTTCGGTTGTTGACTGCGTATCCGTGGATGCGTGTGCTCGGCATAGATCAAGATCCCGTTGCGATTGCGCACGGTCGCAAACTGGTCGGCGAAAATACAGAAGTTGGCGATCGTCTGATGATCGAGCAGGGTCGCTTTGACGAGATTGCATCGATACTCGAGCGCAACAGTATTACCGAAATATCTGGTGCGCTTTTTGATCTAGGAGTTTCATCGCCTCAACTGGACATGGCGGATCGTGGTTTTTCGTATCGCAATGCAGGACCACTTGATATGCGCATGGATACCACGCAGCAACTTCAGGCTTCGGACGTGGTGAACTCGTATGACGTAGAACAACTGACACACGTACTGCGCAACAACGCCGACGAGCGATTTGCATATCGCATTAGCAAGGCAATCATTGCTGCACGACCAATAACCGACACGGTGCAACTGGCCGAGATCATTGCGGGGGCCATTCCTGCTCCAGCACGGCGCACCGGGGGCCACCCTGCAAAGCGCAGCTTCCAAGCAATTCGTATTGAAGTCAATAAGGAACTCGACATCTTGCCTCACGCTCTGAACGAAGCAATTCGTGCAACCAGTCCCGGCGGGCGCATCGCAGTGCTGTCGTATCACTCAGGAGAAGATCGCATCGTCAAGCAAGCATTCAAAGATGCAGAGGCAGATCCGAAAGTGCGACTAGTTGCATCGCCATATCACCATCACGCATCGCCCTTGCACAAACTGGTTCGCAAAGTGCGAGTGAGTGAGCGCCCAAGTGCGCAAGAGATCGAACAAAACCCACGAGCTGCTTCGGCGCGTTTGCGGGTCATCGAGAAACTGAGTAGTTGAGATGGCGCTAGCGATTGCAGTTGAACGTGGGCCACAGCCTGGTCGACGTCGAGTGCAGTCGACACCCCCTGAGCGCCATCTCGCTCTCGTTCCTCAGACAACTCGTCGGACAATTCGCTTGTTTGCCGCAGGTGCTGTTGGTTTGTTTCTCCTGATGAGTATCGCAATCGGTTTTCAGGCAGTGATTGCCGAACTGCAATTGAAGTTGGACCATGTGTCGAGCGAATTGCGCTTGGCAAAGTTGTATCAGGATCAACTTCGTGGCCAACGAGCAGGATTGCTCGCACCAGAATATCTGCGCACGCAGGCAGGCTTACAAGGTATGTCGCAAGGTCTCGGCTCACGATTTGTTGAGGTTCCACAAGATGTTGTCGCACAGGTTGTGATTGCAACAGGACTGATGGATCCGAAGATTGCTGAACCAGCTGCAATGTCGAGTTTTGATCCGCTTGCGCCACTCGCGAAGTTGCAACAAGTGCAGGTAAAACCGTGAGCGTAGTAGCAGGCGGGCGAGGCGGGCGAGTGCCTACGACACGCGTACAGCCGCGACAGAAGGCGCGAAATCAAGAAAGCAAGCAAGCTCGTCGTCGTCCAAACGCTGCCGATGTGGTGCGAGATCGTGCTCGAAATTCGGTCACAGATTTTTATGCCAACTTGCAGGGTGGCAAGATTCGATTTCGACTTGTTGCGATGTATGTGTTGGTCTCGTTGTTGTTAATGACATTGCTTGTTCGAGTCTCATATTTACAAACAATTGGCGCAGGTGGTTATCGCGATGCAAGCGTGAGTCAACGAACTCGAATTTCCACCGCCTTTGCTGAGCGAGGCTCAATTCTCGATCGCAATGGGCTAGAGCTTGCCTTGCCAGTGCCAACGCGCACCGTATTCGCTGATCCAAGAATAATCGTTGATCCGGTTGCAACTGCACACGCGATCGCCCTTGTTCTTGGTATGTCGCCAGAAGACGAGTTGGTGCTTGCAAGCAAGCTGCAAAATACGGCTTCGAGTTTTCTCTACATTGCTCGCCAAGCCACAACCGAGGTTGCTGCTGCGCTGGCCGCACTCAATCTTGCCGGAATCTCGTCGTATTCAGAGGAAAGCCGAACTCTCACGTCTGATGGCCTGCGTGCCCTTGTTGGTCGCACCGACATCGACGGCATTGGCATCTCTGGTCTGGAAGGGCAATTCGATGAGCTGCTTGGAGGCACTGACGGTCGAACGGTGCGCGAAGTAAACAGCAAGGGTCAGTCGATACCTATTGGCGATGACTCCAGTCAGGTCGCAGTGCCAGGTCAAGATCTGGTGACGACAATTGATCGCAACATTCAGTTTCAAGTAGATGCAATTGTTACTCAACAAATCACGCGCCTCAACGCTCGTGGTGGCGCAGCGATCGTGATGGACTCAACAACTGGGGAAATTTACGCAATGTCGACGATTCGTAAAAATGCTGATGGTACATACACCGCAGACTCGGGCAACTTTGCAGCAGTGGATGCGTACGAACCAGGATCCGTAGCAAAAGTATTTAGCGTTTCTGCCGCGCTGAATGAAGCAACAGTTGAAACTAACTCGGTCTTTCAGGTTCCTGGCAAGCAAGTATTTAACGAAGGAACCAAGTGGGTGCACTCGATCACCGACGCCTACCCGCACGGGCTTGAAGAGATGACTGTGCGCAAGATTCTGGTTGACTCATCAAACCTCGGAACAGTGCAAATTGCGCAAACAATGCCAGCCGAGACGTTGCACAAGTATCTCAAAGAGTATGGGTTTGGTACCAAGACCGATGTCGATTATCCGGGTGAGAGCAAGGGACTACTCAAATCATTTAATGAGTTGCGCGGTACTGAAAAAATTACGACTGCCTATGGCTACGGCTATTCGTCAAGTGCGTTGCAGCTGATTGCGGGTGTCAATGTGGTCGCAAATAACGGTGTCTATGTGGCACCGCGGCTCGTGAACTCAGTCATTGACTTAAACGGGATCAATCAGCCGAGCGCGCCATCGGCTACCCATACGGTGATCAAACCAGAAGTAGCAGCAACAATGCGCTCTCTGATGAGCGATGTTGTGTGTTTTGGAACTGCGTCACTCGCAAAGGTGCCTGGTATCACGGTTGCCGGTAAAACAGGCACGGGATACAAACGCCAAGACAACGGAACATACGTCAAGGATGATGGATCACGAGCGTATTTCGCATCATTCGTCGGATTTCTGCCTGCCGAAAATCCACGCTTCACCGTGTTGGTCTCGATCGACGAACCAGATCCAGCATCTCGCGATCGCTTCGGTGGCACAGCGGCTGCACCAGTATTTGCAAACATTGCACAGGTACTGATCAACGAACTTGATATTCGACCAGCAGCAACAGACATGGGATGTCCAAAACAGCGTCCAGTTGAGTTAGGGCCAGCGCACTAGTGATGAAAGCGACGACGAAAATGGTCGCACCTCAAGCACTTGGCGCGCTGCTTGAATCAACATTCGTTGGTCATCTACCCGGTGTGATGTATACCTCGGTTGGCTCGCTTGAAGTTCTTATCAGCGACATCACCAACGATTCAAAGCAGGTGAGCCACGGCTCGATGTACTGCTGTGTAGTGGGTGACCATACCGACGGTCATGATTTTGCTCAAGATGCGCTGAATGCGGGTGCGTCAGCACTATTGGTCGAGCGCAAGTTGCCCATCGATTGTGCTCAGGTAATCGTGAGAGACGCTCGTCGCGCAATGGGCGAGATGGCGAGTGCTTTATATGATCATCCGAGCAAAAGGATGCGAGTTGTCGGTATTACAGGCACAAATGGCAAGACAACAACTGCGCACCTTTTGGGCGCGATCTTTCGTCAACAGGGACTGAATACCGAAGTGTTCGGAACACTTTCGGGTGCGAGAACCACACCTGAGTCGTGTGATCTACAGCGAAATTTATGGCATGCAGCCAACTCTGGTGTACGGGCGGTCGTGATGGAAGTGACGTCGCATGCGCTTGTCTTGCAACGAATTGTGGGTACACAATTTGATGCGGTGGTTTTTCTCAATCTGTCACCAGAGCATTTAGATTTTCATAAAACTTTAGAGCGGTATTTCGCTGCGAAAGCAAGCTTGTTTAATAAACAGTTTACGAATTTAGGAATCGTTAATGGTGATGATGTTCACGGACAATTACTGCTCGACGCAGCCGACATAGAAACCTTGAGTTTTGGCTTGAGCGATGTGGACAAGATTGAGGTCACACCCCAAAGTCATTCCTATATTTGGCGCAACAACACCGTGCATGTTGCTGTCGGTGGAAAATTTAATGTTTTAAATTCGCTTGCTGCCGCCACTGTGGCGGCCAGTCTTGGAGTCGACGCTGTCGACATTGTTTCAGGATTGGCTGCCGCAGGAACGGTTGCTGGTAGATATCAAGCGGTATCGACTGACACACCATTTGATGTAATTGTTGACTACGCACATACTCCGGACGCACTTCGTCGGGTATTGGATAGCACGCGAGAAGTCATCGTGCCCGGAGGAAAGATTATTTTGGTGTTCGGTTGTGGCGGTGATCGCGACACTGCAAAGCGTCCGATGATGGGGATGGTTGCAGCACTTGGCGCCGACCGTGTCATCGTCACATCAGATAATCCACGATCAGAAGAACCTTCTGACATTGCGCAACAAATTATGTCTGGCATTGATGATGCAGTGGGCAGATCGCATGTCAGTGTCGAGCTGGATCGCCGATCTGCAATAGAATTGGCGTTAATGACAGCCAGAAAAGGTGATGTCGTGATCATCGCTGGCAAGGGTCACGAAACAACTCAAACCATTGGCAATCGGGTGCTGCCATTCAATGATGCTCAAGTTGCCAATGAATTGATAGGTGCGCTCTCATGATTCCAATTTTTATCGCAGGTTCAATCGGCATGATCGTGTCGCTCATTGGTACGCGTGTGCTGATGGTTATTTTTGCACGGCTTGGTAAAGGTCAGCCAATTCTTAGCGCTGAGGATCACGGGCCTGTGCATCAGATGGGCAAGCAGGGCACTCCAACCATGGGTGGTATCGCTATTTTGTTTGCGGGTGCGATTGGATGGACCGTCGCACATGTGCGAGCGGGTCTGCCGTTTTCTGATCAGGCCGCCATTATTTGGCTTACCGTTTTTGTGCTTGGAGCGATTGGTTTTCTTGATGACTACTTGAAGGTGCGTCGCCAACACAACCGAGGAATTTTTTGGAAGAAAAAGGGTTGGATCACGTTTGGCATCACTCTGCTGTTGCTGTGGCTATTGTCGAGCACGACAGGTGTTGTCGAGACGATTTCGTTTACGCGCGCCACATATCCCGGCTGGGACATCACTGGACCGATCTTTATCGTGTGGACGGCCATCATGGTGTGGAGCACTACCAATGCAGTCAATGTGACTGATGGTTTGGATGGCTTGGCCGCAGGTTCCGCATTGTTTGGTTTTTTGGCGTTCACCGTGATTGCCTATTGGGCGTTTCGTAATCCGCGCATTTACGACATTGTCAACCCACTTGACTTGGCTGTGCTCTCTGCATCTCTGGCAGGAGCATGCGCAGGATTTTTGTGGTGGAATGCGGCGCCAGCTCGAATCTTTATGGGAGATGTTGGTGCGCTTGGTCTCGGTGCCGCATTAGGAATGCTCGCAGTTACAACGAATACACACTTGCTCTTGCCGATCGTGTGTGGAATCAATGTTTTTGAAGCTGGTTCGGTTGCAGTGCAGATGGGTGTATTTAAGGCGTCTGGTCGCAAGCGACGTCTACTGAAAATGTCACCAATCCATCATCACTTTGAGTTGAGTGGTTGGCCTGAAACAACGGTGATCATCCGTTTCTGGATTATTTCAGGAATTTGTGTGGCAACTGCAGTTGCAATTTTTATTGCAGACTTTACGCGTCAGGCTGGTTTGCGTTGAGTGCTGAGCAAACAACATTGGTGTTTGGTCTTGGTGTTGCAGGAATGGCTGTTGCGCAAGCCCTGCACGAACGAGGACTGACTGTGATACTTGCCGACGATAACGCCACAGAACAGCATCAAGCCTTTGCGCGTTCAATGCATTGCGAATTTGTCGATGCATCAGATGAGACGGCAGTGGCAAATATTTTGCAGCGCATTACTCGTCTTGCTCCTGCACCAGGTATTGCGGAAAATCATCATGTGGTCTGTGCGGCCAGGCAAATGGGTTTGACTATCTCATCGGAACTCGAGTTGGCTTACAATTTTGAGGAACTTCGAAATGGTGGTCCACGCCCGATGCTCGGCATCACTGGCACCGACGGTAAAACAACCACCACGCTGATGACGGCGGCGATGTTGCATGCAGCCGGACACAAGAGTATGGCGGTAGGCAACACCGAAACACCATTGATTGCAGCACTCGGCACCGATGCTCAGGTATTTGCGGTTGAGTGTTCCAGTTTTCGACTGGCAAATATTGAAAACTTTCGGACCCGCGCATCGGTGTGGCTGAATCTTGCACCAGATCATCTCGACTGGCATACCGACATGCACAGTTATGCATCGGCAAAGGCTCAACTGTGGGCGCATACGAGGGCCGGCGATGTTGCAGTTGCCCCAGTTGACGATGCACAGATTTTGCATGTTGCGCATGAGAGCACGGCGCGTACGGTCACATTTGGGGCAACTCACGGCGACTATCACGCGCAGGATGGACGCCTCAACTCGCCGCACGGGTCGATTATGAACATTGCCGACATGAAGCGTGCGATGCCACACGACATCACCAATGCGCTTGCTGCCGCTGCAATATCGATAGAGAGCGGATTAGTTGAACCGAGCCATGTGGCGCGGGCACTTGGTGAGTTTGATAATGCTCCACACCGGATTGAGTTTGTAGAAATGATCGATGGGGTGAGGTGGTTTAACGACTCAAAGGCGACAAGCCCTCATGCGGCCTCCGTTGCGATCAAATCATTTGACAACATTGTGTTGATTGCGGGTGGTCGTAACAAGGGTCTTGATCTCTCGCTTCTGGCTGATCAGTCACAGCGCATCAAAGCAGTTGTGGCAATAGGGGATGACGCGAATGAAATCGAGAAAGCATTTACTGATGTGTGTCGTGTAGTGCATGCAACGTCGATGAAAGATGCGGTAGTGCATGCCCGCAAACTTGCACTCAGTGGTGACGTCGTGTTGCTATCACCTGCGTGCACTAGCTACGACTGGTATAACAATTACATGGAACGTGGCAACGACTTCATGCATTGTGTGCGAGAAATAGCCAAATTCAACCAGCAACAAGGCAACTAGAAAAAACAATGAGACGAGGTATTTATGGCAACGATCTCTGCAGATAATCAACTCACCCCAGCCGAGAGACGCCGAGCGGTTTTGAACAAGAGCGGTAAGGCGCAAACGAGCAGACTTGCAACCGATGTGCCGAGCAAGGTGTATTACGGCATCGTTGCCGTTATCACGGTGCTCGTTGTATTTGGCTTGATCATGGTGTTGTCATCGTCTTCGATCGTGTCAATCAATAACGGTGGATCTGCCTGGTATATGTTTCGTAAGCAATTGGCATGGTCGGTGTGCGGATTCTTTGCGTTGCTTGTTACCTACCGAATGCCGTATCACATTTGGCACAGGCTGGTGATATACGTGCTCGCTACCGGGGTTGGTTTGATGCTGCTGCCGTTTTCTCCGATTGGCGTGACGATTAACGGGGCGCGCGCATGGGCCGAGATTGGTCCTGTTCGTTTTCAACCATCAGAAATTTTAAAGGTAGCCGTGTTGCTCTATTGCGCGAGTGTTCTCGGTCGACGTCGCAAAGAGATTGAAAATGTTCAGAGAACGTTTGTACCGATTGTGACCGTGTGGTTTGTAGCCGTGGCGTTGTGCATGATTCAAAAAGACTTCGGTGCAGCAATTGTGTTTACCTGCGTAATTTTATCAACCATGTTTATTGCTGGCACTCCGATGCGGTTGATCGGCACGATAGGCGCTCTTACCGCGTTGGGCTCGGTCGTTGCTATTTCTGCAAGTTCGCGTGTGCAGCAGCGCTTCTTGTCGTTTCTCGATCTTGACGGAAATAAAGGTCACTCGGCGTATCAGGTGTGGCAATCAATTTTGAGCATCTCCAACGGAGGCGTCACCGGCGTTGGTGCTGGTCGTGGTACGGGCAAGTGGGGATATGTGCCTCTAGCGCACAGTGATTTTATTTTTGCAATTGTTGCTGAAGAGTTTGGTTTAATCGGATCGACATTGGTGATCGGTTTGTTTCTGGCGCTTGCATTGCTCGGTATTCAAGTTGCACTTCGTGCACGAGATCCATTTGGTGCAGTTCTCGCAGGTGGCATCACAACATGGTTGTGCATTCAAGCAACGATCAACATTGGCGGAGTAATTGGGGCACTTCCTGTAACGGGTTTGACTTTGCCATTTATTTCGTATGGAGGAAGCTCTTTGTTTATGGTGATGGCCGCCTCGGGGCTTTTGCTCAATGTTGCGCGTAATATGAAGTAGAGCCATGGTTGCCCTTGCCCCTACGACTTATGCCGTGATTACGGGGGGCGCAACAAGTGGGCATGTGGTTCCCGCGCTTTCAATTATTGAATTGTTGGTAGAAGCAGGACACCCTCGCGAAACCTTGGCGTACGTAGGTTCGGATCGGGGCGTTGAAACAACACTGGTGCCACCAACAGGTATTGCATGCGTATTTTTGGGCGTTGACGGACTTCAGCGCGGCATGAGTCTCGCCAAGATCAAGCGCAATTTGCGAATGTTGCCGACCATGATGCGCGCTACGCAGTTAGCGACTCAAGTATTGGTGCAGCACCGACCACGCGTGGTGGTCTCGGTCGGCGGGTATGTGAGCGCACCGATTTGTCGAGCGGCCCGCCATCTCAAGATTCCGGTTGTTACTTGCTCGTATGACAGCAAGCCAGGAATGGCGACAAAGATGCAGGCCAGATATGCAGCGACTGTTGCTGTGGCACACATGCCAAGCACATTGGGTCGTGCGCAACTCACTGGTGCACCTGTGCGTGCAGAGTTACGACATCTCGACCGCGGCGCTTCACGTGAAGTATCACGAATGCGCTTGGGTTTTAGCGCAGACGCAAGACTCGTTGTGGTGATGGGCGGATCCCTTGGCTCGGCTGTGTTGAATAGCGCAACTGAGAGTCTTGTTGCGCAGATAAAAAGCCCATCGTTGGCCAACGTTGCCATTTTGCACATTGCCGGGTCGAGATACATGGAAAGCCAGCAATTGGCGAGTGAGATCAGACGCCCCGATGGTTCGATGATGTATCAACGAATTGCTTACAGCAGCAATATGAGTGATATTTACGCAGCTGCCGATTTGGTCGTTGCGAGAGCGGGTGCCTCAACGGTGGCAGAGATTGCGACTGTTGGCATTGCCTCGGTATTGGTTCCATGGAAAGATGCAGCAGAGAATCATCAACTCACAAATGCAAAGTCGTTGAGTGATTCAGGCGGGGCAGTGCTACTTGAAGAGTCAAAACTGACTGATGACGTTTTTGTACAACTCATTGGTGACCTGTTGGGCGATGAAGCAATGCGGCTGCGCATTGCGCGTGAAGCACGAAAACTTGGCGAAGTGCATCGCAACTGTTCGATAGCAGCGGTTGTTGAAAAAGCAGCCGAGTTGGTAGTGCGATGAGCGGTATCGCATATTTTGATTTGAGCACGCCTCAACGAATTCATGTGATTGGTATTGGTGGCCCTGGTATGAACGCCATTGCCCAAGTGTTGTGCGAGATGGGTCATCAAGTATCTGGCAGCGACATTCACGAATCTGAAGTGCTGGACCGTCTGCGCGCGCTCGGCGTGAGCATCATCGTTGGACATGATGCGACAGTTGTGCAGAATTGTGATGTGGTCACGGCTTCAACCGCGATTCCTGCAACCAACATCGAACTCGTTTCTGCTGCGGCACAATCCATTTCGGTTCTCAGCCGAGCCCAGCTGTTGAGCGCAATTTGCGCACTCAAGCAATCGGTTGCGGTGGCTGGCACTCATGGCAAGACAACAACATCTGCAATGTTGATGCACATCTTGACCACTGCAGGACTACAGCCGAGTTTTGTGATTGGCGGTGACATCCATGGTCTGAATTTGGGTGCTGGATGGAGGAACGGAAAGCATCTTGTTGTCGAAGCAGATGAAAGTGATTCAACACACTTGGCGTTACCACTCTTTGGATCGATTTTGACGAATGTTGACGTCGATCACCTGGATCATTTTGCAACCTTCGACAACATCGTTGAAAGTTTCGAGCAGTATGTGAAGAAGATTGATGGACCGAAGGTGCTGTGCGCCGATGATGCTGTGACTGCAAAAATCGCCACGTCGCAAGCATGTCGTACATATGGCAGGAGCACCAACGCTGATGTACGCGCTGTCAACGTGGTTCTTGCAGATGGAAGAAGCCGTTTTGATGTCGAGGCGCGACAATCTGGTTCGACAGATAAACATATTTTGGCGGGATCTGTCGAACTTCCATTGCGGGGTGAGCACAATGTGCTCAATGCCACGGCGGCTTTAACAATGGTGATGGAGCTTGGCGTGGAATTCGAGGTTGCCGCTCAAGCATTGAGCAGCTTTCGCGGCGTTGCACGGCGTTTTGATATGCGAGGTGTCGATAATGGAGTGACATTTGTGGACGACTATGCGCATTTGCCTAACGAAATTATCGCGGTATTGCGAGGCGCTCGGGATGCCACAGATATTTGGAGTCGAGTGGTTGCTGTCTTTCAGCCCAATCGATTCAATCGGATGAGCGTGATGTCGAGTGCCTACGCAGATGCATTTGGCGATGCCGACGTCGTTGTGGTCACCGACATCTATTCGTCGGGTACCACTCCGATACCTGGCGTAACTGGCAAACTTGTTGTTGATGCGATCGAGAAGAACCACCCAGAAAAGAGAGTTGAGTGGATTGCGCAACGGGAAGATCTTGTGAGTTTTCTTGCGTCTACTCTCGCAACTGGTGATTTGTGTATTTCAATGGGCTGTGGTGACATTGCCCAACTTCCTGACGAAGTGATTTCGTTGCGCCAAAGTGAACGTGCCAACAAAGCCCGCCAGCGCTAAAGCACTAAAGAACGAAAAACATGAACACACCTCGACAATCTAAGCGTCTAGCAACAGTTGCGGAGTTGCAGTTAGCAACAGAGTTATTTGCAAAACATGCAAGCGCCGATGTGTCGCTTGCGCAATTTACGACTTACCGAGTGGGCGGCAATGCTGCACTGCATGTGCACGCTGAGTCGATAGATGATCTCGAAGTGATCAGTACCGTTTTGGCACAGGTTGATCTTCCGTTGTTGGTAATTGGGCGGGGTAGCAACATCTTGATTGCCGACACCGGGTTTCAGGGTTTAGCGATCACATTCGGCAGTTTTTTAGAATACATCGACCTACCCGATCGGTCTGACGATGGCGGTAGCCAAGACGCTGGCCTTGCTGTTGAGCCGATTGCGCTTTTCGGCGGATCGGTGCCTCTGCCGGTAGCCGCTCGGCAAAGTGTTCATCGGGGACTAACGGGTTTTGAGTGGGGCGTTGGTGTACCGGGCACGATCGGTGGCGCAGTGCGGATGAACGCTGGTGGTCATGGTTCTGACATGGCGTCATCACTTGTGTCGGCTCGAATTTTTCATCTGTTGCGGGGTGTCGAAGCCCATGTTGATGCGGTCGATCTAGGTCTGAGGTTTCGGGGTTCGGCGATTGCAGATCATCATGTGGTGTTGTCGGCCACTCTCAATTTGGGTTGGGCAACTGACACACAAGCAGCAGAAAATCAGTTGTCCGAGATTGTGAAGTGGCGCAGAGAAAATCAACCTGGTGGGCAAAATGCTGGCTCGGTGTTTGTTAATCCTGTGCCAGGCGAGGTTTCGGCTGGTGCGTTGATTGATCAGATTGGAATGCGTGGTTTTCGTATTGGAACAGCGCACGTCTCGGAGAAACATGCAAACTTTATTCAGTCTGAAGATGGTGGCTTGGCGTCGGATGTAGTGCAGGTGATGGCCGAGATTCGTCGTCGGGTGAAAGATTCAACGGGATACGACTTGCGAAGTGAGATTCGTCTTGCTGGTTTTGATGCAGCGATCGATCCAGCGCTGATCGATGTACTGACTAGCGAATCGGACACAAGTGTGGCAACGGTGAGGCTTGAACACATTTTTGAACGCAACTCGAACACATCGGTTGTTGCCGACACATCAATTCCGATTTCAATCTTGTCATCATCTGATTTTCAAGACCCGTTAGATGTGCCGGCAGAAGTGCTTGATGAGTTGAGCGCGGTGTTTAGTGATGAGACGTCAACGACACAAGAGCAACCAGTAATTGCTTCGGTAACCGACATCAAAACTCGAGAAGTGACGATGCCTGTTGTGTCGGATGAGGTGCCAGTAGGCGCATCAGTGACTGCGCCAGTTGCAGCATCAGGTCGCGTCGTTATTGTGGACGAAGACTTTCGTCAGCCATCGGAGAGCGATTTTCCATCGGACACCGATTCGCAATCGGTGCATAAAGCACCAACGTCGGTACGGGTGTTGATCACCGATGATGACGTTGCACAAGACCTAGACGCCGAAATTATTGTTGGCACTCAGTGGGGCGAGTTAATCATTTCGCGCCGATTTTTAGGCAAGCTCGTCGGCAAGGTTACTGGTGGCAACAAGCGCAAGCGCCTTGTGATGACAGTTCTTGGCCTTGTACTTTTTGTTGGTGTGGCACTTATTGTCTTGGCATCGCCACTCGTTGCGGTGAGGACCGTGCAAGTTGAAGGCGCAAAATATGCGGATGCTGCATTGGTCAGAAGTGTTTCCGATTCACTGAAGGGCAAGTCGGTTCTCACGGTCGACACCAAAACTGCGAGTGAGAGACTTGAAAGCGACCCGTGGATTAAATCTGCTCGCATTACAACAAGCCTTCCAAGTCGCGTATTGATTCAGATCAACGAGCGAATTCCCGTTGCATGGTTTCTCGGTGTCGATAATCGTGCGCGTGTAATAGACGAAGACGGTTTGGTACTGAGTGTGGTGGAGGGGCGACCAACGCAATACATGTGGATTGACGGGACGGGACCCAATCTGACGGCGGGAGCAAGCTCGACCGCTACCTATAGGGCGGCTGGTCAACTAGCGATGTCGTTGCCGAGCGAACTTGCGCCAATGGTCGAACATCTTGGAGTGGCAGGGTCTGAGCAGATCACGATGACCCTAAAAACTGGCATGGTTGTCAACTTTGGGGCTCCCGTAGATATGCGCAACAAACTCGTCAATGTTGTGGTTCTATTGCGCCGCCAAGATGTCAACTCAATCATCAGTATTGATGTGTCGACGGGGACCCCAGTAGTTCAGTCGTGATCACGGTCAGCCTGAACGATCAACTAGCCTGTACCCAACATAGGAACCGGTGTCTGTGACAGAATTAATACCATTGTCACGGACGCTTCGTAGGAGGAATACAAAATGGCTGGTGCACCACAAAACTTTTTGGCGGTTATCAAAGTAATTGGAGTGGGTGGTGCGGGCGTTAATGCCATCAATCGCATGATCGATTCCAATTTGAGAGGCGTCGAATTTGTGGCGATAAACACCGATGCACAGGCATTGCTCATGAGCGATGCAGATTTCAAGATTGATATTGGTCGCGAAATTACGCGCGGTCTTGGAGCAGGTAGTGATCCAGCAATTGGTCAAGATGCCGCAGAAGCAAGTCGCAGTGATATTGAAGAAATGGTGAGCGGCGCCGACATGGTGTTTATTACTGCTGGCGAAGGCGGTGGCACCGGAACTGGTGCTGCTCCAATCATCGCCGAGATCGCTCGTGCCGCTGGTGCGCTGACCGTTGGCATCGTGACACGTCCGTTTGGTTTCGAAGGTCGTCGTCGCGCCATGCAGGCTGAAGCCGGTATCGCCAAGTTGCGCGACAAGGTCGACACGTTGATCATCATTCCGAACGAACGACTCTTGTCGGTTGCCACCGAGAAGACAAGTTTATTGGATGCGTTCAAGCGCGCTGATGAAGTGTTGTTGCAGGGCGTCGCAGGTATCACCAACTTGATCACTACACCTGGTCTGATCAACACCGATTTTGCGGACGTCAAAATGATTTTGACAAATGCGGGTACCGCTCTGATGGGAACTGGTAAAGCAAAGGGCGATAATCGTGCGATCGCTGGAGCAACCGCTGCTATCAACTCGCCACTGCTCGAGTCGTCCATCGAGGGAGCGCGCGGAATTTTGCTCAACATCACTGGGCCATCCGACATGGGCTTGTTTGAACTCAATGCTGCAGCCGAGATTGTGCACGCTGTTGCACACCAGGATGCAAACATCATTTTCGGAACTGTTATCAATGATGAACTTGATGACGAAGTGCAAGTAACAGTTATCGCAGCAGGTTTTGATCGCTCCGATTCGGGCATGTCGCGACCTGCGGGTCGTGGTGATGGTCGTGGTGATGGTCGCGCCGATACGCGTGGTGACCAACGTGGTAGCCGAATCAAAGAGTTGTTTGGTTCGGGCGAAGATCCATTGCGTGACTCATCCGATGGCTTTGACGTACCAGACTTTTTAAAGTAGCAATCGCTGTGGTTGGCACGCTTGCCAGCGAAGTCTCTATCGAATCATGATCAATCAAGCACTTGTAGCAACACGCGTTGCCGAACTGCGCGATCGAATTTCGCGCGCAGGTGGGGTTGGGGTTGGCATTGTTGCTGTTACTAAAACTTTTACTAAGGACGCATGGAACGATGCAAAGTTTGCAGGTTGTGAGGCGATTGGCGAAAACTATGCCCAAGAATTGATCGCCAAGTCGCACCAAGTTGCACGGCTTGATCGACTGCCCGTCCATTTCATCGGGCAATTGCAAACCAACAAGATCAAGTCGCTATTTGACATTGTTGACGTGTGGCAATCGGTGGATAGGGCCTCGGTGGTGACAGAACTCGTCAAGCGCCAGTTGGCCCGCACCTCGGCTGGCCGATGCGAAATACTGGTGCAGGTCAATACGACCAGTGAAATCGATAAAGGAGGGTGTGATCCGACTGAGGTAGAGGCCCTTGTTCATCAAGCCCGACGGGGGGGATTGGACGTGACCGGACTGATGACTGTTGGTCCAACCGATATGGACCCATTGAAGACTCGCGCTGCATTTGCATTGCTCAAGCGGATGGCGGCCGACCTTGGGGTCGAACAATTGTCGATGGGGATGACAGCCGATGTTGAGATAGCGGTTGAAGAAGGCTCCACATTGGTGCGGGTCGGAACGGCGCTGTTCGGCCAGCGTCCACATTCGATCTAGTCGGGTGTTGTAACCTTCGGGAGATGTCAATGTTTAGACGAGCGATGGACTATCTCGG
Source organism: Actinomycetota bacterium (assembly GCA_027592925.1). Lineage (GTDB taxonomy): Bacteria > Actinomycetota > Acidimicrobiia > Acidimicrobiales > Ilumatobacteraceae > UBA3006. Next base: position 965 of record JAQCJO010000021.1, on the reverse strand, counting down.
TCTTGGACCAGATGATGCATACGACGACTACGACGCTTCGATTGCCAGAGAACGTCCTGCCGCTCGTGCGACGCGTGGTGCAGGAGCGTCGCGACGTCCACAGCCTCAGCAAATTGTTGATGACTATGAAGATGAAGTTGACGATGAGTACGAAGTAGCACCGCGACCTCGAGGCGCTACTCGTCCAACATCTGCCCGTGCTCAAGCTCAACGCGATGACTCAAGTGTGCAAGTTCGGCCAAGTGGCGCAAGCACCGGTGGCACCGTGCGCAAACTGACACAGACAACTGCAGAGCCAGTTGCCATTCGCCCAACTCGTTATGACCAAGCAAAAGATATTGCGGATTTGCTGAGGTCTGGTCAGCCTGTTGCAATGAATATCGGTGCTGCAGATTCGGAAATTGCACGACGACTGATTGATTTTGCGAGCGGAATGACGTACGGCATCGAAGGCAAAATGGAAAAGATTGCACCTGGTGTGTTTTTGTTGACGCCTCGTGGCACGCGCGTTATTCATGATTAATCTTCTTTGCTCTCTTGTAGGTCTCTACACGTTTCTGATTATTGGAAGAGTAATTCTTTCATGGTTTCCTGCCAACCCAAATGGCCCCATGGGTCAAGTTGTTCGTGTCGTCATGATGCTCACCGATCCTGTACTTCTTCCCGTTCGGCGGGCTTTGCCCCTTGCTGGCTCGCTCGATCTTTCGCCCCTTGTGGTGTTGCTGTTTTTGCAGATCGTTGTACAAGGCATATTGCTTCGCTGCTAAGCATCAAGCCAGCAGCACGCATTTGCCTTTACAATGACGCACCGTGACTTATCCAAAGGTTGATTCTCAGCCAAACTTTCCGGCGCTCGAAAATGAGACGCTCGAGTTCTGGGCTACTGACGGCACCTTTCAGGCTTCTCTCGATCAACGCGATACTGGCACCAATGGCGATAACGAATATGTCTTTTATGATGGGCC
>JAQCJO010000088.1 GCA_027592925.1 Actinomycetota bacterium | reverse complement strand
CGCCGGCATCCGTCCGTAGGCGGGGCCGAGCGTGGTTCAGCCATTCGGCATGAAAGTTGCATCACGAGTGCGTCGAGTTCACGGTTATCCGATGTCATCTGTTGACATCAAGTTGACAGTTAACAGGAGGATAGATAGAGTGACCGATGGGTGGTGGATCGGGGGTTGATCTTCGAAAATTTGCCCAATTTGGAAGTTCAATAGCGTTTTACTAGCGGAGGAATTGTGGCAAGTTTTGGAGTCAATCTCAATAACCGCGAGCCGCTCATTGCGCCTCAGTACTCAATCCATGACGCTCTTGATTTGTCGGAATTGGTTGAAAAACTAGGTTTTGATTCAGTCTGGGTGGGCGACAGCCTGTTCTCGAAACCCCGCTACGAAGCAATCAGTTTGTTGTCTGCAATTTCGCAACGGACGACAAGAGTCAAACTTGGTACAGCATGCTTGGTGACGTCTACACGCAATCCCCTCTACCTTGCGCTTGAGTGGGCGACACTTGATGTGTTGTCTAAAGGACGTACTATTCTTGGGGCGTGCATGGGAAACCCAGAAAACGGTGTTCGCCGCGAGTTCGCTGCACTTGGACTTGAGTTCAAACATCGCGCCGACATCTTTGAGGAAGGACTTCAAGTTTTGCGAGACCTTTGGATCGACGGCAAGACGAATTTCCAGGGCAATCATTTTAAGTACGACAATGTTGAGTTTTACTCTGGAACCGAAATGGGTCCGCTGAAGCCGGTCCAAAGCCCTCCACCAATTTGGGTGATATCAAACATTCGATTAACTGGTGACTTGCCAAGCGAAGTTGCAGCTAAACGCCTCGAGCGGTCTTGTCGCCGTATCGTTGAACTGGGCGAAGGATGGATGACGTGTTGTAGAGCCATGCACCCATATGAGGTAAACGAACAACTCGGCTATCTCAAGACTGCTGCAGACCGCGTCGGTGCAGACATCTCGAAAAAGGCCATCTCATATCAAGTCACAATGAACATTGGGGACTCAAAGGAATCGGCGACGAAGGCATTTGGTAGTTACATCTCGCAGTACTACCCGGAACTGAGTAAACAAATGGATTTGTCAGAATGGGGTCCAGTGGGTACGCCAGATGACATCATCAAGTGGCTCGAGGAGTTCAGTGCGGCTGGCGTGACTGATTTTATTTGTCGCTTCGGTGATTTGGACCAGTTTGGCCAAGTAGAGCGATTTGCTAAAGAGATTTTGCCACACTTCAAAAAGTAACGGTCATAGACAACGAGTTAAGACATTATTCACATAAGTTGAGATAGGGGATCGCGATGGGAATGTTGGATGAAGAAGTTCGCACAGAAGCCGATATGCGCAAATCAGCCGAATTGATCGTTGATACGTGTTTCGGAGTTGAAGAAGACGACGTCGTCACCATTATCACCGATGATCGACGCAAAGAAGAAGCCGAAATGGTTGCCCAGGTTGTTTCGGAGCGCGGTGGTTGGCCGATCGTGATAAACAACGAGACTCAAGTGAGTCGTGCACTGAAAGACACGCACTTCCCAATGGTTCCACCTCGCAACTTGCATCAGGCAATGGTGACGTCTGACGAGATCATCATCATCACCAACCTGGAATGGGCGAACCGGTTCGCTCATGTGAGTGCGGTGAAAGAATCATGTTTGGCAAACGCTCGTATTGGTTCGGTGGAAGAAGGCTTTGGACGCTGGACCATTAGCGTGTCCGACATTGAAAAGACCATTGTCAACGCGCGCAATGCAGTCGCCATGCTCGAAGGTGCACGCAGGGTTCGTGTAACGACTCCTGGCGGAACCGATGTGACGGTGAGCATTGAAGACAGGCCCGCACTTGAAGTGCTCCCACGTAAAGAGCGCGGCAAGATGATGGGGCCTGTTCCATTGTGGGGAGAGGTTGCTTACGCAGCTGTTGAAGACCAGACAAATGGTCGAATTGTGATTGACGGCAACATGCTTGGCATTGGAGTTCCGACAAACGTGGAGAACCCCATCACATGGCATGTTGAAAACGGTCGCTATAAATCGATTGAAGGTAAAGCAGAAGCAACAAAGTTGCGCGACATTGTGCACGGTGTCGAGGGTGCCGACGTCGTTGCCGAGTTCGCTTTTGGAACAAGCGATTTCTCACCACTCGGGTCACCGTCCGAAAAGGGACGTAAAGGAACTGTGCACTTCGCACTTGGCGACAACTGCAACTGCTATCCAGGTGGCCAAAACCATTGTCGACTTCACCTCGATGGCGTGATGCACAACGCAACACTTGAGATTCTGGACAGCGGCAAATTTATTCTTAAGGATGGTGTATGGCAGTTGTAGAAGGTGTTCGCGTCGTACGACTCGGCGACGTCGCTCCAGTTGCGCTGCCTGGTGATAGCTGGAGCAGAGTGCTGATCAGTTCGTCAACGGTTGGAACGAACGAGGCATGCATGGGGTATTCCGTGTTTACTCCGGGGATGGCAACAGATGACCTGTCGCACGAAGTGGAAGAACTCGCATTCGTTGTTTCTGGGTCTGGCGAATTACGAATGCGCGATGGAGTCGTGGGCGTGAGTGAAGGCAGTGCTGCTTATATCGCGCCACATGTTTGGCATACCGTTGCTAATACGGGCACCCAAAACCTCGTGATGGTCTTCGCGTTTACATCGTCCGACTACCCACCAACGGAACATGCACCGTCGAGAGGTCACTAGCTATGGCGCTTGATACTCCCGCGCAATCTTGGTTGGCGTTGGATCCGCAAGAAGCGGCTAAGCAGGTTGCCTTAGGTTCACAGATCATGTCAACTCTTGGCGAAGACCTCACGCTTGGACACGTCAGCGTGCGGCATGCATGTGGCAATCTGATTTCGATTAAACGTAAGGGAATTGCTCTTGCCGAAGTTGGACCTGACGATGTGATTGTGGTTGACCTCAATAATCGAGATGGCCTGAAAGTTCTTGGCATGCATCTTGAAGCACTTATCCACACCGAGATCTATCGAGCACGACCCGAAGTCGGCGCGGTGATTCACAGTCATCCCGTTTATTCCACCGCATTGAGTTCAACGAATGCCAAGTTGGAGTATCTCACGCATGACTCGGTGCTATTCCATGAAGGAATTGGTCGCTACACGGACTCGGCACACCTCATCATGACGCCAGAACAGGGTCAACGAGTAGCACACGCTTTGGGCGAACGTCGTGCGGTGTTGTTGCAGAATCATGGCGTCGTTTTTGTTGGCGAAGATATTCGCTGGGCCATACTTTCTGCTGTCACACTTGAACGATCGCTCAAATTGCAGATATGCGCAGAGCAAATCGGCAAACTCAATCCAATTCCACTTGCCGAAGTGAAGAAGATTTTCCCGATCAAGTACCAAGATAAATTCCTCACCGAATATTGGGACCGTTGGGTTCGTGAGTTGGGAGAACACAAAGCATCGCAAGGAACGCGAGAGAACCAGTAGTGGAAATCGCCTCCGTCGTTAATGGCAAGCGCCACGAGATGGATGTCGCTGACAACACATTGCTCCTGGATTGGTTGCGTACCGATCTTGGACTTACGGGAACCAAGCAGTCGTGTGAAGTGCAAGTATGCGGTGTGTGTACGGTGCTAGTGGACGGTGTCCCCGTCAGTGGATGCACGACGCTGGCGGTCGAAGCTCGTGATTCTGAAGTAACGACGATTGAGGGGCTTCGTGGCACAGACTTTTATCTCCGCGCAGAAGAAGTTTTTATGCGCCATTCGGCAGTGCAATGCGGATTTTGTAGTCCTGGGTTTATCTTGACGGTGTACACATTGGTGAATGCGGGCAGGACTCTTAGCCAAGATGAAATCAAGGAAGCACTCAACGGAAACCTGTGCCGGTGTACAGGATATAAATCGATCATTGACGCCGCGTTTGAAGTTGTCAATGCAGAAGTAGCACGGAAAAAGTAATGTCGGCCTCAACCCTCAATGAACGTGACACCACCGTTGAGCGTGGAGCAGTAGGTACAAGTCACGCTCGCATAGATGGTCCAATCAAGCTGAGCGGACAGGCTCAATATGTTGGTGATCTTGAAGTTCCTGGAATGCTGTATGCCAAAGTATTTCGTAGTCCGATTGCCCACGGACGAATTACCCTTCTCGATGTCACTGCCGCGGAGGCAATGGAAGGTGTCGTTGCTGTGCTTGTCGGAAGTGACCTTGCCGACATTGACCCTTTTTATGGTCATGCCATCCGCGACCGACCAATCGTTGCGCTCGACAGGGTTCGATTTGTTGGCGA
>JAQCJO010000020.1 GCA_027592925.1 Actinomycetota bacterium | reverse complement strand
CTGATGTGATTTTGTGTTCGTCACAAGCCACGGTGGATGATTGCCTGAGTGAAGGTTTTGCACCTGACCGTGTTCGGCACATAGCGCTTGGTGTGCGCAGTGTGCAGGCATCCCAGGACGAGATTGATTTTGTACGCAAAAAGTATTCGCTGCCTGCAGAATATTTGTTGTTTGTGGGCACGCTGGAGCCGCGCAAAAATTTGGCACGACTTGTTGGCGCGCTGCGTGGACGCAGCGACTTGCCGCCATTGGTGATTGCTGGCGCAGATGGCTGGGGAGACATCGATGTGTCTCATACTGCAGACGTGCAATTCATTGGCTATGTCGACGATCAACACTTGGGCGCTGTGTATGCCGGAGCAAGTGTGATGTGTTATCCATCGTTGTGGGAAGGCTTTGGGCTGCCAATCCTCGAGGCAATGGCGCAGGGAACACCGGTGGTCACTAGCATCGGCACCTCAACTCAAGAAGTTGCGGGTGGCGCAGCCATATTGATCGACCCACTTTCCGAAGAAAGCATCAGAAACGGCATCGATGAAGCTTTGCGCGATGCTGATGCGTTGAAACAACGGGGTCGCGAACGTGCGTCACAAACCACATGGCAAAAAACTGCTGTGGCTACGGCTCGTATATATGACGAAGTGACTAGCTGATGAAAGTCGTGTCATGAAAATAGCGGTCAACATGCTGTGGTGTGTGCCGGGCCAAGTGGGCGGCAGTGAAGAATATTTTGTGCGCCAGTTGTTGGGGCTCAAAGAAATTGCTGCACCTTTTGACATCACGGTGTTTGCTCCGCGTGGGTTTGGTGATGCGCATCCTCAAGTTGCTCAATCATTTCAAGTCATCGAGTCGACGCACAGTTGCGAGCGCAGAGAAGTGCGAGTATTTACAGAAAATACGTGGCTAGCAAAAGAGACCAGCAACTTCGACTTGGTGCATCACGGTGGTGGCACAATTCCTTCCCGCGGCAATACCAAAACGCTGTTGACGATTCACGACGCGCAGTACCTCACATACCCAGAGTATTTTGGTGCGATCAAGCTTGCCTATTTGCGCAACCGCGTGCCGTCTGCTTTACGTCGAGCAACCGCTGTGGCTACGCCAAGCGAGTATGTGCGTAAAACCCTCATTGATTCGTTCGCTGTGCCGGCAGAAAAAGTTTGTGTTGTACGACACGGTCTCGAGCCTGATATTGGACAAGGTGCAACAAGCGAGGCTGAACTGCGAAACAAATTTGGGCTCGGTGATTCGCAAATTCTGTTTTTGCCTGCAATTACACATCCGCATAAGAACCACGAGTTTGTATTGCGGATGCTCGGCTCGGCGTGGAAAGACACATCGATCAAGTTGGTGATGGCTGGTGGGAGTGGACTTGGTGAAGCGCGCGTGAACGAGGTGATCAGCGAGTTGGGTTTGGGGGATCGTGCTTTGCGAATTGGTCGAGTGGGTGCCTCAGACAGAGACGGTCTGATCAAGATGTCTGTCGCTCTTGTATTTCCAAGTCTGTATGAAGGCTTTGGTGCGCCGGCACTTGAGGCGATGGCCCTAGGCACTCCAGTTATTGCAAGTAATTGTGCTTCGCTGCCAGAAATAATTGGCGACGGAGGGCTTGTCTTGCCTCTTGAAGAAGCGGCATGGGCGAATGCACTTGTAGAAGTGCATGCGCGACGCGATGAACTGGTGCGACGCGGTTACACGCGAGCATCACAATTTACTGCCGCTCAGTCAGCGCAGGATTTGTGTCGAGCCTATGAATATGCGCTTGGCGCAGCTTCATGAACGGTGTCATGAGTGCTAAAAAATTGCGGCTAGTCGTGCTCTGTCCGCACTTTGCTCCCGACATGGCGCCAACAGGTGTGGTGATGACCCGCATCGTGCACGAATTGGCAGCACTCGGACACGAATTGCACGTCGTAACTTCGTTGCCGTGGTATCGCGAACACGCGATCGAGACTGGTTGGGGTGGAAAATTGTGGCGAGTTGAGAAAACTGCATGGGGTTCGATCACGCGAGTGCATCCGTTTCCTGGCAAGACAAAACGAAACCTATTGCGAAGAGCATTTGGGTTTGTGTTGTTCAGTGCAGTTGTTGGCTTGCGCAGTCTCGTTGCCGGTGGGTTGCCACGCCGTGTTGACGGAGTATTGGCCATGTCGCCTCCACTCACACTTGGACTTACGGGATGGTTTACCAAACTTTTCCGAAGTGGAATGCTTGTGTTCAACATTCAAGACATCTTTCCTGATGCAGCAGCGCAAACCGGCGCCATTTCGAACAAACAAATTTTGCGCGCAGCACGCTGGTTTGAGCGGTTAAGTTACGAGCGTTCTGACGCGGTTGTTTTATTGTCCGAAGACTTGAAGCAAAACGTTGCCGCCAAACTCTCTACCGAGTTTCACAATCGGCTACACGTGATTCCAAACTTCGTTGACACGTCTGCGATTGTGCATGGCGACAGAATGACGAGCTACCGCCGCGAGCTGGGTATCGATGATCGGGTAATCGTGATGTATGCGGGCAATGTTGGTTTTTCGCAGTCGCTCGAACTCGTGCTCGCAGCAGCGCGATCAATGCCACACATTGCATTTGTGATTAACGGTGACGGTGCTGCGCGAAAATCGTTGCAAGACGAAGTGAAAGCTACAGACATTGACAATGTGTACTTCGCTGATTATCAACCGATTGAACGATTGTCTGAAGTGCTCGCGTCTGGCGATATTCATGTTGTGCCGCTCAAGACCGGTCTTGCATCTGTCAGCGTGCCGTCCAAGATGTATTCAATTCTGAGCGCCGGTCGGCCGGTGGTTGCGGCTATCGATTCTGGTACCGAGATTCCGCGCACATTGGCCGAAAGTGGTGCGGGTATAGCAGTGGCACCAGACAACGAAGCCGAGTTTATTTCGGCGTTGCAAATACTGATTTCTGACGGGGCTAAACGCGTTGCGATGGGGGCGCTCGGTCGTACATGGGTAGAGCATCACGCCTCTGCTGACGCAGTTGCAAAAAGGTATGAGGCGATTTACCTCAATAACCGATAACCTTTGGTCTTCGTGGCCCGATCATCATCAGCGAAAAAAATCGCCAGACTTGCCGAAAAAGGCAAAGGGAAGAAAATCCGCTTTCAGGGCGGCTCATTGTTTCCCACCGTCATTTTGGTCGTCTGCGTGCTTGGTGTTGTCCTCATCACCTATGCCCGCCAAGGGCAGCCAACGGTTGATGCATCTAAAGCAGCCAATCAGGAGTATTTCTCAAGCTTCGGCGTGTACAAGTGTGATGCCTACCTGACAGGTTTCCCAGGTGCAGCAACCGACCCAGCAACGGTTTCGCCAGACGCGTATATCAAGGCCGACGGCATCTTCGGCTGGAAGCCGCAGGTGCTTGCAGGATTGCGCACCGCCAAACTCAAGACATTTTTTGGTCTGTATGGCATCACAGTAGATGACAAGTCGATTACGTTTCCTTCAACCATCAATGGTGGCGAGACAATCACTGAGGCCGACACAAAATGCAAAGATGCAAACGGTGTTGAAAAAGATGCAACGTTGCGCGTGCTGGTATGGAACGATTATCGCAACGCTGCCGACAGCAAAGTTTCGATTGCCAGTTTTGATGGAGTACGACTGACGAGTGATGGAATGGCCATTGCACTTGCGTTTATCGCCGACGGTGTAGAAGTTCCGCAGCCTGACTCGTCTGCACTTGCAACTCTTGCCTTCCAAACTCAAGAGTAGGTAGCCACGATGCACGCAGTCGTGCTTGTCGGAGGGTTCGGAACAAGACTTCGACCACTGACTTACAGCATCCCAAAGCCGTTGCTGCCAGTAGCGCACATGTCAATGCTTGAGCGATTGATGGATTCTCTTGCACGCGGTGGCGTGACCCATGCAGTGCTTGCACTCGGTTTTAAACCAGAGCCATTCATGGCAGCGTTTCCCAATGACATGTGTGGATCGGTACAACTGTCGTACGCAGTGGAGGACACACCACTCGACACCGCTGGCGCAATTGGTTTTGCAGCGCGTACAGCCGGCATCTCTGAAACATTTGTCGTTGCTAATGGAGACGTGCTCACAGATCTGGATATTGCATCGTTAATTTCATTTCACCGCCAACATGGCGCAGAGGGAACAATTTCGCTCACGCCTGTGAGCGACCCTTCTCAGTATGGAATTGTTGAGACTGACAAAAACGGGCGAGTACTGCGCTTTGTTGAAAAACCACAGCCAGGAATGACGACAAGCAACTTTGCGAGCGCGGGCACGTACGTACTTGAGCCATCTGCAATGGTGCGTATGCCGGGCGACCAGAAACTCTCTATAGAACGAGTCGTATTTCCACAAATGGTGGCTGACAAGTCGTTGTTTGCAATGTGGTCCAATGATTATTGGATCGATGCTGGGAGGCCTGACACATTTATTGAGGCAAATGTGCACGTTTCAAAACGATCCGCACAAGCGACTGATGCGCCAATTCATCCCACGGCAACCGTGGCTGCATCTGCGGTGATTATCGACAGCGTGATCGGTGAAAACGCAACCGTTTCGGATGGAGCTCAAATTCGGCATTCGGTGTTGCTACCTGGGGCCCAAATTGGACAGGGAGCAGTCGTGATCGACTCGCTGGTGATGGGAAAGGTCGGCGCAAATTCTCAGGTAAGCAACTCGATAATCGGGTCTACTGGTGTTGTGGGCGATAACGAGGTGTGCAACAACGCATCTGTGCCAGCGCACGATCCTGCGCAGGTTCCAGAAAAATCTCCGGAGTAAATAAATTATGGCTGTCACCCGAAAGTCGAAAGTATTCGTCTGCGGTGGGGCAGGGTTTATTGGTTCGCATCTTGTAGAGCGGTTGCTTGCCGATGGGCATACTGTCGATGTTGTTGATGACCTGTCAACCGGCTCGCTCGCCAATTTGTCGGTTGCGCGCACGCTTGGCGGAGCGCTTAAATTCCATCATCTCGACATTTCGACCGTTGAATTTGCCGAGCTCGTGGGGTTGCGCCAACCCGATGTGATCTTCCACATGGCTCTCTTGCCTCCGAGTGCCACCGAGTCGGCTTCGGTGCTGCGAGCAGCGCCAATGCTGTTGTCGGTTCTTGAAGCAGCGCGACGACACCGTGTGACAAAAGTGGTTGCCTGTTTGCCAGCGGTGCTGGTGTACGGCGAGGTTCCCGCCAAATATCTACCCGTAAAAGAAGGACGTAAAGCGGACGCAATTGGAGTGCCGCATGTGATGGCACAGACAATTATCGACCTTCTGGGCGTGTATCGAGAAATGCACGACATTGAGTTCACCGTGTTGGCAATGACCAATGTGTACGGCCTACGTCAACGGCCGGAAGACGGCGTTGTGGCCGCATTTGCGTCTGGAGTGATTCGTAATCAAGACCCAGATATTTATGGCAGTGGAAAACAGACGCGAGATTTTCTCTATATTGACGACGCGGTTGACGTATTGGTGCGCACGATTTCAAAAGGTGGTGGTCTCGTGCTCAATGCGGGAACTGGGGTGCAAACGACAATTGAAGAATTGTGGAAGGTGCTAGGCGCAGGCAGCACATTGCGCGCAAAGAAACTGCCCACTCGACCCGGTGATGTGCAGAGGCTGGCTGTGTCGACTGTGCGAACGCGAATTCAACTGGGTTGGTCTTCGTGGACGAGCCTTGGCGAAGGTTTGGAAACAATACGCGAAAGTTTTACGCGCTAGTTATCTAAACAAATCCTCTTGAGCAGGGCGAACGATCTCACTCATTGCTGAATCTCGCAACCATGTTGGATCGACGCCACGAATGATTGCAACTGGAATGCCCGATGATTTACCCATCACTAGTTCGCCTGTGCTTGCGAGTTCGTCGGCTACACAAACTTCGGTGACGTGCATCATGCGACCCAGTGCATCTGGAGTGCCGCGCAAGTCGACGACACCCGCAATGCCGGCAACACCGATTGCGACATCGGTGAGACCATTGCGCCATGGTCGACCAAAAGTGTCGCTGACAATGATGCCAACTTCGACTCCCAACTTGGCTTTGATAATGTCGCGGATGCGTCGAGCAGAGCGATCGCTGTCAAGCGGCAAGAGTGCAGCAAAACCGCGCTCGACATTTGATAAATCAATTCCGCTATTGGCGCAAATGAAACCATGCTTGGTCTCGGTGATGATTAAATCGCCGCGACGTCGAACGATACGAACGGCTTCCTCTTCGACGAGTTTTTTGTGACTCACGGGGTCATCTGGATCGATTGCGACGAGACGCCCCTCGGCCTTTGAGACAATCTTTTGAGTTACAACCAGTACATCGCCATTGAGCAGTGGGCCATTTGGTTCGGCGCGACAAGCGTCGACAATGATGTCTCCAAGTTGATCTCCGGGAATGATTTCACCAATTCCCAAGACGCTCCATGCGGTCATTTTCATCTTGCGCTCTCCAGTGTGGTGCGTGCCAGATGTTGCGATTTTTCTGGTGTGCTCATAACGGTATCAACAACGACGCAACGCATACCTTCTGCCTCAACTTTGGATGCAAGGTGTGCATCTGCAGTATCGATAATGAGTGTGCCGCAAATTGGTGCGTACAGTTTTGCAACACCCACAACAGACGACTCGTGGCCGAGTTCGGTCATCAGTCGGTCAGCTGGCCCCTTGAGTGCGGCACCCGCAATTATCGGAGAGATTGCGACAACCGACTCGCGGCGTTTCGTGAGTGCAGCATCAACACCTTGCAATGCACGCAACGGCGCAATTGACACAAGCGGATTGGACGGTGCAATGACCACTGTTTGTGCTGAGTTGAGTATGTCGAGTCCAAGTGCAGATGCTGTTGAAGCGCCATCAAATCGCACACTACTCACGGCCACCGAGTGTTGGTGTTTGACAAAGTATTCCTGAAATGTAATTTCAGTACCTTGTTGTCCGGCCGCGCAATCGTTGGCAAGAGTGACGAATGTAGAAACCCGATCGTTGGACATGGGCACAAGATGCACATCGACTCCAAAACTTTGGCTGATCTCGGAAGTGACCTGCTCAAGTGTTGCGCCCTCGCGTAGGCGAGCAGTGCGATAAAAGTGGGTCGCTAAATCTTTATCGCCCAAATTGAACCATGTCGGTGCTGATGCCGAACCGTGCGGACGAACATCGACAAAGCGGGCGAGTGCAGACATTGCAGTCCACGATTCGTTTTCGAGTCCCCAACCGCGCACGGGATCGATTGCATTTGCCAGTGTGTAGGTGACGGTGTCGAGATCTGGCGAAATTGAGAGGCCATGTAAAACGGTGTCGTCGCCCGTGTTGACAATGGCGGTGATGTCATGAGCAGGCACAACTTGTACGAGGCCACGAAGAAAACGAGCAGCCCCAACGCCGCCTGCAAGTACACAGATCACGCCGTTGAGCGTAACTATCTTGCATGGACAATTTATGACCAAAGGCAACTGCTAGATTTGAACGCGTTATGCGCAAAGCCTTTATCACCGGCATCACTGGCCAAGACGGACGTCACCTCGCAGAGTTCTTGCAGACCAAGGGATACAAGGTCTACGGCATGATGAAGGGCCAGTACAACCCACGCGCAGAGCTGTTGCGCGATGAGTTTCCTGAAGTTGAAGTGGTGCCAGGAGACTTGACCGACCTTACGAGCCTCGTGACCGCGCTTGAATATGTGCAGCCAGACGAGTTTTACAATCTTGGAGCAATTTCGTTTGTGGCGATGTCGTTTAACCAAGCCGAATTGACTGCCAATGTGACGGGGCTCGGCGTGCTGCGTGCTCTCGAGGCAGTGCGCATGGTGGGTGGCGCTCAAAATAATCCAATTCGTTTTTATCAGGCGTCGTCTTCGGAGATGTTTGGCAAAGTGCGCGAGACACCGCAAACAGAACTCACACCGTTTCACCCTCGATCGCCATATGGCGTTGCCAAGGTGTTCGGCCACGACATCACGGTCAACTATCGCGAGAGTTACGGAATGTATGCATGCTCTGGCATTTTGTTTAATCACGAAGGGCCACGACGTGGTCTCGAGTTTGTGACTCGCAAGATCACCAACACTGCTGCCCGCATCAAACTGGGTATTGATAAGGAGATTGTGCTCGGCAACACCGATGCAAAGCGCGACTGGGGATATGCCGGCGACTACGTGAAGGCCATGTGGATGATGTTGCAGCAAGATGATCCAGATGATTACGTGATTGCAACTGGCGAGACGCACAGTGTTGACGAATTCTTAACACTTGCATTTGAGAAAGTTGGTCTTGGCGACTTCCATCAGTATGTGAAACACGATCCAAAATATTTACGACCTGCAGAAGTTGACCTGTTGATCGGCGATCCGTCAAAGGCAGAAAAGAAGTTGGGTTGGAAGCGTGAAGTTGGATTTGATCAGCTAGTTGACATGATGGTGAAACACGACATTGCCTACGAAACGCACCGCCTCAAGAAAATTTGAGCATACGGCTGCGCAACGCAAGCACAAAACTGATCAACGCAACAGCCGAACTGCCAACGAGTGCAATCTCGACTCGCAGATACAGATCATCGCTTGACCATGCTGCAAGAGCAACAAAACTTGCAAACCCAAGTGCCCAGCCAATGCCGGCAAGCGCGTGGCCGCGAAGGGCAATAGTTGCCTGAGCAAACGCAACAGCCACCATATAGATCGCACTTGAAAGAGCGAGCAATGTAAGAGTGCGGCGATCAATGTTGCCTTCATAGACGAGATGAAGAGCAGCTGGCCCAATCGCAAAGGCGCCAATTGTGCCGACGACACCGACGCCAACAACGAGCACGAGAAGTTTGCGCAATGCACTACGAAATTCGTCGAGGTGTCCTTGCGCTGCCAAGCGCGCCAAGCGCGGCAACAGAGCCGCTTGCACGGCTTGAAATAAAAAAAGTGGAATGCGTGCAAAAATTACTGCGTTGCCAAACTGCGTAATGAGTTCGGGTTTGGCGTCGGTATCCAAGATGTCGACGGTGATTGGGCCTGCATTGACAAGTGCTGCAGCAAACAGCGAACCCAGTAGCAGCCAGCCAAGATTTGGCGTTACTTCAGACCACGGCGCTGGTGGACCAACATCGGTGTGCAGTTTGCCAAAGAGGCCAACGCCAATAACGCCGACAAGTGGGGACAGAGCGATCATGAGTGCAAAGGCTCCGACGCTGTCGACTCCGACCGCCCAGAGCACTGCAACACCGATGACACGGGCGGCACCGTCTGCACCAATGATGAGGCCGTAAGCACCAAATCGTTGAGACCCAGAACAGATGCCGCGCGCAAGGTGCATCGGTGCGTACGACACAAGCGTGAGCACAAGGCACACCACGACAACGCCGTAACCATCAAACAGATGTTTTGTGAGATGCGGAGCGGCGATGGCGATGATTAGGGCGAGAGCCACAAGCATGGTTGCCGCAAGCGGAATCATGCGGCGAATAATCGGTCGGCCACCTTGGTTGAGCGCTTGCCGATGAGAAAGAGCTCTGCCTACCTCTTGTTCGATCGGTAGAAAGAATCCAGGTGCAAGCGAAAATGCAATGAACCACATGGCGACAATTGGTTTGAAGCCGTCTTGCCCCAGTGCTTGTTGACCAATTTTAAAAAAGACAAAGGCTGAAATGCCAGCAATAAATAGGCCAACACCAACTGTCAGCGTGCCTTCGGGAAGGGGAATACGACTAGTGCTCGTCGGCTCGGGCGCCGGATTAAGCAGAGTTGGTTCAGTGAATGACAAGCGAGCCGATATTACTTGCTGGCTTGAGTGTCTCTGCGCGAGTTGATCAGCGAAGTCATCATCATGGCGATCTTGCTGACTGTCGTTTCTACTTGCTTTGCAACGAACGCTTTGGCATGAGGGAATTCTTTATCGATTTCTTCAGACAATTCGCGCCGCCGCACCTGCGCCTTTTGGAAGGCGAGAATACCGATGCCAACAGAGGTGTAGGCCAAGTCTTTGGCTTTCATCTTTAAACAATCAAGGTCAATATTTTTTTCTGTCACAAAGATCCTTTGTAGTCCACAACCTCAAACCGAGGGTATCTAGGGGTATTCGTAAAAGCAAGTATCAGTAATGCTTTGCGCGTGCTCAATTTGGGCCACGGGGGAGCAAGGTTGGACACAACTAAACTCTGTACATCGTGACGAATGCAACCGATTTGAATAATTTGGGCGAACGCGTCTCCCCAGTGCAAGCCCCGCCCGTGGTCATAGCGATGGTGGTGCACCAACCGTGTCCTTGGCTGGAGGAAGTATTGACTTCGCTTGCAGCACAGGACTACCCAAACATGCAAACTCTGTTTTTTATGACCGGAATGGCGTCTTCGCCAACTGCCGAAAATGACATTATTCGCCAGGCGTTGCCAGCGGCGGTGATTCGTCAGGTGGAGGGCAACCCTGGGTATGGGCCGCTGATGAACGAAGTTGGTCGTTTGGTTAAAGGCGAAAGCGGCTTCTTTTGCTTTATGCACGATGACGTTGCATTGGAGAGCAATGCAATCTCGACGATGATCGAAGAAATGTTTAGGTCAAATGCGGGAGTCGTCGGACCAAAGTTTGTGATGTGGGACGACATTACGGTGTTGCAAAGTGTGGGGCTAGGCGCCGATCGAATTGGCGATATCGATTCGATTGTTGCGCAAGGCGAGAAAGACCAAGAACAACACGACGCAGTGCGCGATGTGTTTTTGCTGCCGTCTGCATGCATGTTGGTGCGTGCCGATTTGTTTCGTGAGATCGGTGGTTTTTCTCCCGACATCCCGCTATTTGGTGAAGACCTAGACTTTTGTTGGCGCACTCACTTGAGTGGTGCGCGTGTTCTGGTGGTGCCAGCCGCACGTGCCAGACATCGCAAAGAGATGAGTGTCTCACGATCTGTCTCGACGATGAGTGCACTCGAGGCACGACATCGAGTGCGCACAGTGGCCACGTTGTCGAGCCGAATTCAGTTGCCCATTGTTTTGATGCAATTAATTGTGATGGCTATTGCACGTGTCGTGATCGGCGTATTCAACGGAACATTCAGGCAAGCACAAGTATCTCTACGTGCATCAATCGCCGTTATTTTTGATGTTCGATACATTGTCCGGCGCAGAGCAGAGGTGCGACCATATCGTCGGGTTTCAGCCGCCGAAATTCATGATTTACAGAGTCGTGGGAGTGCTCGTCTGTGGGCTTTCATTCGCAAACGACAAACCCGAGTGCAAGAGATTTCTGGTTTGAGTGCCAAGAGTCTAGTTTCTCCAAAGTCGAGGTTTGTGGGGATTACTGCCCTCACCGTGATTGCACTGATTGTTATTGGTAGTCGGGGATTGATCGGTGGCGGGGTTGCATCAGTTGGCGATTTCTTGCCACTGAGGAGCGCAACCGAATCGCCAACAGCATTGATTTCGTCGGTCGTGAGTGGTTGGTGGCAGGCGGGTTTTGGTCAGGCGAGCGCAAACCCAACAGGAATTGTTTTGCTCGCGATTGCCGGTGTCGGCGTGCTGGGCAGACTCGGAGCATTGCAAATGCTTTCGGTGGTTGGTGCATTAGTCGTTGGCTGCGTGGGTATGTGGCAAGTAGCGAGTGGTTTTTTTAGTTCGCGAGCGCGCATTGTTGGGTTCTTGGTGTATGCAGCAGTGCCAGCACCGTACGTAGCAATCGCTCAGGGGCGTTTTGGAGTATTGACTTGTTATGCAGCATTGCCGTGGCTGCTGCGATTGTTCGTGCGCGTTGGTCAGCGTCCGGTCGGCGTTCAAAAAACCCAGGTGTGGGCATTGGCTGTTTTGTTTGGCGCTGTGGTCGCTGCATTCGCGCCGATTTTTGTGATTGTCGCGCTCTTTGCGAGCGCAGCGTGGATGACAGCAGATCTTGTGTCGCGCGTGCGATGGCAGGCAATTGTTGCAGTGCTGCAGTTGATGTTTGTGCTTGTTGTGGGAATCATTGTTCTTAACTTCCCGTGGTCTGGCGGATTCATCACATCGGATTGGTGGCAGCAGTTGGTCGGCGTGCAAACAATGCGAAGTGGTCATGTTGGCATTGCAACTCTTGCGCGTATGGACAGCGGTGTGATTGCAATCTCGGTTCTGGCGCTTGGTTTGTATGTTCCTGTGATTGTTGGTCTATTGATAGTGCGTGGCGACAAATTGGTGTGGGCTGCGCGCTCTGCATCGCTCGTACTCTTTTCACTCATCGCTGTGGCACTTTCGAATGCCGGTTATGTGGATGTGGCGATGCCCGAATACGGAATTTTGTTCGTTGTGGTTGCATGCGGTCTGTCATTGGCGGCAGCCACAATGTCGAGTTTTATTTTTGATGATCAAGCCATCAATGCTTATCGATGGTGGAAGCCACTTGCGAGTGTCGCGCTTGCGTGCATCGTGGTAGGTGTGTTACCCGCGCTCGTACTTAGTTCAAACGGACGGTGGGGTCAGCCGAAAGTTTCACTCGCCCAGTTGGTGGCACAGTTGCCAACTGATCCAGCATCGGGCGACTACAACGTTGTGTACGTAGGAAGAAGCGAAGTGTTGCCGCTACCTGCAATGCGCCTCAATGACCAAACTGCGTTTGCCGTTGCGGATGATGGAGAGTTGACATTGCGCGATCATTGGCTGGCTCCGACGAATGCGCTCACTGATTCGGTGGCTCAAGCTCTGGACGCTGCGATCTCTCAGGAGACAGTTCGTTGTGGGCGATTGCTGGCAAGTCTTGGTGTTCGTTATCTGGTCGTGCCAATTATTGATGGTGCTGCGTCAACTGTTGACCAACCACTAGAAGCACCGGTTGGCCTGCTCGAAGGTTTGTCACTACAACTAGATTTTCGGCGCGTATACACAGCAAATGATTTAGTGATCTTTGAAAATATGGCTTACGCACCTTCGTTGACAAAACTGGATGAGGCATCTGCGGTGCTGAGTCAGCAGGCGGGTACAGATGCTTTACTGTCATCGCAGTTGCAAGTCGTGCAGGTGCTTCCGCGTATTGGCGACATTGCAAGTCGTCCAACACCAGTTGAGGTAGGCACCATTCATTTGGTTGCACCCTTTGACGATCACTTGGTATTACGTGTTGACAACTCTGACGTAATTCCGCGAGTTGCCTTTGGTGGCACAACGGCGTTTGATTCACCTGTGGCAGGAACTGCGACTCTTGACTTCGTGACACCGTGGAATCATGTTGTGTTGCTCTTGGTGCAATTAATTTTGTGGGTCTTAGTGATTTCTGCAACGTTTAATCTGAAGCGAATAAAGTCCCGGATAGGTGTGCGTCGTGAGAAGCCGGTTGTGCTTGGCGAGTCAAGTGATTCGGTGCTTACGTTTAACAAACAAGACGGTGTTGGCTCGCAATGAAACTCGGCACGATTTTTTTTAGATCCCAAACGCCATCGCATATGACGGTGCGTCAATTGGTGATGGTTGCCATAGTGGTGGCTATTAGTGCGACTCTACTTGTTGTGGATAACAACACGAACAACAATGCGAATACTGACAACGCCATGAATTTTGTGGAGGTCTCGACTCTGTCGGCAATGCCATTTATCTCGGCTAACGATTCGATGACGACTAATTGGTTTTGTCCAGGTGTGCCCGCCAACGACGAAACCATCTCGAGCAGTTTGGTGATCTCAAACGCTTCGGAAGCAGATATTTCGGCAACGGTGACATTGCTGAGCTTTGACCAAACCCCAGTCGTAAACGCTGTATCTATTCCCGCAAGGTCGCACATCACGCTCGACGCTCGTGGCGGTATTACTTCGCCGTTCGTGAGTGCGGTTGTCGAAATTGTGGGGTCGCAAGGATCGGTTGAACAAATTGTGAGACACCCCGCCGGCGATGCGGTTGTCTTGTGTGCCACGCAGCCAGGAACTGATTGGTATTTTGCAGACGGATTTACAGGAGCCGATTCAATTGAGCAAATAGTGATGACTAATCCATATGTGGATGCGACCGTTGTCGACATCACTTTTGTTACTGCCGATGCAGAGCGCAGCCCCGAGCAGTTGCAGGGCTTCGTGTTGCCTGCCAACTCGGTTGTGGCATTGTCAATGGATCAACAGGGTGCACGCAATGAACCGATTTTGGCGGTGTCAATCCACGCATCGTCTGGCCGCTTGGTGGCTGGTCGCGTCCAACATTATTTAGGCCAGGGTCGCCTTGGTTTTTCAATGAGCCTTGGCGCTTCGGCAATGAGCACACAATGGTGGTTTAGTAATGGTGAAAAAATTGGTGGCAACACAGAAAATCTTGTGATCTACAACCCGAGCAGTCGTGATCGTTCGCTCAGTGTGGTGTTTGTGAACGGAAGTGATTCGGCAAACAGCATCGAACCACTCCTCATCACGGCACCCGCACATCGTGTGATCACTGTTGATACGGGCACCATCCCGGGCCTTCCTGTTGGCAGATATGGAATCATCGTGTCGACCAACGATCAAGACATGGGCGATTCGCTCGGCATCGTTGTTGAGCAAGTCATCAACCGTCGTGACGGCAACACGGTAAGAACTTCCATCGTTTTGGGTGCACCACATAATTCTGGGTCGACGACATGGAGTGCTCCGAGTGGTGTCACGCCTAGCGAAGATGCTTTGCAGGTAATGAATACAACCTCGATTGAGGCGACGGTGAGTGTGCTGCAAGTAGGGCCTGCCGGCGCAGTGGTGTTGGGTGGGCTCGAGTCACTCGTCTTGCCAGCGGGTGGAGTTCTATCCATTGGTGTTCCTCCAGGGCTTCCCGATGCACAAATCATTGTGCAAGCAAATGTGGCCGTGGTGGTGCAGCGGTTGTTGTTGCGTGGTAATGATCGCATCGGTCGAAGTGCTGTTCTTGCACTGCCTCACTTGCCTTCACCTAACAACTTTTTGAGTGAGTCGAAACCGTGATTCGGTTCGTAATCGTTGGGGTTGTAGTTGTTGTTGCGTTGTTGGCCAACTTGTGGCAACGTAAACGACAAGTTGATGCACCAACTCAGGGTGCGAGTGAAGTTCCGTCCCAGATTGACCGGGCAGACTTTGCGCGACCAGACGCACCGTGGATCGTTTTGGCCTTTACTTCAGCAACGTGTCAGACATGCTCTGATATCGAGCGCAAAGTGCGAGTGCTCGAAACGAATAACGTCGCAATACAGATTCTGGAATACACGGCACAGCGCGAATTGCACGAGCGCTACAAGATTGATGCTGTTCCTACCGTGTTGATGGCAGATGCAAACGGAGTGGTGCAGGCAAATTTTTTAGGACCAGTATCGGCTACTGATCTGTGGGCTGCTTTGGCGAGGGCGCGCGACTCAGTCGTGTAGTTGGGTTGGCGAATCGTTCGACGATTCATTTTCGGTGCGGCGTGTTGGCTGACCGAGACCTTGTTGGACCAATCTCGAAACCATCGCTCCGTCAATCGTCTCGTTGTCGAGTAGCGACTGAGCAACTAGATCGAGGCCTGCACGATGCTTTTCGAGCACCACACGCGCGCGCTTTTCTTGCGCGAGCAGAATACGTCCGATCTCTTCGTCAATCTTGCGTGCTGTCTCGTCCGAATATTCGCGACCGCTTGTCATCAAATCTTCGCCAAGGAAAACTTGTTGCTGGCCAGACCAGGCCATTGGGCCAACTGCATCGCTCATGCCCCACTCGCGCACCATTCGGCGTGCAATGCCTGTGGCCTGCTCGAGATCATTTGCAGCGCCACTGTTGAGCGAACCAAATACCATCATCTCGGCAACTCGACCACCCATTGCTTTGCAGATCACATCTTCAAAAAACTCACGTGAATAGGTGTGTCGTTCTGCTGGCAGTGTCCAAGTGACGCCGAGCGCCATACCGCGGGGAAGAATGGTCACTTTGTGCAGCGGGTCGCTGTGTGGCAAAACGGTTGCAAGAACTGCGTGCCCACCTTCGTGGTATGCAGTGGCACGTTTTTCTTCTGCGTTTAACACCAGACTTTCACGGCTCGCGCCTAACACCACTCGGTCACGAGCATTTTCGAAGTCAATGCGTTCGATATGTGTTGAACCTCGGCGCACAGCAAAGAGCGCTGCTTCATTGACCAAGTTGGCCAAGTCGGCGCCGCTCATACCAGGAGTTGCTTTGGCCATTGTGTCGAGATCGACATCTTGACCCATGCGCTTGCCGATTGAGTGCACTTTGAGAATGGCCAATCGTTCATCTGACTCTGGTAGCGGCACGATGATCTGACGGTCAAAGCGACCTGGTCGCAACAGCGCAGCGTCCAAGATGTCTGGGCGGTTGGTAGCAGCCAACACAACAATGCCCTCGGTGGCTTCGAAGCCGTCCATCTCGGCCAGCATTTGGTTGAGTGTCTGCTCGCGCTCGTCGTGTCCGCCGCCAAGACCTGCGCCGCGCTTACGACCGATCGAGTCGATTTCGTCGACAAAAATAATTGCTCGACCCATCTTTGCTGCTTGTTGGAAGAGGTCACGCACCCGGCTAGCGCCGACGCCAACAAACATCTCCATGAAGTCAGAGCCGGTGACTGACAAGAATCCAACGCCTGCTTCGCCCGCAACCGCACGAGCAAACAGTGTCTTGCCAGTGCCCGGAGGCCCAACGAGCAAGATGCCCTTGGGGACGCGCGCTCCGATTTCTTTAAAGCGCTCTGGTGTGCGCAAGAAGTCAACAACTTCTTTGATCTCTTGCTTGACACCTTCATAACCAGCAACATCGGCAAACGTGGTGACTGGTTTGTCCGCGTTGAAATTTTTGGCTTGGCTGCGACCAATCGACATGATGCTGCCGGCTTGGCCCATTGCGCGGCGCTGCATCCAGATGAAAAAGCCCATGATCAACAAGAAGGGCAGCAAGATTGGAATCAGGCTCGTGAAAAAGTTGCCCTGCGGCGTTGAATAGTCGTAATCAACATTTCTTGACTTGAGCAATTGCTCGTCGGCATCTGAGAGAGTGACCGCACCAGTTGTTGTGAACGAGTCCCCACTTGTCAACTCGCCACTGATGATGTTGGAGAGGTTGTTGATCTTGACAGAAGTGACTTGGCCGTTAGAAACAGCCTCAAGAAATTCGGTGTAAGTAAATTTTGTTGCCGTTGATGTAGGAATAAAACGCGGTCCAACAATGAGTGCTGCTGCAACTGCGATGAGTGCCCACACGGCCCACCTTGGCATTGATGGTTTGTCCTTGCCAGTTGGTGAAGCTCCGTTTTTTTGTGACTTGCCTGGCATGCCTCTTCGCAACTGACGCTGTTGACGTGGCTTTGATGAACCAGGTTGATTGGATGGTGGAGGAGGGGGTGGCAATTTGCTCATGAGGCAATGATACGGGCACTTGTAGCAGTGTTAAACAGTCCACCAAACTGCGCAGTTGCACGATTATTGTGGACACATGGCTCGTCACTGTTCTCGTTCTACCTGTTCGCAATCTGCTGTAGTAACGCTGACATATCAATATGGACGCGCACTCGTGTGGCTCGACGACCTGGCTGTAGATCGCGATCCACATGCCTATGACCTGTGTCTCCGTCACTCGCAGCGGTTCGTGGTGCCAACTGGTTGGCGTCTCGAAGACCGCCGTGACCGTTTCACGATGGTGATTCCAAATCGTCTAGCGGGATGACTCAGGCACCTTGGCCGCCGCCAAGCGTTGAATACGAACCTAAACGCTCGCTACTTTCAATATTGTTGTTGTGGGTTGGTTGCTATCTCGCAGCGGTAATGCTGAGCGTTGCTGTGATGTCAATAACTGGTTCTACTAGTACTAGTGGTGCTAGCAGTGACGCCGCAACCGATTCTCCGACTACGTGGGTCTTTGCACTCTCGTTACTTGGGCTTTGGCTGCCCTTTGTTTTTATGTTGCGATGGGTGGCTCGTCGCGCAGGCACCGACTTCCGTCAATGTTTTGGAATGAGGTTTGCTACAACTGACTGGTTGGGAATTCCTCTGGGAATTTTTTGTCAAGTTGTACTGATGAATGTCGTCAATTGGCCGCTCAACAAGTGGTTCCCCGACACGTTCAATCCGCAGCGCATCGAAACTCGTGCGCGTGACATAGTTGACGCCGCACAAGGGGCATGGTTCATTGTGCTGTTTGTTGTAGTTGTAGTTGGAGCACCGCTGGTTGAAGAGTTGGTGTATCGCGGATTTATCCAAGGTGGATTGCAGGCGCGAATTGGTTCGACGTGGGCGCTGATCATCACCGCAGCATGGTTTACCGTTGTGCATAATAAACCAATCGAGTTTCCCGGACTTTTTGCATTTGCTCTCGTGCTCGGTTTTTGTTATCGACGCACTCAGCGGGTGGGTCTCTCGATGGTCACCCACTTGGCGTTTAATGCAACAGGATTGTTGCTCGTAGCCCTCTCCTAAGATGTTGCAAGTATGAACCACGATGACATGAGTGAACGCTCAACCATGGTGCGCCGTTGGTCAAATCAATTCGAATTAAACGCCGATTACTGGAGACGCCTTTCGGCAATCATCGTGGTGGGTGGCGCCACAATATTTCTGTTGCTGACATTGCATCCAGACCTGATTTTGCGCAACAACACTCCGACGGGCGGTGACATGGGCGCGCACGTGTGGGGCCCCGCATTTTTGCGCGATCACTTGCTGAATAATTTTCGCCTAGCGGGGTGGAGCATGGACTGGTATGCAGGATTGCCCGTGTATCGCTATTACATGGTGGTTCCTGCACTGTTCATCGTTGCACTCAATCTTGTTTTGCCCTACGGCATCGCAATCAAAATTGCTGCCGTGATCGGAATTTTAACGTTGCCATATTGCGCGTGGCTCTTTGGAAGGTTCGCTCGGTTCGCATACCCGATCCCCGAGATGTTGGCGATTGCGGCAACGATTTTTCTCTATGACGAAAGCTTCACTATCTATGGCGGAAACATCGCGTCAACAATGGCTGGCGAGTTTTCATTTTCTATTGCACTTTCACTGAGTATTCTGGGTTTTGCGTTGGTGGCTCGCGGACTCGAGACTGGCAAATATTTGGCGGCTGGATCAATTGTTGTTGCGTTGTCCGCACTCAGTCACGGCATCGTGTTGTTGTTTGTGTTTGGTGGAGTTGCACTGATGTTGCTGTTTTGGGTACAACCAAAAATTGATGGTCGCAGAGACAACACGTCGCTTGTCTTTGGCGTCAAGGTCATCATTTTTGCGGTGCTTCTGTCGTCATTTTGGGTGATTCCGTTTGTGACGAGTCATGCCTATATGACCGACATGAAATACGAGCCACGTCCAAGTGGTTCTAGCGATTCGTTTTGGAGCATGTACTTTCCGCTGAGCACGCTGTGGGACGTCATTATTATGTCGCTTGCGCTGCTCGGTTTGGCCAGTCAAGTTGTGCGTCGACACAAGATTGGTATGTGGATGGGTGCATACGCTGTGTTGCTTGCCGCTGGCGTGTACTTTGCGCGAGGTGGGTTGCCGGTCATCGGCTTGTTGTGGAACCCGCGAATACTCCCGTTTTTTTATCTACTGCGCTATTTTCTTTTCGCCATTGGCGTCTATGAAGTTGTTGCGTTTGCGGCGCGAGTGCTGTCGCTCGAGCGAGTGGCGCGACAAGCACTGTCTCAGCATGGATCGGATGACGGGGAGCAGTTCGCTCAAATTTCATCTGCTCGCACCAAGGTGTCGTTTAACTTGGGCGTCTTAGTCGCATTAGTTGTTGCAACATTTATTGTTGTCGGATTTCGCTTTCAAGAATTGCCATTTGGAAGTGTGAAGACCAATGCTGCTGGCAAATCGGAATATGTATGGGGTCCAATTCGCGGTGCGTCGTCCAATGACGGGTTTGTTGATGGTTGGGCTCGATGGAATTTCACTGGATATGAGGGCAAGTCGGCTTACGGCGAGTACCACGATGTGATTGCGACAATGAAGTCGTTGGGTGCAGACCCATCTCAGGGTTGTGGCAGGGCCGTCTGGGAAAACAATGGCGAACTCAATAAATATGGAACGACCATGGGACTCATGCTCTTGCCGTTTTGGACGGATGGGTGCATCAGTTCTATGGAAGGGTTGTTTTTCGAGGCTGCGGGCACAACCCCGTACCACTTCATTACTGCGGCAGCGATGTCAAAACAAAGTAGCAACCCAGTGCGTGAGTTGCGCTACGACAATAACGATGCAGCCAAGGGTGTTGCCTACATGCGTGCACTCGGCGTCAAATACTTCATGGGTTTTACTCCAGAGGCAGTTACGGCGGCGTCTGCACAACCAGGCCTCATGAAAGTTGCGCAATCTGGTCCGTGGGTGATTTTCCGTGTCACTGAAAGTGAATTGGTTGTGCCATTGAGCGTGCAACCTGTTGTCGTCTCGATGGCAAGTGGGGATCCGCGCGAGCGTTGGCTTGAAATTGGAACCAGTTGGTTTCAACATGCCGACGAATGGGCAGCACTGCCAGCTGACGCTGGCCCACAAGAGTGGCAACACGTTGATGCCAAAATTGATCTGACTCGTCGCGAAGGTGAGCCCGGTGCATCGGGCAGACGAGTTGACATCGTGACTCCTTCTCAAGCAATAGAAACTGTTGCACTGCCACCTGTTGTCGTGAGCAATGTTGAGATGGGTCAAAGTGACGTGTCGTTTAGCGTTGACAAAATCGGAGTACCTGTATTGGTGCGCGTGAGTTATTTTCCAAACTGGAAAGTAGGCGGTGCGACTGGTCCATTTCGTGTTGCTCCAAACATGATGGTGGTGATTCCCACGAGCAACACCGTCAAGTTGCATTACGGCTCGACGTCGCTCGATTACATGGCGTATCTATTGACATTCATCGGTATTGGCGTGCTCGTGCGAAGGCGGCACCGAATGAGAGGAGAATTTCAGTAGCCTTTCAACTCGTGCCAGATCTCAACGCAATTGTTAAGGCTTACGATATTCGCGGAATTGTGCCAGAGCAGTTGGATGCATCGGCTGCGTACGCGTTTGGTGTGGCCTTTGCCAAATTCACTGGTGCTAGTGCCATTGTTGTCGCGCACGACATGCGACCAAGTGGTCCTGAACTCGTGGATGCATTCCAGCGCGGAGCACTTGCGCACGGGGTAGACGTCACCAATGTTGGCTTGGCCTCGAGCGACTTGTTGTATTACGCATCGGGCAAGTTCAACATGCCTGGCGCAATGTTTACTGCCTCACACAACCCTGCTCAGTACAACGGCATCAAGTGTTGTTTGGCCGGCGCCCGTTCAATCGGCATCGATAACGGCTTACGCGACATGCTGGTGACCGCAACCGCCGTGCTCGATGGCAAGGAGCCAACACCTGCGGCAAAGGTTGGAACGTTGAACCACATCAACTTGCTTTCCGAGTTTGTTGACCATGTCGTCAAGTTCATTCAGGCAGACACTTTGCGTCCACTCAGAATTGTTGCTGATACTGCTAATGGAATGGGCGGACTTGTTGTACCAGCAGTTTTTGAGCGGCTCAGTGCATTTGAGCTTGAAGTGATGTATGGCGAACTAGACGGCACATTCCCCAATCACCCAGCCGATCCGTTGCAACCTGCAAACCAGCGCGACTTGCAGGCACGAGTGCTGGCAGGTGGGTTTGATGTTGGTCTGGCATTTGATGGCGATGCCGACAGAGTATTTGTGGTGGATGAAAAAGGTCGAGGAATGTCGGGCAGTACAACGACAGCACTTTTGGCGACGCGTTTCTTGCGCACGCACCCTGGCGCAACCATTTTGTACAACCTCATCTGCTCGCGCGCCGTACCAGAAGTGATCGCCGAGCTTGGTGGAAAAGGTATTCGAACAAAAAATGGTCATAGCTTCATGAAGCAGATCATGGCCGAAACGGGCGCGGTGTTTGCGGGCGAGCACTCTGGTCACTATTACTTCGCCGACAACTATCGCGCCGACAGCGGACTGATTGCAACGATGGGCGTGTTGGGCGAGATGTGCCACACAGGCAAGTCGCTTTCGCAAATGCGTGAGCCGCTGGAGCGCTACGCATCGAGTGGAGAAATCAACACAACCGTCAAAGATATTCATGCCGTCATTGAGCAAATTGCGCTTGATTACTCGTCGTACTCACAAGATCGAGTAGATGGACTGACCGTTGACTGTGGTTCGTGGTGGTTCAATGTGCGGGCGTCAAATACCGAGCCTCTACTACGTCTCAATCTTGAGGCATCGACGCGTGATGAGTGTGATATTCATGTCGTCGAGTTGCTTGCCAGCATCACGGCCTAAGAGCAGGGCAGTACAATGAGCGTTATGTCACTCGATGCAAAATTGCTTCAGATCTTGGCCTGCCCACAAGACAAAGGATCGCTGTATTACTTTTCGGCTGACGCCTTTTTGTATAACCCACGGTTACAACGTAAGTACAACATTGTTGAGGGAATCCCTGTGATGTTGATCGACGAGGCAACCAGTGTTGACTCTGCGGAACATGAACGCTTGTTGCAGCGCATTACGCAAGAGCACATTGCTCCAACATTTGCCTAGTTGTTTTCGTCTAGGATGGGGGTTCTAGATGGGCCAAACTAATCCCGTGCCAGCTGGCCAGGGCCCATCAACTTTCACTCACGTACACGTACTCGAACACGTACACGTACTCGAACACGTACACGTGTCTATAACAAAGGAAACCGTATGACTTCATTTGCCCAACGTCGTGATTTTCGCGTCGCCGATCTCTCCCTCGCACCATTTGGTCGCAAAGAGATTCACTTAGCCGAACACGAAATGCCAGGTCTTCGCGCGTTGCGCAAAGAGTATGGCAAAACCAAACCGCTCAAGGGCGCGCGCATTTCTGGCTCGCTGCACATGACCATTCAGACTGCAGTGTTGATCGAGACACTCACCGAACTTGGCGCAGAAGTGCGTTGGGCCAGTTGCAATATTTTTTCAACCCAAGATCATGCGGCTGCAGCAGTGGCGGTTGGACCAAACGGTTCGGTCGAAGAGCCAGATGGTGTTCCGGTGTTTGCATGGAAGGGCGAGACGCTCGAGGAGTACTGGTGGGCAACCGACCAGATGATGACATGGCCAGACGGCGACGGACCAAACATGATTTTGGACGACGGCGGCGATGCGACGATGTTGATGCACAAGGGTGTTGAGTATGAAGCAGCAGGCGCTGTTCCAGATCCGACGACTGCATCAAACCCAGAGTTGGCAATTGTGCTTGGACTCTTGCATCGCTCGCTCAAGTCCGAGCCAAAAAAGTGGACCACGATGGCAAAAGGCGTCAAGGGTGTTACCGAAGAAACAACAACCGGAGTAAAGCGTCTGTACAAGATGGCCGAAAAGGGCGAGTTGCTCTTTCCTGCAATTAACGTCAACGACAGCGTGACCAAATCAAAGTTTGACAACCTGTACGGATGTCGTCACTCATTGATTGACGCAATCAACCGCGCGACTGACGTGATGTTGGCTGGCAAGTTGGCAGTGGTCTGTGGCTATGGTGACGTCGGTAAAGGCTGTGCGCAAAGCTTGCGCGGTCAAGGTGCGCGCGTTGTGGTGACCGAGATTGACCCAATCAATGCATTGCAAGCGGCGATGGAGGGCTACGAAGTCAACACACTTGAGGCGCTTGTTTCAACTGCAGATGTGTTTGTAACTGCAACGGGCAACGAAGCAATTGTGACCGTTGATCACATGGCAAGGATGAAGCACAACGCAATTGTGTGCAACATCGGCCACTTCGACAACGAAATTGATATGGCTGGTCTTGCTCGAAGCGGGGCAACTCGCGACGAACTCAAGGCAGGCACCGATTTGTGGACGTTTCAAGACGGCCACGCTGTGATTGTGTTGGCTGAAGGACGACTTGTCAACTTGGGTTGCGCAACAGGACATCCAAGCTTTGTGATGAGTTGCTCATTCACGAACCAGGTCATTGCGCAGATGGAGCTGTTTAACCATACCGACAAGTATCCACTTGGCGTCTACGTGTTGCCAAAGGCGCTCGACGAAAAAGTTGCGATGCTGCACTTGGGCGCACTTGGCGCAGTGTTGACAAAACTTTCAGACGAGCAATCTGACTACTTGGGCATTTCACACAACGGTCCGTTTAAGTCGGAGAACTACCGCTACTAGTTAACTGGTGTGTAACACCAGTTTATTTTACAGATCGGATTTGTAGCAGCGGAAGTGCTTTCGCGACTATTGGTCCGATCAAAACAGCAAACGCAATCGTGCCTATTCCGATCGAGCCGCCCAATGCAACTCCGGCAAGCAACACTGCAATTTCTACGCCTGTGCGCGCTTTGCCGATATTGATTCCGCGTTTGGCCAGGCCAACCATCAATCCGTCACGCGGGCCAGGGCCAAGACCTGCACCGATGTAAAAACCAGATCCGATTCCGGTCACCACAATTCCGCCAAGCATTAGAAATATTCGCAGCCACATTGCTGTGTCATTGGTGGCTTCAGGAACGATCGAAAGAAAGATACCTGCTGCAATGCCAACCTCAATGGCGTTCAAAATGGTGGCGAGTCCTGGTGCTTGTCGCAGTGGAATCCAGAGCAACATAACGAACGCGCTGGTAAGCACGATGGTTGTGCCAAAAGGTAAACCGATGATCTTGCTCACACCATCATGAAACACGTCCCACGGAGGCAATCCAAGATTGCCGGCTTTTTGCATTCCAATTCCGGTTCCGAAAAGTGCAAGCCCAAACACACATCTAGTCAGTCGCTCGATTGGGCGATCTTTGAGCGGTGCAAGAAAATAATTTGTCACGCGCAAACACTAATGGTACGGAGGTGTCAATGTTGTATAGACAGCAGTGCGAGGCGTGTGGCTGCAATGCTCGCGTACTGTGCGTCAAATGCCGGACACAACTATTTGCAATGGCGCAACCCGAGTGCGATGCAGCAGTAGTGGCTGTTGCATATGAAGGCATCGCACGCCGTTTGATTTTGAATCTCAAGTACCGAAATCGCCGACAGGTGGTTGCGGTGCTTGCAGAATTGCTAGCGCAACGAGTTATGCAAAGCGTCCCAAACATCGTGACAGTCTGCGATGTGATGACGTGGGCACCAACCAGTACGGCGCGAGTTCGTCGGCGTGGAGTCGATCAGTCAGAACTTCTTGCTCG
>JAQCJO010000087.1 GCA_027592925.1 Actinomycetota bacterium | reverse complement strand
GTATTGAGATCACGCACCATCGCCTACCGCTAGACCCACCGTTTCCAGCATCATGGGACACGGTTCCACGCACACACTTCCCCGCCACGATCGTGCGCGTGTTTGACGATGCTGGCAGATGCGGCATCGGCTCTGGCGATTCGATGTACGGATTCGCTGATTACCAAAAGTATTTCATCGGTCAAGACCCAACCAACATCGACCGACATGCTGCAGTGCTTGCCAATATCGAGTTTCATGCAGGACGACCATGGCCACTCGATCTCGCGCTATGGGATCTCATCGGCAAAATCAACGGCGAACCTGTCTGGAAAATGCTCGGTGGGTTCAGCAACAAGATTCGCGCTTATGCATCGTCCGGCGTACACCGCCCAATCGCCGACATGGTCACTGTCGCACGTCAGGCCCGCGATCTTGGTTTTCCCGCTCTCAAGGTGCGTTTTGGCCGACCAAAGTTGGATGACGACCTTGCCGTTGTCAAAGCCATCCGCGACGATCTTGGCTCATCACTCGAGTTAATGGTCGACTGCAATCAGGGATGGCGCATGCCGTGGGACATCGCAGCGCCTTGGACAGTTGATCACGCCACAGACGTGGCAAGAGTGCTCGAAGACAATGGCGTGTACTGGATGGAAGAGCCGTTGCATCGTGGAGATTACGACGGCATGACCGAGTTACACAATCGTGTCAAGATCCGTATTGCTGGTGGAGAACTGACGCGCGAGCCATATGAATTTCGCGAGTTACTGCAGCGCGGTTGCTTCGATGTGTTTCAACCAGATGTCGTGTGCACGCAAGGCATCACTGGCCTTGCCAAGTTTGCGCACGAAGTTGCTGCTGCAGGCAAGATTTTCACACCACACACGTGGGGCACTGGAATCGGCGTGATGGGCAACCTGCACGTTACGGCCGGCACCGTTGGCGCTCCATTTATCGAGTTTCCATTTGACCCACCAGAGTGGACAACCGCGCGACGCGACTACATGCTTACCAATACCATCGAAGCCGATGGTGAGGGTTGGATACACCTTTCAGACGAACCAGGCCTTGGTATCTCGCTCAACGAAGACGTACTGCGCAAAACAGCGAGCGATCAAGCAACTTTTTCGTAGAACTACATCTGCACGCGGTGATCATGCGTGTAAATATTTGCCTTACCATCTCGCAAAAATCCAATCAGCGTGATGCCAAAAGCATCTGCTGTCTGCACTGCAAGGCTTGAGGGCGCACCAACCGCGGCAATTAGTGCAATGCGTGCCATTGCCGCCTTCTGAATAATCTCAAATGACAATCGTCCGCTGCAAAACAACCCATATTCTGTGAGTGGTACAGATTTTTCGAGCACACTATGACCGATCACTTTGTCGACTGCGTTATGCCGACCGATATCTTCGCGCACGACCTTCATCTTTCCCTTGGCGTCAAACAATGCAGCAGCATGCAATCCGCCAGTGCGATCAAACGTTGGCTGCACCTTGCGCACAGCATCGGGTAACCCGATCAATACCGAGGTCGTCAATCTGGGACCAGATTCAGAATCAACCGGAGTTGTGCACGTCAGCAATTGATCAAGCGACTCCGTGCCGCAGATGCCGCAACTCGATGACGTCACCATTGCTCGTCGAGCCAGCGCCATATCGAATGCGCGCATCAGCCCAACAGTAACGATGTTGTATTTTTGCTCTTCTTCGCCATTCAGCTCGCAATATTTCACACTCGCAACGTCGTTTGGCTCTGTGATCATGCCCTCTGTAAACAAGAAGCCGACAGCCAATTCAAAGTCGTGGCCGGGTGTGCGCATCGTTACCGAAACCGACTCAGGCTCCTGACCTGGTGCACCAGCCCTGATCTCCATTGGCTCTTCGGTGACTACAAAGTCTGGCTTGGAGCCCGAACGACCTTCAGCGTTTACCGTCACCACCTTGACATCAGTGGCCCGGGTTCTAGCCGTGCCTGATGGAGAAACCGATTTCATACCTACAGACTAGTTGTCGTCAAGAAAAGCGCGCAGGTTGGCGCTGTTGTGCGGGTGGCGCAACCTAGCCAATGTCTTTTGCTCTATTTGACGCACTCGCTCGCGCGTCACATTCATCTTCTTGGCCACGTCTTCAAGCGTGTGCGGCTGACCTTCATACTTTCCAATTCCAAATCGCATCGACACAATATCTTGGTCGCGCTCTGGCAAATCGCTCAAAGTTCGCTCCACTGCCTCGCCCAGTTGTCGGCGTTCAGTTGATTCACTCGGATCGTTTGTTGCATCGCCACTAGCGATGGTGTCACCAACCGTTAGATCATCAGAGTCGGTGCCCACAGGGGCATCCAGACTGGTTGTTGACAATGCAAGCTGCATCACGTCCAAAAGTTTTCCGACACTCATCTGCGTGCGCACGGCAACTTCGTCTGGCGTTGGGTCTCGCTCGAGCTCCGCTGCAAGCTCGCGCTCGGCACGATGCACACGATTGACAATCTCCATCATGTGCCCAGGAATGCGAATGTTGCGCCCCTGATCCGCCATCGCTCTCGTCATTGACTGACGAATCCACCAGGTTGCGTACGTGGAAAACTTGAAACCTTTTTCGTAGTCGTACTTGTCGGCTGCATGCATCAGACCGATGTTGCCCTCTTGAATGAGATCGGCTAATTGCAGTTCTTTGCGGTCATACCGACGTGCGATTGAAACCACGAGCCGCAAGTTGGCCCGCACCATGTGATCTTTAGCCTTGATTCCATCGGTCACCACACGCTGCAATGCTCGCCTGTCGCGCACACCGAGCGTTCCTATGCCGCGTTTGAGTTGTACATCGGCATCCAAACCATCTTTGATGGCTCTTCCGAGACGCTTTTCGTCATCTGCATTGAGTAGATCGACCTGACCAATCTCATTCAGATACATCCGAACTGCATCCGGACCAGTGTCACTACCAATCACATGTCTCATGCGTGCTCACCAACTCGTTTGCCCAGCCAATCCAATAGTTCCATCGCCACAGCGTCTGCCATTGTTGGATTGTCAATTTCTTCCAGCAAAATTCGAGCATCACGGTCAGCACGAATCTCATCTGGATCTGTGATGCGATTGCGAATTGACAACTCTCGACGAACAGCAGCCGAGATCAGATTCTTTGCTTCGGTAAATGGGTCCGAATCGATATCGACAACAGCCGCTCGCTCAATTACTTCACGAGCATCTGGATCGGCGGCTTCAAGTGCTCCCGCAATATTGCCGATCACTGATGCAACCGCCAAATATGCCCTGCGATACACGTCATCTGAGAACAAACCCTCGCTCATCCATGTTGCAATAGCATTCCAATCCTGCACCATAATCGCTAGAGCCACAAACTCGGCATTTTCTCGGCGGGATGAGTCGATAGTTGGACTGGTGCGCACCTCTGGCTTGCGACTCCCGCGCTCAGCCAGTTGCATCAAGTCAGCAGCGGGAATACCCACGTGGCTCGCCACTTCTCCCGCATAAATCTTGCGCACATTTTTGTCCGGGTGCTCATTGATTACCGCCATTGCCTGTTGTGCCGTGCGCGAGCGCGCCTCAGGCGATGCAATCGAACCAGCATCGAGTGTGCGTTGCAATCGGAATCCCAAAAATGGTTTGGCATCCTTTATCGCCGCAGCAAGCGCTTCAGGGTTTGTCATTGCAAGCTCGCCTGGGTCTTTGCCATCCGGAAACTTGGCAACAAATACCTGCAGCTTGTAACGACTCTCCCACTCATAAAAACGTTCCGCTGCACCCTGACCCGCTGCATCGGCATCAAACGCCAAAATAACTTTATTGGCGAACCGTTTTAAGAGTCTCACGTGCTCCTCGGTCAGCGCTGTTCCACAAGTAGCAACGGCGCGCGTAATGCCCGAGCGATGAAAGCCAATGACGTCTGTATAACCCTCACACACAATTACTTCGTCGGCAGCAACAATGTCTTGCTTGGCCCAATTGAGACCGTACAACGTTTTTGACTTTGCATAGATAGTTGTTTCTGATGAGTTCTTATATTTTGCAGGGTCAGTGCTTCCTGGCAAAATGCGCCCGCCAAAAGCAACTGCATCACCCGCATCGGTAAATATCGGAAAAAGCACGCGAGCACGGAACGAATCTTGTGCGTTGCCACGCTTGTTAATAAATGCAAGACCAACTTCTTTCAGCAGATCAATTGGCACACCAATCTCTTTACTCATGACATCCCAGTCATCTGGCGCCCAACCCATTTTGAATTGACGAGCCAGATGACTGGGATGTCATGAGTAAAGAGATTGG
>JAQCJO010000086.1 GCA_027592925.1 Actinomycetota bacterium | reverse complement strand
GTGCACTACTCACTGTTTTCCTTCCGTTTGAACCTCACAGGGTTCAATTAACGACTTACATTCTGATGAATGCGTCTTTGACTGTAGCACCTTTTATCGATGGCGATACAGAATCCACCATTCGTTGGACGCCACAATTAGATAGTCGGGGATCTCTGCCCGCCACACTTGTTCGGATTCACTTGAGAGCGCAATTGGCAACATCACGTACTCAATTTCGTCGGCGAAATTCAGTCTGTCCCCCGCCGCAAAAACGTCTGGGCCGTACAGAGCGCGCTGGAATGGATTTGGAAAAACATACACACGTTCGCGGCGGGCCAACTGTGCCGACAATGGATGAAAAACCGAGATCACAGCGTCGTGAGGTATTTGGGCGAACAAATCATGGGCTGCAGCCACCGACGGGTTTGAGGGTGAGAACTTCTGAATCTGATGGCGTGCAAACGGCAACGGTGCCAGCAAGAAGGCACCCATCAGCGCACTCACCGCCACAACCGATGTCGCTCTGCGACGTGCAAGTTTGCTCAATCGACCGATTGCGTAGACATTGCCAAATATCAAAATCGGTGCGATGACTAGCGAATAATGGTATTGAATTTGGTATTGATAATAAAAAGTGCTGACAATATTGGACAACAGCACTACGAACCCAACCAACGCAACACTTGGAGCAATGAAGAACATGCCTCCCGTTGGCAACAACATCTGCATCACATATGTCATGCGACCATCGCTAGTCAAATAACGCAGCAGAGTGATTGGCGATGTAAACGCCGTTTTAAGAAGCCCGCCCAGACCTCCAAACGGTATACGCCACGAGTTTCGAAATGCAGTTCCGGTCAAGTCGCGAATCACAACAAGAAAACACAACAACGCTGCACCAAAAGCACCAACAACTGTTGCTAGGCCAATTCGTACGTCGCGTCGTAGCGCCACCCAAATCCCAATCGGCGCCACTACCAACACCACGTCTTCCTTAACTAACAATGCCAACACGACAGCAATTGCATACCACCGCCACCTGCGACCGAGGGCGGCCCACAATGCTGCTGCTACCAAAACACCCAAAAACGAATCGGGATGAAAGTTCTCAACATTTGTCCAACTCACCGCTGGGTAGATCAAATATGTGCAAGCAAACACACAACCAAGCGCATCACTCTCGAGCCGCTTTCGAGCATATGCATATATCGGTATTGCGCCACATGCGATCACCACTGACTGCACAACAAACAACATGCTCGTGGATGAAAAAACCCACATGAGTGGCACAAGCAACAACAAAATGAATGACGTGTGATCGCCAAACAGATTGCGACCCATCAACGTGACAAACGGATTTCTTCCTCGTGACATCAACCAAATGCCTTGGTCATACAGACCAAAGTCATATGCCGATGTACCGAGACCACGATGAATCTGCACCGTGGTAAAACTGAAATATATGGTGTATGCAGTAATTGCCGCGACAACTACAAGAGTCCACGACGAAATGCGTCGGACTCGTGCAGACAAACGGTTCATTGCTACGAAGTGACGCGAACCACTTTAGAAATCGCCGATAACACGCCGTTGATAAAGCGTCCAGAATCATCTGTCGAAAATGTCTTGGCAAGTTCAACCGCTTCATTGATCACCACAGCAACCGGCACATCATGGCTATACGACAGTTCAAACACGGCCATTCTCAAAACATTTCGGTCAATCACCGGCATCCGAGCAAGCGTCCAGCCATTGGCGCACTCCACAATGTGACCATCCAACTCATCCAGATGCGTCGATACGCCCGTCACTATCTCTGTCGTCAGGTCATCAACACTCAGCACTTGCATTGCCAGCACTTCGGTACCGGTCAACCCTTTGGTATCTGCTTCATATAACATATGCATTGCACGCTCGCGGGCATCCGAGCGTGCGGTTTTGCCCCCTGCGCGCGGTTTTTTGTCGTCCGTCACGGTCCGACGCGAGTCACGTATTCGGCAGTGCGAGTATCAACCTTGACGCGGTCGCCAATGTTGACGAACAACGGAACCTGAATTACTTTGCCCGTCTGCAATGTCGCTGGCTTGCGTGCACCAGACACTCGATCTCCCTGCATACCTGGCTCGGTGAATGCAATTTCGAGCTCGACCGAAGGAGGGATTTCGACGCTGACAATCTCGTCGCCGTAGCTTGCGATCATCGCTACTGCGTTCTCGATCAAGTAATCAGCTGCGTCGCCGAGGGCTACAGGCTTGATCGTCAACTGGTCGTAAGTTACGTTGTCCATAAAAACATAGTCATCACCATCTTTGTACAAAAACTGCATGTCGCGCTTGTCAAGAATTGCCTGCTCTACTTTGATGCCGGCATTAAACGTGCGCTCCAGCATGTTGCCGGTGCGTAGGTTGCGCAACTTTGTGCGCACAAAAGCACCACCCTTGCCAGGCTTCACGTGTTGAAATTCGACAACGGTGTACAACGTGTTATCGATGTTGAGAGAAACGCCGTTTTTCAGATCATTCGTCGAGATGGCAGGCACAAAGATTCTTTCTGACTCAGGGTGAGGGTTTGGCTGGATGTTGCGGTTACAAGGATCAAATCCTCTATCCGCACTCCTCCAACACCTACACGATAGACCCCTGGCTCTACGGTCACTACCTCGCCACACTGCAAGGGCTCGATGAAGTCTGAGCGCACCCATGGCATTTCGTGAATGTGCAGTCCAACACCGTGTCCGGTGCCATGAATGAAATCTGGTCCGTAGCCAGCCTGCGTAATGATGCTTCGACAAACTTCATCAATCGACGCACCGCTCACACCGGGTCGCACAGCCAGCACTCCTTCACGTTGTGCATACATCACAAGATCATGGATCGCAGCGAGTTCGGGAGCAACTTGACCGATCAAAAACGTGCGTGTCATATCGGAGTGATACCCATCCACCAGACCTCCCACGTCGATGACCACCGAATCACCCTCGCGAATAATGGTGTTTGTAGGACGATGATGGGGTTTGACCGAGTTCTCACCTGTTGCCACGATCGTTTCATAACTCGGACCATCGGCGCCGTAACGGCGTATTTTGTACTCCAATTCGTCTCGCACATCTCGCTCAGATACATGCGTCGACACTGCAGTTTCAAGCATCGATTGCACATCGGTCAAAGCCAAATCAGTTGCGTGCGCCGCCAACTGCATGCGCTCAATTTCGGCTTCTGTTTTAACTCGGCGCAACTGTTGCACCACGCCGTTAGTAGCAATAAGCGAACAAGCAACTTGCGCAGCCATCATCTCGAAGTTGAACATCGTGATTTCGCTCGAATCAAAGCCGCATGACTTGACACCCAAAAGTTCTCGCGAAAGTTGCTCCATCTGCAGAGACTGTGTTCGAGCTTCGACCACCCTCGCTGAAGCATCTGCCAAACGAAGCTGATCGATTGCTTGTTGCGTGTATCGCCCATCAACAATCAACACCGCATCGTTATTTTTTACTACAAGCGTTGCTGTTGATCCAGTGAATCCTGTGAGCCAACGAATGTTGTCCATAGATACGACAACGAGCGCGTTTACTCCGTATGAATCTCGTGCAATGTCGAGAGCTCGCTGCAAACGACCAGTGGCCAATAACGGCGGCAACTTGAAAGGCAATAGCGAGTTCAAGGCCACAAAACCTTGCTAGTTGTTGTTGAGGTAGTGCGCAATTGCTTGCACACCAAGCACATAACTCTGCTGACCGAATCCAGCAATTGTTCCTATCGCGACTGGTGCGACAACGCTCGTGTGTCGCCACGATTCACGCGATTGAGGGTTCGAGATATGCACTTCAACAACTGGGCCATCAAAAGCGTTGAGCGCATCAGAGATGCTCCACGCATAGTGAGTGAACGCACCAGGGTTAATAATGATCGCCGAGTACTTGGAGCGAGCATCGTGGATCTTGTTCACCAACTCTGAAGCGCTGTTGCTCTGAAACGCATCTAACGTGAAACCTGCTGCAACTGCTGCTTGTGATGCAGCGGCAATGTGATCTTCGAGCGTCGCCGTGCCATAAATCTCTGGCACACGGGATCCAAGCAGATCGAGATTTGGGCCGTTTAACAGCAGGATCTTGTTCTCACGAGCCATGTTCTTATCGTACTTCCATACGACTGAATGCCTGAGTCACTGCTTTTTTCGAAACGTCAGCAACGAGTTCAACTCCGTTGGGACCGTCCAAGACAAAAGTCAGACCATGTAGAGCCTTTTTGTCGGCCATCATC
Organism: Actinomycetota bacterium; assembly: GCA_027592925.1. Classification (GTDB taxonomy): domain Bacteria; phylum Actinomycetota; class Acidimicrobiia; order Acidimicrobiales; family Ilumatobacteraceae; genus UBA3006. The sequence continues at coordinate 87 of JAQCJO010000086.1, read as the reverse complement.
AACGCCATCAAGTCCTCTGCGCGACAATCTCGCGGTAGTGCAGTTGACAAACCGTAAGCACCCGTTACAACCTGCTGATGGTATGCA
>JAQCJO010000085.1 GCA_027592925.1 Actinomycetota bacterium | reverse complement strand
CGCACCAAACCAACTAAACGGATTGAGCGAACCGATGAATGTGTGGTCAGAGTTGCGCATTGCAGTGATGGCAACGATGAGATACATGGTTACTACAGCAAGCAACCACGTGATGCGAAAGAAACGTAAGCACACGCCATAGTCGATGCCCTCTGGCCATGCGAGCGTCACAGTAAGCAATCCACCAAAGATTGCGGCAACTAATAGATATTCAAAAATACGAAGCAGACCAAGTAAACCGCCTACTCGTGGCCCACCACCTGCGGACTGGGCTACGACTTCACCAATCACAGCTGGCAGCGTGGTGTCGGTCGGGGCAGTGTCGGCAGCAGGAATTGTTGTTTCAGAAACAATCTGCGAAGTAAATGGAATCGAGCCTTGCGAGCCATCAGCAAGTTTCCAGTCGATCAAACATTCTCCAGCGGCAAAGGCTGTGGTGAGCGCAACCGAGACTGTTTTGCTGTCAGCGCCAAGTTGGGGAAGTGCAATGCCAACCGACTCGTTATTGCACACGACGGTCAGACCCATCTTGCCGATGTCGACTATTGCGTCTCGAAAGACCATTTGAATTTGCGGAGGTTGCACCTGCACGATCTGGCTACGCGCAGGATTGGATGCGGTGACTTCGTTTGTGCCAGCGACACCACTTGCCATCGCTCCAAGTGCGCCAAAACCACCTATATTTGCGCCACCTATATATATAAATGAAGCAATGGCAATCCCAATCAGTGAAGCCATTCGTCGGCCCAAAAAACGTGCTGGTTGCGGTGCAGTCATCATTGATCCCTTACAACGGTAGCCAAAAGGTTTCAGGGGTGTGGCACCGTCTAGGTAGGCTCGCAGGCGATGGCTGTTCAATCGTTATATCGCCGCTATAGGCCTCGTCGCTTTGACGAACTCAAGGGTCAAGAGCATGTGGTTCGAGCGCTACAAAATGCAGTCATTCACCACCGTGAAGGTCAGGCCTATTTGTTTTCTGGGCCGCGAGGCACTGGCAAAACCTCGACTGCGCGCATTTTGGCCAAGGTGCTCAACTGCGAAGAACCCGAAAACGGAGAACCGTGCGGCATTTGCAATTCGTGTGGGGCGATTGATAGCGGCAACAGTTACGACGTACTCGAACTGGACGCCGCAAGCAACAACGGTGTTGAGAACATGCGCGATCTCATCGAGCGTTCGTCGCTCGGCAATCCTGGTCGACATCGTGTGTTTATTTTGGACGAAGTGCACATGCTCTCAAAGCCAGCCGAAGCAGCGCTGCTTAAGACGCTTGAAGAACCACCGCCTCATGTGGTGTTTGTGCTGGCCACAACCGATCCACAGAAAGTAAGCGAAACAATTCGCAGTCGAACACAACATTTGCAGTTTCATTTATTGCCAATGCACGATCTTGATGAGCACGTGCGATGGGTCATCAAAGATGCCAATCTCAAAGTGAGCGAAGCTGCAATTGCCCAGGTGCTCACACAGGGCGGTGGCTCTGCGCGCGACACGTTGTCAGCACTCGAACTTGTTGCTGCTGGTGGCGGCGAAGCAGATGAACAACTTTCGCCTGATGAGTTTGTTGAAGCCATTATTGACAGAGATCCAGGTCGTGCACTTGGGGCAACCGCTGCTGCGATCCAACGCGGAGCCGACCCACGGATGTTGGCCGAAGAAATTGTGCGCCAACTTCGCGAATGCTTCTTGTCGTTGATGGCCCCCGACTTGGTGCAGTTGCCAGAGCAACGCAAAACTTTGGTTGCCGATCAAGCGCGTCGCATGGGCGCAAGCACAGTAGTGCGTGCCATCGAGGTGCTTGGTGAGATTCTCATCGAGATGCGTCATGCCCCAGACGCACGACTATTGATTGAGGTTGCGCTCGTCAAGCTCACCAGTGTTAACAATGCCAACGACAATTCGTCGTTGATTGCACGCATCGAGCGTCTTGAGGCAGGCATCACTCGAGATGCAAGTGCTCCAATGGTGCGACCTGCGCCAATCAATGCGGCAACGGGCAAAGTGCAACTAGGTGGCAAAGCAACAGTGAAAGTTGCAGCACCAAGTGCTGGGCCTTTATCGGATGAACAGCTCGTGAGTCAATGGGCCGATGTGGTGTCGGGTTTCAAAGCATTAGCAAGGGCAGTGTTTAGCGCAGTGAGTGCTGTGGGTTGTGTTGATGGTGTGCTGACAGTGAGTGCGCCAAATGATGCTCACCAACGCAAAGCCCAAGAACATGTGGCGGCAGTTGAGGCTCAGCTTTCTTCAATTACAGGACGCAAGATCACGATTGCTTTCAGTGCGCCAACCACTAGACCCAGTGCGGCTGCACCTGCTCGCGCAAAGGCGCCTGTTGCAACTGACGAACAGATTGCCGAAGCAGTGTTTGAAGACGTAGATCCTTCGCAGTTAACGAGCGCACCAACTACTAAATCAACCACCACTACTTCCGTTGAAGATCAACTTGCTAAAGCATTTCCCGGATCCAAATTGGTAGAGAAGCCAAAGAAAAAGTAGAACGTTGCCTAGATTGATTTTTTCAGCATCATGAACTCTGCGTACACACCCCCAATGCAAGCATTGATCGACGCGCTTGGTCGACTGCCTGGAGTTGGTCCAAAGGGAGCACAGCGCATTGCTTTTCATTTGCTCAAGAGCGACTCTGTCGATGTAGAGCGGCTCGCTCATTCGATCACTGAAGCAAAGGCACTGGTGCGTTTTTGTGATCACTGTTTCAATTTTTCGGACGGTCCAATTTGTCGCATCTGCGACGATGATCGCCGCGACAGTTCGATGCTCTGTGTGGTTGAGGAATCACGCGATGTCATCGCCATCGAAAAAACTGGCGAGTTTCGAGGTCGCTACCACGTGCTACTAGGTGCAATGAACCCACTTGAGGGCATTGGCCCTGAGCAACTCAAGATTCGCGAGCTACTCGCCCGACTCGACACCGAGGGTGTGAAAGAAGTGATTTTGTGCACGAATCCAAACACTGAGGGCGATGTGACTGCCATGTATTTGGCACGACTTTTAAAACCACTTGGTTTGCGGATCACACGCATCGCTAGTGGACTACCAGTTGGCGGCGACTTGGAATATGCAGATGAATTAACTCTGGGTCGCGCTCTTGAGGGCCGACGCGAAATGCCAGGCTGAGTAGGTCTACTGATTGTTCAGTTTTTTGCCGGGTAACGTCGCCATGCAAATGGCGCATTGACAACAACTGCGAACAACACCAGTAGCACAGCATTCAACAACACTGGTCGCCAGATAAAGGAGTACCCAAGTTTGGTAACCGCCTCGCCGCCAATTACTGCTGTTAACGCAGTGCCACCACTTGGTGGATGCATGTAACCAAAACGAACCATCAAGCCAACATGCACGCCGACCGCGATACCGACAGCTAGTGCTGTGTTGTCAAATAGTTGTGCTGACAAAACGCCCCAAAACGCAGCAACACAATGAGCAACAATCAATGGCGCAGGCTGTGCTGCTGGGGCAGTTGGCATAGTAAACAAAATGACCGCCGATGCGCCCATTGACAACGCAAGTATTGGTGCGACACTGTCAAGTAGTGCTTCACACACCAACCAGGTAACAGCCATAGCAAGTGCTGCACCGACTGTGCCAATCAATGCGTCTTTGTTGTTTGCTTTAGGAGACGGGAAAAGTTTCACTAGACCGTGCGTACAACGAGGGCATCACCTTGTCCGCCGCCACCACACAATGCTGCGGCACCCGTGCCACCGCCGCGGCGCTTGAGTTCGTGCAACAAAGTAAGTGCCAAGCGATTGCCACTCATACCGATTGGGTGTCCGAGTGCAATTGCTCCACCGTTGACATTGACAATGTCATCAGAGATGCCAAGTTCGCGCATAGATGCGATGCCCACTGCAGCAAATGCTTCGTTGATCTCAAACAAGTCGACATCTGAAACTTTTTTGCCAGCACGCTCGAGTGCTCGCAGAATGCTACGACTTGGTTGGTGCAAGAGCGATGCGTTGTCTGGGCCAGCAACCATGCCGTACGAAACAAACTCGCCGAGTGGCTTGATGCCACGCTTTTCTGCTGTGCGCTTTGACATCATCACAATGGCAGAGCCAGCGTCGCTGATTTGGCTTGCATTGCCAGCAGTAATTGTGCCGGCTTTATCAAATGCTGGCTTCAGCGATGCGAGCGATTCCATAGTTGTTGATGCGCGAACGCCTTCGTCGGTATCGACAATGAGAGCGTCACCTTTGCGTTGTGGAATCGATACGGGAATAATCTCGTCAACAAACTTGCCAGCAGCGATTGCAGCAGCAGCACGTTGGTTGCTCTTCATTGCCAAGTCGTCTTGCACATCGCGGCTGATGTCGCCGGCT
>JAQCJO010000019.1 GCA_027592925.1 Actinomycetota bacterium | reverse complement strand
CGACCGTATCTTGGTGATTCTCGGAGGTCGCATTGTTGGCGAAGTTTCTCGCCAAGATGTCAATGTGCAACAACTTGGATTGTGGATGTCTGGAGTGCACGACCAAGTTTCGGCATAATGTCTGCGCGCCAATGACGGGACTGTGAAATGAGAAAAATACTTCTTCCAAACTTCTACCAAATGACCTTGCAACCCAATAAACAGTTGAGGCGACGCCGAGAATCGAACTCAACGCTCAACGTGTATGAGGGTGGCCACCCATTTTTGACCCAAGATCGCCCGGCAATGCGAGACATCCGTACTTTTATTGCCAGTTGACGGCCAAAAAAATTTATTCCACTGAAGAACTCGACATCGCTTCTTGCGCAAGCAGCTTGGCGCCTGGGTAATCGGCTTTGCCATTTGGAGCGCGCGGCACCTCTCCTACAACAATGACTCTCTTGGGCGCCTTATAGCCAGAGAGTTGTGTCTTGACAAAGGCAATCACATCGGGTTCCACAACGGTCACACCCAACCCAACCGATGCGACGGCCACAACAATCTGACCGAACTTGTCATCGGGTAGACCAATAACCAGACAGTCCTGCACCCCCCGATAGCGCTTGACGGCCTCCTCAACTTCTTCTGGAAATACTTTCTCACCAGCAGTATTAATTACCTGACTTCCCCGACCGAGCAACACAAATTGTCCATCGGCATCAAATGTGGCGAGGTCTCCTGGAAACGAATAGCGCACGCCATTGATAGTCCTAAACGTCCGTGCCGATTTCTCTGCATCTTTGAAGTACCCCACCGGAACAAGCCCTCCATTGGCGACTTTGCCCGTGCGTCCATCACCAGGAACCACTTCTTTGTCATCGTCATCAAACACCTTGGTGGTTGGATTCATTGAAAACTTGGCAGTCTCAACACGCGTTTGATTCGTAGTAATGCTCAGCGCCATTCCACCCTCAGTCGCACCCATACCATCGACAAGCATCACCTGCGGCACATGGTCGAGCAACCGTTGCTTCACCTCCATCGTCCACATCACACCGGAGGATGTCATTCGTAGCAACGACGAGAGATCATAAATCTTTCCACTGCGCTTGGCTGCATCCAACGCATCGGCGATTGGCCGAGCAAATGCGTCGCCCACAATGACGGCCAGATTGACGCGTTGCTTTTCTATCAACTCGAGGAGTTCATTGGCGTCAAATTTGCGCTGGGTCAACAAGGCAACTGTTGCACCGACGCAATGAGGCATCATCGCACCAAGCCACATTCCTGTCCCATGCATCAGAGGGCAGCATGGCACTGATACGAAGTCGCCATAGTCGCGCCGCTGCGCAACGACATCGTTAACAAGTGCACGCCAGTCAGCGCCGAGCGTCAAGCCAAGGGCTGCAGTTCCATTGCTGGTAAAGCCACGGGTTATCTCGCCCATCTGATACATCACACCCTTTGGCATACCAGTAGTGCCCCCTGTGTAGAGCATGTAGATATCGTCTTGTGCGCGCTCTATGCGCGCTGCAGGTTGAGAGCGGGCGATGAGGTCCTCGTAGTCGATCTTGCCAGGCACATTTGCTGTGGCTGGTCCATCATCCACCTCGACGAGTAGCACCAACTTGGGCAACTTGGCCACCACTTGCGCCACGCGATCGGCAAGCGACGAATGATAAAACAACGCCTTGCAGTCAGCGTTATCCAGCAAGTATTCAAGTTCGCTACCTAAATAACGAAAATTGACATTGATTGGAACAACTCGCTGCTTAAACGATGCAAACTGTGCCTCGAGATACTCAGTCGAATTGTAGAGATACAAGCCAGCCTTGTCATCTGGCCCGAGTCCGCTGGCCGTGAGCGCAGAGGCCAATTTTGCTGCGCGTATCTCATAGTCGCACCACGACAAACGCTTGTCGCCCATAAGCACAGCCGACACATCTGGTGTGGCGTCGGCATACGCCTCCCACAGTGTTGCAAAATTCATCTCCAACATCTTTCCCCCCAAAAAAATAAAAATAGTTAAATCTTCGTATTCTGTTTCTGCGTCTGTGACCAGGTCATGCCCGAGAGCACATCTGCATCGTGCGGCAAACCAAGAGCACGTTCTGCCACGATATTGCGTTGCACCTCGCCGGTTCCTCCGCCGATAGTCAGCGAGCGAGCAAACATGTATCCATCAAACCAGCCGGGGTGATCGAGCGCCCGCATACCCACACCACCGCCACCACCAAGTCCGGTGTGTTGCCCGCGCTCACTCTTTTCACCTGTAGATCTGAGCATTCCATTGGCACCCAACAAGTCTCTTGCCACTTCCATCACATGTTGGCCATGCTCGTCAGCCAAGATCTTGCGGATACTCGCTTCTGGTCCAGGTTGCTCACCCCGCAAGCGTGCCGACAGAGTCCGCATCCGAATCAGATCCAACAACACATGTTCGGTATAAATGCCTGCAAGCCGTTGACGCATAATCGGATCAGCAACTACCCCGCGCGCTCGAACCGCATCCAACATCTCGAGAGCAGTTGGTCCACTGCCCCACAACACTCCACCCGTCGACAGCGATACTCGTTCGTTACCAAGTGTTACTTTGGCGAGTCGCCAGCCCTCGTCTTGCTCACCAACCAAGTTGGCGGCAGGTAGTCGAACATTAGTGAAAAAGACTTCATTAAAAGTGCTCCCTCCTGTCATCTCTCTGATCGGCCGGATTTCAATTCCGGGCAGATTCATCGGACAGATGAAGTACGAAACACCTTTGTGTTTTGGCGCATCAGGATTGGTGCGGGCGATCAAGATTCCAAAAGTCGCGTATTGGGCCCCACTCGTCCAAATTTTCTGACCATTGATGATGTACTCATCACCATCGCGAACGGCTCGTGTAGAGAGATTGGCCAGATCGCTTCCACTGTTAGGTTCACTAAACAATTGACACCAAAAATCTTCGCCCGAGAGCAATCGCGGTAGATATGTATTTTTTTGTTTCTCCGTACCTGCAAACACGATGGTCGGTCCAGCCCATCCGATACCGATTGGGTTGGCTGGCCTGCGGATACCCGCGCGGGAAAGTTCATCATCAATAATGATTTGATGAATCGGGTCAGCGTCTAGACCAAAGGGTGACGGCCAATGGGGCGCCACATAACCAGCGTCGGCCAAAGTTCGTGCACTGGGATTCGGATGCGCAACGATCCACTGACGCACAGTGATACGGCGTGGGTCGTCCTCTGGGGGCAACACAAAGTTCATCGGCAAACCTTATGCGCAAGGCGTGAGGCGGCCATAACCGATAAACTGAAAGTTCCTTCGCGGGTGTAGCTCAATGGCTAGAGTCCGAGTTTTCCAAACTCGTTATGCGGGTTCGATCCCCGTCACCCGCTCTCAGTGGCAGTACCAATCGGTTTAACAACGCGACCGTCATATTGAATATGGCGGCTGCAGTGAGTGCGGTGCTCACACCAAAGGTGGATGCGCCTAGGCCCCACCCAAATGCACCGATCGATGCACCGAGCCACACCATCAACATCGCAAGCGACGAACCACGACCACGCACCCAGTCGGGCAATTGCACCATAAACGTCGAAAACATCGTGGTCAGCATTGCCATCGTGCCCATACCGCAGATGAGCATGGCCGCAACTGCAACCCAAATTACAGAAGTGTTCGCAAACACTGCTGTACCACACGACCACACGGCTGCAGCACAAAGAACGACCATCTCGGTTGACATCGCTCCTCGCACTCGTGGCAACACCCACACAGCGGCAACCGCACCAACCCCAAGTGCACCTGACAGCAAACCAAAGCCCCTTGCCGACACATCCAAATTCTCTTTCGCAACGACAGGCATCACCGAAGCAAGCGCCGATGTCGCACCAAGCACAACAGTTAGTCGCAGCGCAACATTGCGCAGATTCGCCGCACCAACAATATGTTTAATGCCTTCGCCGATTGCATGATTGACACCCCGCTGACGGGGCTGACGCTGCGCCGTTGATTTAAAGCGCTGAGTGACTATGACTATGCCAATAAACGAAACTGCGTTGAGCGCGAACACCGCCCCAGGGTTGAAAAGAGCAATCAGTAGACCAGCGAGTGCAGGCCCTACCGACTGGGCGATGTTGCGCGAAATGGAATCGAGACCGATTGCTTGTGGCAAGTTCTCGGCATCAACAATCTCTGGCGTGAGAGCCATAAATGCTGGTGCCGAAATCGTGAGTGCGATCGACTCAAAAAAAGTGCCAGCAAGCAGCCAGTTGACCGACAACAGATCGCTCCATTGCATCACCGCGAGTGCACCAGCAATAAACAACGCAACTATCTCAGTAACCGCAATGAGCCGTCGCCTGTCGATCATGTCGGCCAATGCGCCAGCATGCAGTGCAAGCAAAAAGCCTGGTGCTGCCCATGCCGTTTGCACCAGCCCTACAAGTGTTGGTGATTCCGTAAGAGTCGTCATTGTCCAACCAGCAGCAGCGATGTGCATAAATGTTCCGATGTTGGACACCAAACCGGCAATCCAGAGCGCCCTAAAAACTCGTATTTTTAGAGGCGACCAAGGGCCAGGCATGCGTCATAATATACCCATGCCTGCAGATGAGGATCTCGTCACTTCGCGTGGGCTCGTAGTTGCCTTTGCCTCTCTCAACTGGACATTTGCCCGCTCAACCGGGGCAGGCGGTCAGCACGTCAACAAAACTTCTTCAAAGTCCACCTTGGCCGTCACGACATCTGAGATAACTGGCCCCGACTTGGCAGTCGAGCGCGTACGAGCATTGCTTCCCGCAGAGATTCGAATTACGGTTCAAAAAAGTCGCAGCCAGTGGCGCAATCGACAACTCTGTATGACCCAATTACGCGAAATGCTCGATACCGCAGCAATGCCTCCTGCCCCGCCACGCAGAAAGTCACGCCCCACGCGTGGATCAATTGAGCGCCGCCTAGAAAGTAAGCGTCGCGAGAGCAACAAGAAAGAATCGCGCCGCACAGACAACTGGTAGGCGATGTCAAAAATGCTCTGTAATACGACTGTAATCTTATAAAACCCATACCAAATATGGCTCATAGTAGGTATCCACCACTTGCACAAACATGCTTCTTACCGTTGAATATGTAGACATCCCGTCTACAGAACTGGGGAAATACGAATATGTACACACTTGGATACCTACTCCTGGCAGCTGCTCTGCTTGGTGCCGTAACGACCGTTGTCGATTCGGTATTGGGCACAATTCAGCTATCAGCAATCATCAAGAAGATTCCAATCATTGGTTCAAACTGGGGCCTTGTCGTTGCAGTCGCAATGTGCTGGTTCCTCGAGATGGCACCAGCCTCTGGTTGGGGCATGACCTTCTCCGATGACTGGATGACCTACGTCGCAAACGGCGCAATTGTTGCAGGAATGATTCCTCTCAAGGATGCCGTCATTTCGATGGTTGGCAAGGGATTGCGCGCTTAATCCGCGTTAATCAAAGCGAACTCGAAAAGCCGTCGGCGCAAGCCGGCGGCTTTTCTATTTATATCGTTAATTTGCCCCACAAACTACGGCAACTAGCGTGGATCAAATGGCTCTCGACCCAAACCCCGTTGCGACGTACAAACGAGATGGCGTGGTGGTATTGCGCAATCTCGTTTCTCCTGATGCGCTTGAACTGCTGCGACGAGGCGTCGAGACCAACATGAAGTCTCCTGGCCCTTGGGCCAATGAATACACACCTGCAGGCTCTAGTGGTCGCTTTTTTGACGACTATGTCAACTGGCAGCGAATTCCGCAGTTTGAGCAAGTGGGCAATCATGGTTCGGTCCCTCAGGCTGCACTCAACCTCATGGCCACTCAGACTGCCCGCATGTTTCATGAACATGTGCTGGTCAAAGAAGCCCAGACACGCGAGGTGACCCCATGGCACCACGACGACCCGTACTACGGGGTCAATGGCATGGACAACGTCAGCATTTGGATTCCACTCGACCCAATACCTGAGTCGGTAGCGCTGCGATTTATCGTCGGCAGCCATCTGTGGAATAAGCGATTTATTCCCCGCCGATTTGCTGATCAATCTGCATATGTCGACGAGGCAACGGACTTTGTAACCATGCCCGATCAAGGTGACTTAAACAAAATGCAATCAATCACATGCCCCGTCAATACGGGCGATGCTGTTGCATTCCACTACCGCACCCTGCACGCGGCGCCGGGCACGCTTGGCACCGAAGTGCATCTCCGACGTGCGGTCAGTTTTCGTTACCTCGGTGATGACGCAGTGTTTGCCTCGCGTCCGTGGCGCACTTCGCCGCCACTTGAAGGCAATGGCTTGTCATTTGGCGATCAATTGAATGATCCGCGATTTCCTATTGTTGCAAAGCGATAGAAAACCGAATATTACGCACCATCACGCACTGGCGCACCCATCGGCCTAAACGAAAACTTGCGGAACACTTCGGCATAGCCACCTTCGTACAACAACCCTGCCTCGCGGGCTCGTTCTACAGCATTGACGCGCGCCGACAAGTTTGGCACTTCGTACCACGCAACTCCCGGCTGCTCGTGATGGGCAACATGTAAATTATTGTTGAGCATCAGCAGGCTCATAAATGGACCTGCCATGACCATCGCGGTTCGCGTGTCTTCCCCTGCCTGATATCTGTGTTCCGGAAATGGCCTAATCGCATTGAGGATTCGCCCACCGTAAGTAGTGCCGAGCGCAAATTGCCACAGCGGCATTCCCGCAACTGATTGAACGAGAAAGACGACCACAACAAGACCAACTGCATGGACTGCCATCGCAAACCAAGCCTGCTTATCCCCTCGAAGCATTAGACGAATCTTGGACCACAGATACGTCACCGTGCTGACAATTGTCCATACGAACATCCGGAACAAAATGGTGCGGTTAGCCCAGTAGGCAGCCCTACGAATTGGACCCGCACTCGCCCATGCTTCAGGCGACACGTAGTAGCTCTCGTTGTCAAGACCTGGGTGCGTGAGAACGGATTGATGGTGCTCGATGTGGTCTCGCTTAAAACACAAGTAGGGAATCCACAGCGTGACAGGAATCGACCCAATGACATCATTGATCCACTGACGTCGAAATGGATGACCATGGATTGTCTCGTGTTGCATGCTCAGGTGCCAGGCACCGAGCACGCCCAGGAAAGGGATCGTCAACCAAGGCGTTAACACTTCATGACGCATCACAGTGAGAATCGTGAGCCCATAGACCGCGACGATCACCGCAATAGTGCGCCATTCACCTCGCCCATTGAGCAGTGATTTTTCGGAACCAGGGGCTTGTGACACGCCTCCATTCTACAATGTGACAGTGCCCCGGCTAGTTGCTCTCGCCAAAACTTATGGCCCAGGACTTGTATTTGTCGGTGTAGTGACATTTGTCGGTTTTGTTGTCCATTGGAATTTTGAAACCATTTCCCCACTTGTCGCATCGCTGTTGTTGGGTGTGCTTATTGGAAATATTGTTTCGATCCCAAAAATATTTGTATCTGGACAGAAGTTTGCGGCAAAAAATGTCTTGCGTTTTGGCATCGTGTTGCTGGGCACACAACTTGCCCTCAAACAAGTCGTAGATCTCGGTGGTCGCGAGCTGATCGTTGTTGTCGTTGTTGTTGCGCTCACTTTTCTCGGCACATTGTGGCTTGGTCCACGTCTTGGAATATCTAAATCGCTTTCGCTTCTCATCGCAACAGGATTCTCCATCTGCGGTGCTTCTGCTGTCGCGGCAATGGAGGGCGTAGTTGAAGCCGATGAAGAAGAAGTCACATACGCGATTGCGCTCGTGACACTGTGTGGAAGTTTGGCCATTGTGCTGCTTCCTCTCTTACGCAACGTGCTGAGCCTTTCAGATCCACAACTGTTTGGATCGTGGGTTGGTGCAAGCGTGCACGACGTAGCCCAAGTGATTGCCACCTCGTCTACTGGTGGAGAAACCGCAGTTCATGCAGCAACAGTCGTCAAACTCTCTAGGGTCGTATTGCTCGCACCACTTGTCGCCATCGTCAGCATTTGGGTCCGTCGATCATCAAGTGGACTTGTTGCCAAAGCCGACAAGAAACATGTCAGTATTGTTCCCCTATTCGTAATCGGATTTCTTGTGATGATCGCGGTGCGCACAACAGGTGTCATCCCCGACAACTGGCTCACGATGCTCAAGACAATCGAACAAGTTTGTCTCGCAAGTGCACTGGTTGGTTTGGGTTCTGACGTGCGCATTGCCAGACTCCTCAAAGTTGGCGGCCGGCCTCTGCTACTTGCACTGATCAGTTGGTTCGGAATTGCAGTCGTCTCGCTGATTGGCGTACGACTCGTTGCTTAATAACTTGTTCTGCGGTTAGAGCGCACCAACCACACACTTACCGCCACGCACAACGGCGCGAGTTTGGTTTACACCCGGTCGATAGGCCAAGTGAATATGGCTTGGGGCATCAAGAACGACCAAGTCGGCTCGCGAGCCAGCACATAGGTTGCCAATGTCGGTGCGTCGCAATGCCTGAGCGCCGCCCTGCGTAGACGACCACAGCGCTTGGTCAGGCGTCATACCCATCAAGATCACAGCGAGTGACATCACAAACGGCATCGAAGTGGTATACGAAGAGCCTGGATTGCAGTCGGTTGCAAGCGCAACTGTTACACCTTGCTGAATCATGTGTTTCGCGTGAGGAAATGGTGATCGTGTGCACAACTCGGCTGCAGGCAACAACGTAGCGACAGTGGTTTTATTTGCGCTCGAGAGAGCCTCGATATCTTTTTCAGACAAGTGCGTGCAGTGATCGCAGGATGCAACACCCAGCTCGACACCGAGTTGTACTCCGCCACCCCTTTGCAACTGGTTGGCGTGAATGCGCGTACCGAGACCGGCCTTTGCGCCAGCCTTCAAGATCTCTCGTGACCGATCAACGTCGAAGGCACCGCGGTCACAAAACACGTCAATCCATTTGGCGTGTGGCAGGCATGCATTCAACATTTCCCCAACAACCAAATCGACATAATCTTCTTGCTTTACATCAGTTGGATACAGGTGCGCACCGAGAAATGTTGTTTCGGTAGTCACTGTGCGCGCAATTCGCATCAAACGCTCTTCATCCTTCACTGATAGTCCATATCCAGACTTGACCTCAAGGGTTGTCGTGCCTGAGCACAACGCCTCATAGGCAAGGTGTTGCGCATTAAGAGAAAGCAACTCGTCACTTGCTGCGCGGGTGGCCATCATGGTGCTCTGAATGCCACCTGCTGCATACGGAATGCCTTCCATGCGAGCCTCAAACTCGGTTGCACGGTCGCCAGCAAACACGATGTGAGTGTGGCTGTCAACAAAGCCTGGGATAATCGTGCACCCATCGCAACCAATTGGTTGTGCCTCGGTGTATTGATCAATCTGATCTTGTGGGCCGCACCAAACAATGTTGCCTTCGTCGTCGGCTACAAGACCTGCATTGTGGATGATGCCAAGTGGGCCATTGCCAATTGCGGGATCATTAGTAACTAGGTGCCCGATGTTGTTGAGTGCGAGCGTCATGAACCGTGCTTTGCCACGAGTGCCTTGGCACGCTCTACAAACGCGTCGTGATGAAAGAGATTAAACGAATCCCATGTGGTCAATGTCCCAGAGTCAATCACTTTGTCGAGAAACAGCAATCCGTCGAGGTGATCAACTTCGTGTTGGAACGTGCACGCTGTAAGACCAAGAATGTCTTTGTCGATTGGGTTGCCTTCTCTGTCCCATGCGGTCAAGTGCAGACGAGTATGACGAGCCACCTCGCCACGAATGCCAGGAACCGACAAGCAGCCCTCCATGTTTTTAAACATGTCGTCGTCGAGCGGTGTAAGCACAGGGTTGACCAAAATGGTCAGCGGTACTCGCGGCTTGTATGGATAACGCGGATTGTTGTCAACCTCAACAGCGCAAATGCGTTGGTGACGCAGCACTTGCGTTGCTGCAAGCCCAGCACCATTTGCATGACGCATCGTCTCGATGAGGTCATCAATAAACTGTTGTGTCTCGGGCAATGCGAGTTGCTCGCGAGTTACTTCTTTTGCCACCCACTTGAGCTCTGGGTGACCCACTGTTGCAATCGGTAATACGGCCATAAGCCTTACAGTGTAACGACTGCGGCAATTGCCCTTCCAAGCCCGCCAACTACGTCGAGCACGGCTAGATGTTTGTGATCCTGTACTATTTGACGCCCACCCACCCAAACATCGCGCACATCTGCTGGCGAAGCCGCATGCACAATATGGGCTGCGGCATGTGCGGCATCAAACGACGCAAGGCGAACAGAATTAAGGGATAGCGCAATGAAGTCGGCTGGAGCACCGATTTGAATACCGTGCTGACCCCACCCAAGCGCAGTTGCCCCACCCGATGTTGCAGCGATCAACAAACTTGCAGGAGCATGCAGTCCGCGCTTGCCAGTCACGAGTCGCTCATCGGTTTCTACTGCGCGTGCTTCTTCAAACATGTCAATAAATGCATTTGAGTCGGTGCCAAGCGACAGCACTGCCCCGCCTGCGCACAACGAACTTGCGGGGCCAACACCATCGGCCAAATCGCGCTCGGTTGTTGGGCACATACAGACTCCACTGTGACTCGACCCGAGTAACGAAATATCGGTTGCAGTCAAGTGCGTTGCGTGCACTGCGGTGAAATGCCTACCAAGCATGCCCGCATCTGCCAACACCTGCGTTGGCGTCTTACCCGTGGCAGCAATGCACGCAGCATTTTCTGCTGGCTGCTCGCTCACATGCACGTGCACCACTTTGCCGTGACGATTTGCAACTACCTCTTCCAACTCATTCGGGTGTACTGCGCGCACACTGTGCGGCGCCATGCCAACTGTCCAATTTTCGCCGCCTTCACCAAGCGCATCAACTCTGTCGAGCCAGTTGTCGATCGTGCCATCCGAAAAGCGTTTCTGTTCTGCTAGCGGCTCGGGCTTGTCGAGGCCACTGTGCAAATAGGCAACGTCAAGCAGTGCCATCCGAATACCGGCACGTTGTGATGCTTCAACCATTGCAAGACCCATCTCATTTGGGTTTGCGTATCGAGTGCCATCTTGCTGATGATGAATGTAATGAAACTCGCCGACACCCGTGATACCGCTCAGCGCCATCTCAGCAAATGTCATTGCTGCGAGTTCGCCATAAGTTTCTGGTGTTAAACGATTGGCAATCTCGTACATCGGTGTGCGCCACGACCAAAAATCTCCGGCACCTCCGTGCGTGCGCCCGCGCAATGCGCGATGAAACGCGTGGCTATGTGCATTCACAAACCCTGGCATCACAACACCGCTGATACGCACATCGCTTGCCTGTGCATCAACCCCATTTTCCACACTTGCAATCACACCGTTGCTCACAGTGATCCGCACATTGGCAACAGCCTCCTCGCCACCGCGCCACGCCCACTGTGCATGAAATGATTGAGTCGTCATGGTGTCATTATGCCTGTGCTTCGCGCATTGGCAAGCGCACTCCACGTTGGTCTGCAACTTCGATAGCCCTGTCGTACCCAGCATCTGCGTGGCGAATAACGCCCATGCCTGGGTCGGTCACCAGCACGCGCGCAAGCTTCTCTGCGGCCAAATCAGTGCCATCTGCAACCGCAACCATGCCGGCGTGAATACTGCGGCCAATGCCCACACCACCACCGTGGTGGATGCTCACCCACGTTGCACCGCTCGCGGTGTTGACGAGTGCATTGAGTAGTGGCCAGTCGGCAATGGCGTCCGAGCCATCAATCATCGATTCGGTTTCGCGATACGGCGACGCCACTGAGCCAGAGTCCAAATGATCGCGACCAATCACGATCGGTGCCTTGAGTTGACCTTTTTTCACCATCTCGTTAAATCGCAGACCGAGACGATGCCGTTCGCCATAACCGAGCCAGCAGATGCGCGCTGGTAATCCCTGAAACGCAACACGCTCTTTAGCCAAGTGAATCCACTTCGCCAAACCTTCATCGTCAGGAAACTCTTCCAACGCTGCGGCATCGGTCGCCGCGATATCTGCTGGGTCCCCCGACAATGCAACCCAACGGAATGGTCCGCGTCCTTCGCAAAACTGTGGACGAATATATGCGGGCAAGAAGCCTGGATAATCGAACGCTCTGTCATACCCACTCAGTTGTGCTTCACGGCGCAATGAGTTGCCGTAGTCGAACACTTCGGCGCCAGCGTCCATAAAGCCAACCATTGCAGCGCACTGCTCGGCCATGGCCAAACGAGAGCGACGAATGTATTCGGCTGGGTTCGTTGCCAGCAAATTCTTTGCAGCCTCTTCACTCACATCGTTTGGCACATACGACAACGGGTCGTGCGCGCTCGTCTGGTCGGTCACGATGTCGGCAGGAAAACCCATTGCAAGCAATTTTGGAAACACATCAGCCGCGTTAGCAACAAGTCCCACCGACAAACGTCGTCGCTCTTTCTTTGCGGCCAAGCATTGCGCAACTGCATCTCCAAGTGAAGTTGCGACAACATCCAGATAGCGAGTTTCAACACGACGATTAACACGCCAAGCATCCACGTCAACGCATAATGCAACACCGTCGTTCATCGTGATCGCAAGTGGCTGAGCGCCACCCATTCCGCCAAGGCCACCTGTGAGCGTGATGGTTCCAGCAAGTGTGTTGCCAAACTTGCGTCGTGCAATCTCTGCAAAACATTCGTATGTGCCCTGCAAGATTCCCTGAGTGCCGATGTAGATCCACGACCCCGCAGTCATTTGGCCATACATGGTGAGCCCAAGGTCTTCTAGACGACGAAATTCGTCCCACGTCGCCCAGTCGCCCACCAAGTTGCTGTTTGCGAGCAACACTCGCGGTGCCCACTCGTGCGTGCGAAACACGCCAACGGGTTTGCCAGACTGCACGAGCATCGTCTCGTCGGGCTTGAGTGCCGTCATGGTGCGCAACATTGCGTCGTAGGCGTCCCAACTGCGTGCTGCACGTCCAGTGCCGCCGTAGACCACAAGATCGTCTGGCCGCTCGGCCACTGCTGGGTCAAGATTGTTTTGCAGCATCCGATACGGCGCCTCAATCTGCCAATTGGCGCACGTGAGCTTGCTGCCCGTAGGCGCCTTAACTGGACGAGGACCCGACATTAAATTTCCGATCTGTTTTTTGTAACTACTTACGTGGCAACACTACCTCGGCCGTTTTCACGAGTTCCATTACGCCGTCGTAATCGCTATTGGCAAGGTGCACAAAGCCACTAATACCAATATGGTCGAGGGCCTCTTGCAAACTCGGACGCTGAAACGCTTCTTCAATAGCCTGAAAAACTTTACCAGTCGAAACCCCACAAGTTTTTGAAACTATAAATGGCGTTGCGGGAACAAGCGGGCCACGACCAATCACTCGCACATTTTTTACGAGTGCAGGGCGATGTCGGCTGAGCAAACGAAATGTCGCAGCGTCTATTGACGCGATGTCTGCTTCATCATCTTGCAACATCTGCAAACTCTTTGCGTGTCCCCCGCTTTGAGTAAATGGCTGCACAAAAGACGGCTCAGTCGTGACTTCGCTGAGCGCAACCCCAAGACTGCACCATCCACTCAAACTTTGCGTATTGCTCACCACGGGGCGCATCCCTCGCACCTCGGCAATGCTCGAGATCCCTAGTGCTTCACGAACGACAATCACTGTTTGATATCGACCGTGTTCATCACTCACATCGGTCCACGTTGGCGTGCCAATGACATTCACGAATTGATGCAGCTCTTCCATAAACGGCAAGCCACATGACTGGCTCAGCACCATGTCTTTACTGCGCCACATTTTCATCAGTTCTGCATGTACCGAACTATCAGGAGTCTGGACGCGTGCCGTTTCATTGCACGATTCAAGTGCCTCAACAAGAGCTACGAGTAATTTCTCTGTCGAGTTTTGTACTTCAGGAAAGTCGTACATGGGCAGCGAAACGCTGCGAGATTCAGAATTAATCGGCGACAATAAATTTTGGCTTTGCAAATACCGACCGCACGCGTTCCTCAAAGTGCTCAAGTGGCAATGTGTCGTAACTTGGATCAAACGCTTTCTGATCCCACTCGTCAGCAAACTTTGCAGCCAAGTCGTAAGCCGGATGACCCTCATGCTTTTTACGTGCGTCTGGGTTCATCCCAAAGTGTCCGTAATAATGGCGGCCCTGAAAATCTTGGTGCGCCTCGATCATGAAATGCACCTCTGGGCGAACATATGGCTTCAAGATTGCTGCAGCAATTGCTGGATGGTTAGGCACGCTGATGGCCTTTCCAATGTCGTGACAAAGCGACGCCACTACGACTTCGTCATCTGCACCGGCACGCTCTGCCATTGTTGCGGTCTGCAGTGCGTGGGTCAATTGATCTGTCACGAAACCGTCAACGATCGTGTCCATGCCGCGCAACATGTTCAAAATTCCTTCAGCAACACGAGGTTGGTTTTTGGCGGTCTCGGCACCAATATTCATCCACTCTTCTTTGGTCGACACATCCATGCTGGTAAAAGTGGCGTTTGACATCCCCCAATTCCACCATTGTTACGGTCAATAGTCAAGACCAAAGACTCATAACCTTGCTGGTGTGAAGCTTTGGATCATCAGTGTCAGTCTTGTCATCGGGCTCGCTGCCTGTGCCAACGGCGAGAACACCAAAGCACCTGCGGCTACGTCTACATCGTTCCCCAACCTGACCACTTCAACACTCGTCCCCCCACACGGCAAACGATCCGATGAACGGACGCTCACACTGGTCGACACCATCGCCAACGACAACTTGCAACCCAAGAGCATCGTGCATTCTGGTACCGGATTGTTTTTTGCACAAAACATGATGTACCGACACAACATCAGCGTGTTTGATCGACAAAGCAACCTAGTTGCAACTATTGATGACAAAGTTGATCTCAAGGATTTCGGCGTCGAAGTTACTGACAAATCTTCGGTTGTGCGTGGCTCACCCGTCGAGGCTGCATTTTCTTCAGATGCAAAATATGCCTATGTCTCCAACTACGCCATGTACGGCAATGGATGGGACCCGAGCGCAGTCGATACCTGTCAAGGCAAAGATCGCGACCCGAGCTTTGTCTATCGAGTAAACACTTCGACATTCGCAATTGACCAGTTGATCCTGGTGGGTGCAGTGCCCAAGTATCTTGCTGTGTCACCAGACAATAAGTACGTCGTTGTTTCCAACTTTTGTTCACTCGATGTTTCAATCATCGACGTCTCAACGGGCAAAGAAAAACAACGCATCGATGTTGGCCTCCATCCACGAGGTATCGCCATCACTAACGACTCATCAACTGCGTACGTGACTGTCATGGGTGGTGGAATCATCATCGCAATCAACTTGCGCGACTTCACCTCGCGCACTATTACAAGTGCTGGTTACACGCCAAGACACCTTGTGCTCTCTCCAGACAATTCGGTGCTCTACATCACTAATAACAAATCAGGACAAATACGCGCCATCAACCCCAAGACCGACACACTGATCAAGTCAGTTACCACTGGCGTCGAACCACGCAGCATGGCGATTTCTGACGATGGCTTGAGCCTGTATGTGGTCAACTATCAAAGCGACACAATGGTCAAGGTCCGCACAAGCGACATGCAAGTCATCCAGACTTTGAAAACAGGTCACCACCCTGTGGGTATTACCTACGACGCACAAATGCGTCGGGTATGGGTTGCCAACTACACAGGCAGCCTGTGGGTGTTTGAAGACAAGTAAGGCGCTATTTATTCGCCAACAGTTGCGTGGCCAGTAGCCATGCGCTTGCCTACTTTGGCAATGCGAGCCATGCGCTTGAACAACGAGTCGCGAGCCACTTCTGCTTCATCGCTCAAACCTGTGACACTCTCAAGTTTCCAGTGCCTCATGATGACAGGCTCAAGAATCTGGTCGTGATGGATTTGTAAGTCATAAATGCCAGCCTTGGCAATTTCTTTTGACAAACGATCAAAGTCAGGAATACCGAGACCCGGCATTGAGAATGTGCGGACCGCACGCTCGATGCCAAGCACCGTTGACGACGGATCAACTTCAAGGGCTGCAGCAGTCAAGTCGCGGTAGAACAAGTAATGCAAGTTTTCATCGTTGCCCACGCGCGACATGATCGCGGTGCCCAACTCATCCTTCATCAACTTGCCCGTATTGCGATGCGAAATACGAGTGGCAAGTTCTTGCATGCTCACATAAGCAAGTCCTTCAAACGCATCATGCGGTGTTGGCACCTGACCACCGCGTACTTGAATCATGCGTGCGCGCTCAAGAGCAATCGGGTCAACAGCTCGCGTGACAGTGAAATAGTCGCGCATCACGATTGAGTGCCTGCCCTCTTCTGCTGTCCAGTTGCGTGCCCACTCACCAAATGCGGTGTCGCTACCAAACAATCGGTCGATATCGCGAAAGTAGTACGGCAAATTATCTTCGGTCAGCAAGTTAACAAACAGTGCAGCGCGCACTGCTTCGTCGATCTCGGTGTCGCCTCCACCAAAATCAGCATCTTCTGGCACCCACTGCTTGCCAGGTTCAAAATCCTTGCCCCGACCGTATGGCACCATCTCGTGCGGAAACCACTCTTTAGCAACACCCTGATGACGCTCGTACAACTTGGCCGCAACGGGCTCGAGCTCAATCAACAGTTGCTCTTGATTCATAACAACAACTCTACCCGCGCTCGTTGCGCTGAATCTGTGACACCAAACGCGCTAAAGGCACGCGAAAATCGGGCAGCAATTCAATGCCTGCACGTTTCAGACTGCCGTTATTGAGCACCGAATTAGCCGGGCGCTGTGCTGGGCGAGGTGGCTGCAATTCCCGAGTCTTAATAGGAGCAACCTTGCCTGCATCAAGCCCAGCAGCCATCAATACTTCGCGGGCAAACTCATACCAACTCACATCACCCTGATTGGTGACGTGCCATGTACCTGGTCGTTTTTCCGCTGCCAGGCGCACGATCATTTCTGCTGCATTGTCTGCAAAAGTAGGGTTGCCTATCTGGTCGTCAACAAACTTGAGTTGTGGCTGTTCGGCTAATCGCAAAATGGTTTTGACCATGTTGCCACCGTAAAAACCACACACCCACGCAATGCGCACAATTGCATCGTTGGGTCCTAGTGCTCGCTCGCCTGCCAACTTGCTCGCGCCATACACGCTCTGCGGGTTTGGTGTGTCTCCCTCGTCGTATGCCGAAGTCTTGCTGCCGTCAAACACATAGTCGGTAGAAATGTAAACAACGTGTGCGCCAACAGCATGTGCAGCATCTGCAATGTATTTCGTTGCCGTGCCATTGACCAGCATTGCCTTATCGGGATCGCTCTCGCATGCATCCACTGCTGTCCATGCAGCAGCATGAATGACAACGTCAGGTTGTGCTGCCGTGATCGCAGCATCAACAGCCAACTTGTCAGTGATGTCCAGTGTCTCGTGCGAAGTAGCAACCACTTCGTGCCCTGCGTCAACAGTTGCGCGCACCAGTTCATGACCAAGTTGCCCATTGGCGCCCGTGATCAAAATTTGCATTACTTTTTTGCCTTGAGAGGCTCCCACCACCAGCGGTTGTCGCGATACCACGCGACTGTCTGCTCGAGGGCTTCATCCAGCGAACGAGCACGCTTCCAGCCAAGCGCAGTGATTTTTGCGATGTCCACCGAATATCTGCGATCGTGCCCAAGTCGGTCGGCAACATAGTTAACACTGGAGTCGTCTTTGCCCAACAATGCGAGCAACTTGTCGACAAGCACCCTGTTTGCGGTCTCGTTGCCAGCACCGATGTTGTAGATCTCGCCAACATTGCCCTTTTCTAAAACCAAGTGCACACCAGTGCAGTGGTCGTCTACATACAACCAATCGCGCTCGTTGAGCCCATCACCATACAAAGGAATCTTTTTGCCATCAAGCAAGTTGGTCGTAAACAACGGAATTGCTTTTTCTGGATATTGAAATGGTCCAAAATTATTAGTACAACGCGTGACTACAACTGGCACACCGTGCGTTGCGTGATAACTGAGTGCAATCAAGTCAGAGCCGGCCTTGGATGCCGAATATGGTGAGCGTGGCTCAAGCGGATCGGATTCTTTAGACGAACCAACTTCGACCGAGCCGTACACCTCGTCGGTGCCGATGTGCACGACACGCGAGACTTCAAGTTGGCGCGCTGCGTCCATGATCACGTTGGTGCCAAAGCAGTTGGTGAGGATGAAGTCTTCGCTGCCAACGATCGAGCGATCGACATGGCTCTCTGCGGCAAAGTGCACAACAGAGTCGTGACCCTTCATTGCAGCCATTACATCGCCTGGTTGACAGATGTTGCCCTTGACAAACGAATACCTTGGGTTGTCGTCAACATCTTTGAGCGTCGACATGTTGCCCGCATAAGTCAGTGAGTCGTACACCGTTACCGAATGATCGGTATTGGCCAACACCCAACGCACATAGTTTGAGCCAATAAATCCGGCTGCGCCAGTAACAAAAATCTTCACGTTGTTACCTCAGGTGCGCAAGCCAAAATGCGGCTGAAACTGTTTGTCGATTTGACCGCGCTGTGGGTTTTCTTGATCGCGCTTCGACAAGATCGGGTCGGCAATACCCCAATCTGCTTTGACGCCTGGATCATTCCATGCAAGACCACGCTCGTCGGTTGGGTTGTAATAACTGTCAACCAAATATGTGATGGTCATGTCAGTCAACGATGCAAAGCCGTGAGCAACACCTGGCGGAATAAAAATGCCTCGGTGGTCATGCGTGCCATCGGCTCGCGCACCTAAGTCGACAACTTGCGTTGCCCCATCGGTTGGCGAGCCCGTGCGCAAGTCGTGCAACACCACTCTGCACGTACCGTACGGCACGTACCAGTAATCACTCTGGTGCAGGTGATAGTGCAACCCAACGATGCAACCCTTTTGACGGTCTCCGCGATTGCCTTGCACCATTTCGCGACCAAGTGGAAACCATTGACGACGATAAGTCTCGATGAAGTAACCGCGATCGTCCTTAAACATCGACGGCTCAACGATCTGCACTCCAGAAATAATTGTTGACTCAGTAATTGTTGGCATCTACTCCAGCTCCACTTTCGAATCATCACCCAACATCAAACGCAATGCGCGGGGCTTTTGCTCAGATCGTGTTACTGCAACATCTCGACCGATCAGCGAATCGGTGAGGCGTGCAATCCCAATAATGCTTGAGCCATCAAGCACAACCGAATGCTCCATCTCTGAATGCTCTACTTTGCAGTTGCGGCCGAGCGATGTGTACGGCCCGATGTAACTGTGATCAACCACCGAGCCGCTGCCGATCACCACTGGTCCGCGAATGCGCGAGCCCTTAATCACTGCGCCCTTCTCGATGACTACTCGTCCTTCGATCTGCGATGCGCTATCTACTTCGCCATCGTTGCGGGGCTCAAGTACTTCAAGTACCAAACGGTTGCACTCAAGCAGCGGATCTTTTTTGCCAGTGTCGATCCACCAACCTTGCAACACTTGATGATGCACAACTTTTTTCTCGTCAACAAGCCATTGAATCGCATCGGTGATTTCAAACTCACCGCGAGGTGATGGCTTGATCGATCGCACTGCTTCATTGATGGTCTTATCAAACAAGTACACACCAACTAGCGCAAGATCACTTGGCGGATTTTCAGGCTTCTCAACGAGTCGCACAACATGGCCGTCTTTATCTACCTCCGCAACACCAAACTGTTTTGGATTCTCAACGTGGCACAACAAGATCTGCGCAGTTGGCGCCTTAGGCCCGCCTGCAGCACGAGCATTTTTGAAATCGTCCACAAATGAAGTAAGCCCTTGCTCAAGCATGTTGTCGCCCAGGTACATCACAAAGTCTTCATCACCTAAAAAGTCATGGGCGATGAGCACACAATGTGCAAGTCCGAGCGGCGCATCCTGAGGGATGTACGTGACTTTGACACCAAACTGTGATCCGTCACCGACAGCAGCACGGATCTCTTTGCCGGTCTCACCAATGATGATGCCGATCTCTTTTATCCCCGCCTTGGCCATTGCCTCGATGCCATAAAACAAGATTGGCTTGTTGGCAATGGGCACCAACTGCTTGGCGCTGGTATGCGTAATTGGTCGCAAACGCGTGCCAGCACCACCAGAGAGAATCAGGCCCTTCATACCGTCTACAGGTTAGGCGAAATAAGCACGCGCGCCCCTTGCTCGCTCACCCTTCCAACTAGCGTTATAGCCATGACTGATGCCCTCTTGCACGCCTTTGCCAAGCCCACCAAAACAGATTTTGTTCGGATCGTGAAGGGTAAAGGCTCGCTGTTGTGGGATGACAAGGGCAACGAATACATCGATGGCATCGGCAGCCTTTGGTATAGCCAAGTGGGCCATGGGCGCGACGAAATCGCCCAAGCCGTAGCCGAGCAAATCTCGACGCTTGAAACGTATTCAACTTTTGATCCGTTCAGTAATGACATCGCCGAAAAACTTGCAGCCAAGTTGCAAACAATTTCGCCGATGAAAGACGCACGAGTGTTTTTGTGCGGCAGCGGTTCGGAGTCCGTCGATACTGCAATGAAACTTGCGCGCGTTGCTCAAGTGCAGGCTGGTCACCCCGAGCGAACCATCATCATCTCGCGCATGCGTGGATACCACGGCACAAACTATGGCGGCACGAGCGCGCAAGGTTTGCCTCTCAACAAAGTCGGTTTTGGTGAGTTGCTACCAGAAGTCGTACAAGTTGACAGTGAAAACATCGAAGAACTTGCCAAGTTCATGAGCGAAAACAGTTCGCGCATTGCTGCCGTGATTGTTGAACCACTGCAAGGTGCGGGTGGCGTGTACCCGCCACCAGCCGGATATTTGGAAGGTGCGCGCAAGTTATGCGATCAACATGGTGCATTTCTTATTTTTGACGAAGTGATTTCTGGGTTCGGTCGCATGGGCACGTGGTTTGCTGCAAACTTTTACAACGTTGCTCCAGACTTATTGTGCTTCGCAAAGGGTGTCACGTCTGGTTATCAACCACTCGGTGGCGTCTTTGTTTCACGCAAGGTATGCGATGCCCTCGAGTCTGATCCAAACTTTTTCTTGCGACATGGCTACACATACTCCGGTCACTCTGCTGTGTGCGCTGCCGCATTAAAGAACCTCGAGATCATAGAACGCGAAGGCTTAATGGAGCGCGCCAAACATATTGGTGCCATTTTGAGCGCTGGGCTCAAGGCTCTTGACAAAGATGGCACGATTGATCATGTGCGCGGTGACGGCGCAGTCTGGGCCGCAGGGCTCAAGCCAGATCAAAATGCTGTCGCTATTCGTGACCGAATGATCCAGTTGGGTTCAATTGCACGCGCAATCAATACCGACACGATTGCGTTTTGCCCTCCGCTAGTGATCACCGATGCCGAACTTGGCAGACTGATTGACGCGTTTGCTACTGCCGCACTTGGCAAATAAGTTTTTTAGATAGAAAGAGCCTGGAGAAACATGTCGGGACAACTAACTGGTCAGCGAGCGTTCATCACCGGTGGGGCAAGTGGCATTGGTGCTGAGATGGCTCGTCGATTTACCCGCGAAGGCGCAAGCGTCGTCATTGCAGATGTTAACGACACCCTAGGTAAGGCCATTGCCGTCGAAGTAGGTGGCGAATACGTGCATCTCGATGTCACCGACTCAACGGCATGGGAAAAGATCATCACCACACACAAACCGTTTGACATCGTGTGTCTTAATGCGGGCGTGGCAACCAAAACTGATGTGTTTGGTGCAACAGTCGACTATCCGTTTCAGCACCTTGACAACGATTCGTATCAACACATCATGAGCATCAATGTTGACGGTGTCGTGTTTGGTGCACGTGCAGTAATCCCTGGCATGGTCGAGCGTAGGTCTGGCCATATTCTTGTCACCGCTTCACTTGCAGGAATCGTGGCAATTGCAGCAGACCCCATTTATGGTCTCACCAAGCACGCGATGGTTGGTCTCACCAAGTCACTCGGTGCAGCACTCGAACCACACGGAGTCTGTGTGAGTGCGCTGTGCCCCGCGTTTCTCGACACACCATTGCTCAGCGATAACACCCGCAAAAATCTCAGTTTGCTTGACCTTGGCATCATGGATGTTTCAATTGCAGGCGACTTGGCAATGAGAGCACTGACCGAGCGCGTCTCTGGCTCACAATGGATCGTCATGGACGGTCAATCAATTTCGCAATACATTCCTGCAGCACCGTTTGCCTAAATGACTGCACCAGTTTTCAATCCGTTTGATCCGGCGTTTCGCGCCAACCCGTATCCGTATTACGAAGCGCTGCGCACGCATGAGCCTGTGCACACCACCGCATTTGGCATGGTCGTGCTCACTCGTTATGAAGATGTGTCGACAACCCTTAAGAGTGCGGACTTTTCTCGCGACATCGAAAAGTATTCGACACAAGCATCGTCCGAAGCACGCCAGGCTCGTCGCGATCGCCAAGAATCTCGCACTAAATCAATCCTCAACCTCGATCCACCCGACCACACGCGTTTACGTCGCATTGTTTCTAAGTCATTCACCCCTTCAGCGATGGAGCGTTTGCGACCCCGCATTCAACAACTCGTTGACAAGGTTCTCGATAACGCACAAGATATCGGGCATATTGAACTGATTGACGATCTGGCTTTTCCAGTGCCCTTTCAAGTCATTTCCGATCTTCTCGATATGCCGACTGATCGCTCCATCGAGTTGCGCGAGTGGTCGCAACTGATCACTAACTCGCTCGAGCCAACGGCCACCGATGAAGACCTTTTGCGCTCAGAGGATGCGATCGCACAACTCGTGCCCTATCTCACCACCATCATCGAACACCGCCGCAAACACTTAAGCGACGACATGCTTTCATCTTTGATCACAGCCGAGGAGTCTGGCGAACAAATGACCACAGAAGAACTGATGGCATTCGTGGTGCTGTTGTATATCGCTGGCCATGAAACGACTGTCAACCTGATCGGCAATGGAACACTTGCATTGCTCAACAACCCCGAACAACAAGCCATTGTTCATAACAGCGGTCTCGCACAGTCGCATATCGACGAACTCTTACGCTTTGATGGCCCGGTGCAACACACCGTGCGTGTGCCCCTTGTGCCGGTGCACTACATGGTCGACAACGAGCAAATAACTGTGCAGCCGGGAACGATGGTGCTCACTTCGCTCGGCGGCGCCAACCACGACCCTTCAATGTTTCTTAACCCAAATGATCTGCAACTCAATCGCACCAACTCCAACCGACATATGGCGTTTGCATCGGGCATTCACTATTGCCTTGGCGCTTCGTTGGCAAAGCTCGAGACAGAGATTGCTGTTGGCTCGCTCGTCAAACGCTTCGCTCAGATCGAAATTGTGGGCACACCATCATGGCGAGATCGACTCACCATTCGCGGTGTCAATCAGTTGCGACTTTCAGTCAGTTAAGCGAGCAATTAAACTACTGGTGTCCCAGCGCTTGCCACCCATGGCAACTACTTCTTCATAAAACTTGTCGACCATCTCGGTCATTGGCAATTGCGCGCCGTTGCGCGAAGCCTCGTCAAAACAGATGCCCAAATCTTTACGCATCCACTCAACAGCAAAACCAAATTCAAATTCGTCGCGCACCATTGTCTTCGCACGATTTTCCATTTGCCAAGACTGTGCCGCACCTTTTGAGATCACGTCGACCACATCATCAGGGTTAAGGCCGGCGCGCATTGCAAAGTTGAGTGCTTCTGACAAACCCTGCGCAATACCTGCGATACAAATTTGGTTGACCATCTTTGCCAATTGCCCAGAACCCGCAGTACCCAAAAGTTTGCTGCGTTTTGCGTATGCAGCAATGATCGGCTCGATTGCTTCCAAAGTTGCAGGGTCGTTGCTTCCGCACATGATTGTGAGCTGTCCGTTTTCGGCGCCTGCTTGACCACCGGACACTGGCGCATCTACAAATCCATAGCCCTGCTTTGCACACGCATCGGCGATCTCGCGAGCAATAGTTGCAGACGCTGTTGTGTGATCAACCAAAATACCGCCAGTCTTGAGTCCGGCCAAGATTCCATCTGCGCCAATCACCACCGAGCGCACGTCGTCATCATTACCAACGCACATCAACACGACATCGGATGCTTGAGCAACTTCTCGCGGAGTCAGTGCTCGCGCTCCACCGTGTTGCTCAACCCATGCATCGGCTTTCGCAGTCGTGCGGTTGTACACCGTTATCGAATGTTTTGCAGTGGCAAGATGGCGAGCCATCGGCCCACCCATGATTCCTAAACCGACGTAACCGAGGCGAGCCATGTTTGGCTATTTCTTTTTGGCAACTGCCTTGGCCGGAGCTTTGGCAACTTTGGCAACTTTTGCCACAGTTTTTACAGCAGATTTTTCGACTGGCTTCGGTGCAGTTTTTGCAGCCTGCTTCACCAACTTGGCGCCCTTCGATGGCTTAAGCACACCCTGCTCGAGTGCCACGTCGAGCCACACTTGTGCGGCATCGGTCGACACTTTGAGTGCAGGCGAGATTTCGGAGATCAAGTTGATGCGAGCGCGGTCGTACATCGTTTTTTCGGCTGCCGACAATGCAGAGTCACGATCGCGTGCAGCCAAGTTGCGCACTACTTCGGCCACTTGATACACATCGCCACTCTTGAGTTTTTCTTGGTGGTTCTTAAATCGTCGCGACCAGTTTGCTGGCACGCGTGGGTCGGCTTTCGACAACACCGAACGCAAGTCTTCAAGCTCTGACTTAGAAACTGGCGGACGCACACCCACCTGGTTGGCCATGGCAGTTGGCACCGAAAGTGTCATCTCATTGATAACGGTCTTCAAGATGAGATACTCCTGAACAGCTCCAAAAGCCTTCATCCGCTTGATGCCGTGGACGATGCATGCACCGTGTTGTGGATAAATGACGGTATCGCCTTTTTTGAATTTCAAGTGAAGACCTCTCTCAAGTCTGACCCCGAAAGGATAGGCGATGAGACCCCAAAACCCACAAATACGTCGTGTTTATTCCATAGCAACCTGTTAGTCGTACTCGTGCCCCTCGCCTCGCCATTTACACTCAACAGATGAGCGCAACCGCCACCTTCGACAACTGGATGGATCCTCCACACAATCGTTGGGCGTTCCATCATGTGGCGGACTTGATAAAAACTGCCCCAATCTCTAACCATGGTGACTTCGTAAGCGCACTTCCCCGTCGTCCTATTGATCTTGACAATATCTCGTTTACCGCGCTCGATGGCTCAACCACAAACTGGAATCGCCACTTGAGCGAAACCTACTGCGACGCCATCTGCGTGATCCACGATGGCCACATCGTTGACGAGCGTTACTTCAATGGACTTGACGAAGGAAGTTTGCATCTGTTGATGAGCGTCACCAAATCGATGACTGCCGCCGCATTGGGTGTTGCCATTGGTCGGGGTCTTGTGTCCATCAATGATTTGGTCACCACTATTGCACCCGAGTTTGTTGGCACCAGTCTCGAAGGATGCACTGTTCGACACCTTATTGACATGACTGCCGGCACAAATTTTGTCGAAGATTACGATTCATATCTCGAACCTGACTCGGATTCTGTGCTCATCGAATATGAACGACAGGCCGGTTATCGACCACTCGGAAATAGCCCCGCCATTGGCGTGCTGAAACACTTCGCTACGTATGCAAATGCGCGACCGCACGGAACTCTCTTCGACTATCGCTCACCGCTCACCAACATCGTTGCGCGCATTCTCGAGATCGTCAATGGCATGCCATTCAGCGATGTTTTGTCGCGAGATATCTGGAGCCCTTTCGGAATGGAACATCGCGCCAACATCTTGGTTGATCCACTTGGTTTCCCTGCTGCAGAGGGTGGCATGTCCTGCTCGATTCGCGATCTCGCCCGATTTGGTCTCGCGTATCTCAACGACGGGGTGATCAATGGTCAGGCAGTGCTGCCAGAGAGTTGGGTTCAAGACACACGTGAAGGCGACGAAGATGCGCGCAACTGCTACGCGAGTTATGTCCAAACTTTTCCCGACACAAGCTTCGAAGGAGACAACTGGAGCATGTACCACAACGCGTTTTGGGTGGTCGAACTCAATCAACAATTTTCGGGGCTAGGCATTTTCGGTCAATACTGCTGGATCCATCGCCCGAGTCGCACCGTCATCGCTCGATTCTCCACATATCCAAGCGCTTCACCATCCGCTCTTTCGGCGGAGACAATCCGTGGTTTTAATGCCGTTGCCCAAGCATTAATTTTGCGCCCCC
>JAQCJO010000084.1 GCA_027592925.1 Actinomycetota bacterium | reverse complement strand
TGACCAGACACAAGTAAAAACTGGCACAATACGGTATGAGAAAAGTTGGCATCGTGCTCGTTGTGTTGATACAGACACCTCGTCTGAAATCCAAACCTTTGCATCTGCCAATGTTGGATTTGAACAATGACTAAGAAACTTGATCAGGTGGCAGGCATACATCCTTGCCGTCTGCTCAGCCTTGCCTGCCATCTTCCAGTCAGCGACAAACTCTTCTATGTACTCTTCCAACGCTCTCTCCTTTGAAAAGAGAGGCTTGGAGAGAACTGTTACAAACGAACTTGGTTGCAGGTTGCCACGAAATCGTGACTGCCCCTAGTTCTCCCCCATAGTTGTGGATCTAAGGGGAATTGAACCCCTGATCTCTTGCATGCCATGCAAGCGGTCTACCAATTGAGCTATAGCCCCGCTATTTCCCGACGAAGCCTAGCGTTTTAAGGACGCTTAGTGGTCTAAAAAAGCAAGCAGATCTATTCTGTAGTAGACCTTCAGAAGCAAACCATGAGACCTTACAGGGGAGACTTATTATGAACATGAATTTAATAAGCGGGGAAATCAAAATGGGAATTGTTCTGGATACCTGCACTGTTGCTAAATATCTATGGCTTAATTAAGTGGTCTGATGGGGTTACCCAAAATGTTTGGTGGACGCTCTCGTTCATGTTTATTTTGAATTGCGTTATCGGAGTCGTCGGTTGTTTTACCACAAAACTCTCCCGAACAGCATTGGCATGGAATGGTGTTGCATACGTTGCCGCAAACATCTTCTTGGGCTTTTATATGTTGGACCAATTCAAGATGCTGGGTTGGGGGTCTCTCGGTTGGGGATTTGGTTTGATGACTTTTTATGATTGGAACGGGTCTGCACACCTTCTCGGAAATATCAACTTTCCAAAAACAGACCAACTTCACGCCGTCTACAACACTCTCAGTACTGTGGCGTTCATCGTCGCGGCTTGGGTAACGCTCATTCCCAAAAAAACAAAGAGCTAAGCCCGCATCGTTTCAATATTTCCGTCAACCGGCAGCACCTGACCAGTGATAAATCTCGCTGCAGGTGAGCTCAAAAAGACTGCAGAAGCGGCAATGTCGCTGGCATCAACAAATGTCTGAAGCGAAACTTGTTTTTCATAACCTGTACGAATGTCGCTCGCTGTCGAACCAGTCGCCAATGCTTCACGCTCAATAACTCCATCCATACGCGGACCACTCACCGAACCCGGGCAGATGGCGTTGACGCGCACACCAAACTCGCCAAGTTCCATTGCCCACGACTTGGTGAGGCCAATGATTCCCCATTTTGCTGCTACATACGGCGAACGTAATGGGTAACCATAAATTCCCGCACTTGTAGAAATGTTGATGATGGAGCCTTTGGATTTGAGCAACATCGGCACTGCAACATGCGTGCAACGAAACGTGCCTCCAAGGTTGATGCGCACACACTCGTCGTAGGCATCTGGATCCATTTCGTCTACTCGAGCAGTTGGCCCAGGCACACCAACGTTGTTGACCAAGATGTCGAGACCGCCTAGGTCGTGTTCAATCGCCGCAAACATTGCTTCCACATCGCTTGTCAAGGACACATCACAGATGTAGTTGGGCTTTGTCGAATCATTGACGTCGCAGACCACCACTGTTGCGCCAGCATTGATCATGGCATCGGCAATCGCTCTACCAATACCAGAGCCGCCGCCAGTCACAAGCGCCCGCAGACCAGTTAATCCAAAATTGGCGTTGTTTATTGATGCGTTTGTCGATGCGTCCATAGTCACGAACTTAGTCTCCAAGACTCCAACTCACCACAGGCACATCAAAATACAAGCGCTCAATTTCATAGAAGTCACGTGCCTCTTGAGCGAAAATATGGACGACAACATCGCCATAGTCAATTAATACCCACTGCTGTTCGACCGTTCCTTCACTGCGCAATGGCGACCGACCAAGTTTTTCGCGCACTTTATGACTGACCTCGCTCTGAATTGCGCCTACTTGACGCGAGTTACTTGCCGTGGCGACAACAAACAACTCAGTGATTGCCAACACATCACCCACATCCAGCACCGTAATGTTCGAGCCCTGCTTTTCATCTGCTGCACGGGCTGCCACTTGGGCCAATTGGAGTGCCGCCGAAACTTTTGGTTTTCTGGTTGCTGCTTTCTTCGCTACAGATTTCTTCGCTACCGCTTTCTTCACTACTGGCTTTTTTTCAGCCATCGGTAGCCACGGTCGTTGATGGTAGTGCCGGGGCAGATGCCAAGAAGTCAACAAAGTCTTGGCCCAAAATTATTTGCGCACCGATACCCTGCACAGATTGCTGCAATTTTCCAAACTCAACTGACCCAATGATTGACTCAATTCCTATTTTTTGTAATTCAGACTTTGTGATGTCTGAAGTCTTGATCTGCGTCTTTTGCTCTGGTGGCGCAGGCAAGTTTCTGATCAATGCCACAGTCACGTTGAGAAAACTCAGCCGTTCAACAATCGCTCGTGTGATATTCGCATCATTAAATGGGTTGTCAACCTGCACCGCAAGTGTGTCATTAGCGATCGACAAGCTACTCGGCGCGACACTGGCCATAATCATCAACACTTCAAAGCGGTCGAGCGCGTAGACGTCAATCCCCAATGGGTTATCCGCACCCACGAGAGGCTGCGCACTCAACTGCCACACCTGGATCGGGCCGCCAAGCACCCTGCGTATAAAGGCCCCTATATCTTTGGGCAATTCTGTGCCTACGAGCGCAGGATCAAATTGTGCAACTTCAGGTGCAAGCCCGGTGCCAACCGCCGCAGCAACTCCGTTCCACATTGCTTTGATGTGAACAAGTCGATTCAGTTCTGGCTCGCCAGCTTTTTGCGTGTACAGCACTAACGTCGCTTGATCACCAGTCAATGTTTGCTCACCTGCAGGAAACAATTCGGTGTCAACAGCAGTCGGTTGTGGTGGAAGAGTTGTTTCCGTCGACCGTGAGTTTCTCGACTTAATCGTTGTTGTAGTTGTTGGGTCAGGCATCACCATTGCGGTGTTGACAACTGGTGTCTCAAAATTGACAGGAATTGATGGCAAAATGTTTAATACACCTGTCAAATCATTGCGTCCAACCGCTCCGACAACACTGAACGTCACGTCGAGTGCGCCCTCTGTTTCAAGCAGCATGGCTTCTACGCCCGCCTGAGCAAACGTGTCAGCGATGCGATGCGGTGATTGTTGTCCAATCGATTCTGCGCGTGCGCCAACTGGAAGCGAGATAATCGTGCCACCGACCCCGCTTGGATCGAGCACAAACGCAGTGAGAGACGTCACTTGATTGATGTCGTTGACAGTGGCAAGCAATGCAGCGGGCGTTGCAGGTATGAGCAATGCTCCACTGTCGTCAACCCTCTTGCCACCTGACGAATTGAGTAAGGACCTTGCACCGATAACGCCGCCAACTGGCAATAAACATGCCGAAGCAATTCCACATGCAAGCGCCGCGAGCATCCTGTTGCGTTGCCTTGAAGGTATTGCGGTCATGAGCGAATAATTCTCTCATCCGATCCATACATGCCACGAATCTGAATCTCGTTGAGTACCGCGGTCGTCACGAGATAATCGGTTGGACGACCATCGGCAAACCTTGAACGCAAGTCGGTGCTGCTCACTTCAAGTCGTGGAGACTCAACGCGAAGCCACTCAAACTGTTTTGGCAGATCAACACTCACTCCTGGTCGATCGACAACGACAAGTTGTGATTGCGATACAACTTGTTCGACACGCTCCCAACTTGGCAGACCCGCAGCCGCATCATCACCAACAATGGTGAACAGTTGCGCGCCTGGATACTTATTTGCAAGACCCTGCAGAGTGTCGGCGGTAAAGCTTGGCCCACCGCGATCGATCTCGTCTCGCCCAGCAACGAGTCCATCAACATCGCGCACTGCGGCTTCCACCAACGCAAACCGGTCTGCGGCCGACGAAACATCCCGCACGCCAGACTTTTGCCACGGGTCGTGTGAGACCATCAAAATCACCACATCCAGATTCAGGACATGGCGCACATTGATCGCCGTGACCAAGTGACCTACGTGAGGCGGGTCGAAGGTGCCACCAAACAATCCAATCCGCTGATGTTTGGGTTGTGACACGCCTGTCAGTCTAGAAAGATCTGCTTCTACCTCGGCCCTGCAGTTTTGCCACACGGATGCCTGGTTTGTGCGTGAGCAATATGGCTCTTATCCAATAAACATAAGGCTTAAAGAATTTCAAGAAATATCTATTTACCACTAGCACAAAACCTGCCGATGAACTAATGTAACTAATCCCTCCATAAACCCCCCACACACTCGAAACGGTCCCCCCACCATGTCTGACGCAATCGGTCTCTATCTCAACGAAATCGGCAAAGTCGCGCTCCTCAACGCCGAGGATGAGCGCAACCTGTCCAAAGCCATTGAAAAGGGTCGCGATGCGGCTGCAGCGATGAAAAAGGGTGAGCGCGGAGCAGCATTGCGCGCCGACCTTCGTGGCGCAGCCAAGGCCAAAGACCACTTCATTCGCTCAAACCTCCGATTGGTC
>JAQCJO010000018.1 GCA_027592925.1 Actinomycetota bacterium | reverse complement strand
TGTTTGTACGCACATTGCGCGATAACCCCGTTGATGCCGAGGTTCCAAGCCACCGACTTCTTGTGCGGGCTGGATACATTCGCCGCGCAGCACCTGGCGGTTATACATGGCTTCCGCTCGGCTGGCGTGTGTACCAACATGTCGCCGAGATCATTCGCCAAGAAATGGACAACATGGGCGCACAGGAAGTCAATTTTCCTGCCATGTTGCCACGCGAGCCATACGAAGCATCTGGCAGATGGACAGACTACGGCGACAATTTGTTTCGTTTGCAGGACCGACGCAAGGTCGACTTTCTTCTCGGTCCAACCCATGAAGAAATGTTTACGCTGCTCGTAAAAGACCTGTACTCGAGTTACAAAGACTTACCACTCTCGCTGTACCAGATTCAGACCAAGTTTCGCGATGAAGCGCGCCCACGTGGCGGTCTGTTGCGCGGACGCGAGTTTTCAATGAAGGACTCGTACAGTTTCGACATCGACGATGAAGGCTTGCAACAGAGCTACGACGCTCATCGCAATGCTTACGTACGCATTTTCGAACGACTCGGATTGCCGTTTGCAATCGTGTCGGCAATGTCGGGTGCCATGGGTGGATCGAAGTCCGAAGAGTTTTTGTTTCCTTGCGAAATTGGCGAAGACACCTTCGTGCAGTGCACCAAATGCGATTACTCAGCCAACACCGAAGCGGTGCGAGTCGGTGCACCGGCCGCGATTGATTCGAAGTCAACCCCTCGAGCACAAGTTTTTGACACCCCAGCAACACCAACAATTCAAACACTTGTTGATTTATTCAATTCGCGCGCAGACTTACAGCGAAAAGATCGACAGTGGACTACAGCAGACACACTCAAAAACGTTGTTGTCAATTTGCGCCATCCAGATGGACGCATCGAGGCACTTGCCATCGGAGTGCCGGGTGACCGCGAAGTAGACATGAAACGCCTTGAAGCACAAGTATCACCAGCCGAAGTAGTGCCGTTTGATGACACGCACTTTGCGGCACAGCCAAAACTTGTCAAGGGCTACATCGGACCAAACGCCCTAGGCCTTGCACATTCCACGGGCGTGCGCTATTTGCTCGACCCACGTATTGCCGATGGCAGCGAGTGGATTACTGGAGCAAATGCCGCAGGCAAGCACGTTGCGCATCTTGTGCATGGTCGAGATTTCACAGCAGACGGCGTAATTGACGTTGCCGAAGTGCGCGACGACGACACTTGCCCATCGTGTGCTTCGGCACTGATCATCAAACGCGGTATCGAGATTGGTCACGTGTTTCAACTCGGTCAAAAATATGCAGAAGTTCTGGGCTTGAGCGTGCTCGACAAAAATGGCAAGGCTCAAACCGTAACGATGGGCTCGTACGGCTTTGGTGTTTCGCGCGCAGTTGCCGCGATAGCCGAAGCAACGTGTGACGACATTGGTCTGCGTTGGCCGCACGCCATTGCCCCATTCAATGTGCACATCGTGATGGCCGGCAAAGAAGACGCTCTCATAACCGACACCGCGAACAATCTCGCACAGACTCTTGACAGCCAAGGAATTCGTGTGTTGCTTGATGATCGTGTTGGCGTGTCGCCTGGCGTCAAATTTAAAGATGCCGAATTGATTGGCAATCCAATCATTGTTGTTGTGGGCAGAGGCGCAGCCAATGGCGTTGTCGAAGTACGCGACCGTTTGACAGGCTTGGCAAGTGAAGTAGCAATTGCTGATGCTGTGGCACACGTGAAAAGCGCCTGCGCGACGAGCTAGCGATGCACTTACTGCGAGGCGTTGTCCAGCACTACGACTGGGGCGATCAACAATTCATTCCAGAATTTCTTTCGACAGAAGCCGATGCTCGTCCGTGGGCTGAATTGTGGTTTGGTACACATCGAGGCGGACCATCGCTCGTAAAGAATGCAACCGGAAGTCAGCCACTTGAGCAACTGACTGGCGATCTTTCTTTCCTTGTCAAAATTATTGCTGCCAACAAACCCCTTTCGCTGCAGACTCACCCCACCGACGAACAAGCAGCGAGTGGGTTTCAACAAGAAAACGAAATCGGTATTTCGCTCGACGCCCCGCAACGCATCTACCGCGACGCATCAGCAAAACCCGAGCTACTGATTGCGTTGACTTCATTTGATGCAATTTGCGGATTTCGATCGATAGAAGAATCGCTTGAGTTGTGCAAACGATTTGGCTGGGTGCAACTCGCAGAGCATCTTGAGAGTGACGGACTTGCTGAATGCGTGCGCTGGGCATTGACAACTGGGCCGCACCAACTCCCCGCACAAATGCCCGCATGGGCTGGTCGGTTGGCAAGCATGTATCCAGGGAACGGTGGCGTGCTCGTTGCATTGTTGATGCACCACGTACGGCTTTCTCCTGGTCAGGCGCTTTTTCTTGGCGCAGGCAATGCACATGCATATCTCAGTGGTTCCGGCGTTGAAGTGATGTCGTCATCAGACAACGTGGTGCGAGCAGCCTTCACCAAAAAGTACGTCAGCGTTGACGAATTCTTGGCCGTCGCACGTTTTGAATCGATTCCCTCGCCGGTTGTCGATGCAACAGAAGTGATCCCAGGTCGGTTCACCTACCCCGTCTCCACATCGCGTTTTGGAGTTGAGCGCATTGAGGTTGCTGGAGAAACGACAGTCAAGGCAACGCACCACGCGGAAATATTGGTCTGTACTGCTGGTGATGCCACCACAATCAGGCGAAGTCAGGCATGGGTGTTGCGCAACAACGAATCGATACAACTCAATGGCACTGCAACTGTGTTTCGCACATGGGGCACGCATTGAATCTGCGCGTACGCAGAACTCTCGCCATTGTCGCAGTCGCGCTGATTTCTTGCATCTTCGTTGGTGATGCACGCGCCGTCGAACATACACACACCCTGCTCATACTTGGCGACAGCATTACTTGGGGTGCCAAATACAAAGGGTTTGGCAACGTGACGCCGC
The DNA here is from genome assembly GCA_027592925.1 of Actinomycetota bacterium. Classification (GTDB taxonomy): domain Bacteria; phylum Actinomycetota; class Acidimicrobiia; order Acidimicrobiales; family Ilumatobacteraceae; genus UBA3006. The sequence goes on along the minus strand of JAQCJO010000018.1, from coordinate 24,127 downwards.
AACTGCAGGCCCTCGGTACATTTGACAAAGTAATTGTGGATGGGGCGCTCTCCCGCAATATCAGCGGCCCAGCCAGCACGCTGCAAAACGGGGTGAAGACTTACGCAAAGTATCTCAAGACAAAAGTACGACCCTCGGCTGTCATCGTGGCACTTGGGAGTAACGACTTACGAGGTTCAATCAAAGTGCGGTACTACGAGAATCGAATTCGTAAACTACTCACACTGATCGGCGACATTCCGGTGGTGTGGGTCAATGTTTCGCGAATTGATAGCCAGTATTACATTCGCGCATCACAGGTGTTTAACAGAGTGCTCAATCGTGTTGCACTTGATTACCCAAACGTCTCGGTCGTCGACTGGTACACAATGATCTCTGCCAAACCCAAGTGGTTTGCCTTTGACAAACTGCACTTGCAACCGGTTGGATACCGAGCGCGCGCAACGCTCTACATCGAGATAGCACAAAACCTATGGAATGTGGTTGTGCCTACTACGACAACTACGACGACGACAATCGTCGCGGCGACGACCATACCTGGCTAGTTGCCGGCAACTTTCTTTCGTATTTCAACAATTTTCTCGTCGGCATGATTGACATCATCGCCGTGCTCTTTAAGCAACATATTGCGGTCTTTTGTTGCTTCGCGCTCGGCGAGTGCGGTGTCAACGCGCGCAATTGCAGCATCCACTCCGTGTTCGTGAATATATGTGGCCCAGTCAATGAGCGCTTCCACCATTTCCGACTCTGGCACTACCGCCACGTTGCGGCCCTTGACGAACAAGTGGCCACGTTTGTTACCCGCCGCAATTCCTAGGTCGGCTTCACGTGCTTCGCCAGGGCCATTGACAACACAGCCCATGACTGCAATTTGCAACGGAATTTTTTTGTCTGCAAAAGCAGCTTGTGCACGATTGGCGACATCAATGACATCAATCTCTGCTCGCCCACAACTTGGACACGCAATCAAGTCAACATTTTTGCGCTCACGCAGACCGAGCGACTCAAGCAATTGTCTGCCTGCTCGCGCTTCTTCCACTGGGTCGGCAGTGAGGCTGTACCGGATCGTGTCGCCGATGCCTTCCATAAGCAATGTCGAGATTCCTGCCGTTGCTTTAATCAGTCCGCCTGGCAGTGGCCCGGCTTCGGTGACGCCAAGGTGCAACGGATGATTGGTTACTTCGCTCAACTGGCGATATGCCTCGATCATGAGCGGAACATTGGAAGCCTTGACAGAAATTTTGATCAATTCAAAATCAACTTCTTCGAAATATGCGATCTCTCGCAAAGCGGATTCCACCATCGCTTCGGCAGTCAGGCCGCCATATTTTTCGTACAACGCTGGGTCAAGAGAACCGCCATTGACACCAATCCGAATTGGCACCTTGCGATCACGGGCCTCGGATGCAACCGCTTTGATGTGTTCAGGTTTACGAATGTTTCCAGGATTGAGACGCAACCCATGCACACCCGCTTCCATTGCTGCTAACGCCATCTTGTATTGATGATGGATGTCGGCGATGATCGGCACTGGCGAACGTGGAACTATTTGGGCAAGACCTTCAGCGGCTTCGGTTTCGTTGCACGTGCAGCGCACGATGTCACAGCCGGCCGCAGCAAGTGCATAAATTTGTTGCAACGTGCCTTCAACATCGGCTGTCTTAGTGATGGTCATTGACTGAATGCTGATTGGCGCATTGCCACCAACGGCAACTTTGCCTACCGAGATCTGGCGTGTTTTGCGCCTCGCATATGCGGTCATGAATACCAGTTTGTCATCACGGCACGGTTTTGCAACGTTTTACTTGCAGTGAACTTCAACCAATTGGCTGAGTGAGATCGAGGTATAAGCCAACGACTAAAAGCATGGCGAGCAAACCCACAACCATCGTGGCAACTGGCACCATCTTGCCAACATCGGCGCGATACGTCTTGTTGCGTCGCGAGCGAAATCTTTCGTAGGTGGCAATTGCGGCATGACCTCCATCAAAGGGCAACAGCGGAAACATATTGAACACGCCAACAAACACATTGACACTTGCAAGCAGCAACAGAACACCCTTCAACCCATCTTGTCGACCGATCTCGCCACCGAGCTGGCTAGCTCCGACAACCGTGCCGGGACGAGTTACAGGGTCGGCTTTGTCGTCGACAACGCTGTTGAAAATATTGATTGGATTGAGCACCACAAACACACCTACCACCGACCTACCTGCTGTTACAACCAAGTCTTGTGTTGCATAGCCAACGGCCTTAATCGGACTGACGTGAACATAATCAAGCGACCAACTTGCCACACCAAAATATGCAAGCGAACTATTTATTGGATTGTTTCCGAGCGTGACACTGAGCAAAACTGGTGCGCCTGCGCGCTCAACAACCACAGGAACAGTTTGGCCGGGTTGCTTTGAGACTATTTGCTCGACAAATTGTTCACGAGTCGAAATTGCGACGCCATCAATTTCCCGCACAACGTCGCCCATGACAACACCCGACTGTTGTGCTGGAGAATTAGCAGCAGGCGGAGAAGTTACAAGTACGTCGCCGGTTTCGCTGTAGCGACCAGAAGTTGCATAGACCCCAAAAAACAGGACGAGCGCAATAACGCCGTGCATCAATGAGCCAGCAGTGATCACTAGTAGACGTTTTGGATACGACTGTGCTCGATAAGCGCGTGGTTCATCGGCTGGATCGCATTCGTCCAGATTGTTCATGCCGACGATGCGAACAAATGCTCCAAGCGGCAATGCCCTAATGCCATACTCCACTTCTCCTCGCTGCATGCTCCACAACCGTGGGCCAAAGCCCATAAAAAATTGTGTCACCTTCATGCCCGTGCGACGAGCAGTAACAAAATGTCCCATTTCATGCAAAAAGACAGAGACGAGCAGGCCCACCACAAAAACAAATGTCCAAGGGCTGCTTACCCCCAGCCAAACGAGCAATCCGATCAGTGAGATACCAGCAATCAAACTCGTTCGCTTGTCATTAATACGCTTGGGTTGATCAGTTGTGTCACCACCAGCCACGATCTCGTCACGAAACTTGTTGTAGAACGAACTCATTTTGTTAACTCCAGTGCTGCAAACCTGCGGGCTGACTCATCTGCTTGCAAAATATCCTCAACGGTTGTGGGTACTAATCCATCGTGATGTTGCATCGTTTGCTCAATAACACCAGCAATTTTTGACCACGATATATGCCCGTCCAAAAATGCTTCCACTGCAATTTCGTTGGCCGCACTCAACCATGCAGGTGCAGTCCCCCCTACTCGACCGGCCTGATACGCAAGATCGAGACAGCGAAATGTTGCGCGATCAGGTACTTCAAAATCGAGGCGACTCAGTTGCGTCCAATCAATCGCGCCAAACGCAATGTCAGAGCGCGCAGGAAACCCAAGTGCATAAGCAATCGGTAGCCGCATGTCGGGCAGAGACAACTGGGCGATGACCGAACCGTCAGCGAACTCGACCATCGAGTGCGCAACTGACTGCGGATGCACAACAACATCAATGTTGTCAAACCCCACTCCAAACAGTTCATGAGCCTCGATAACTTCAAGACCTTTATTCATCAATGTTGAAGAATCGACTGTGATCTTTGGACCCATTGACCAGGTTGGGTGTTTGAGCGCATCGGCGATTGTCACCTCTTGAAGCGACTCTGCAGTGCGACCACGAAATGGTCCACCACTTGCAGTCAGCAACAAGCGCCGCACTTCGCGTTGTGCGTCAGTTGATGATCGCAGGCATTGATGAATTGCGCAGTGTTCACTGTCAACAGGGACAATCACTGCACCCTTAATGGTTCGCAGCGGCTGCACAATAGGACCAGCCGCAATCAGACTTTCCTTATTAGCCAGCGCAAGACGCTTGCCGTGTTGCAGTGTTGACATCGTTACCGACAAGCCCGCGAAACCAACTACACCGTTGACAACGACATCGGCGTCGCGCGCAAGCTCGGCGAGGTCTGCAACAACGTCAACTCTAGGCAATGCCTTGGCCACTTTCTTTCGGGCTTCTTCATTGCTGACAGCAACCATTTTAGGATTACACGACTTGGCTTGCGCGATTACTGCATCAGCAGAACTTCCAACTCCAAGACCGACTACTTCGTACTCACCACCACTACGAGAAATGACATCTAGGGTTTGCGTTCCAATCGAGCCAGTTGATCCAGCAATTGCAACACGCACGACCGACATCTGTTCAGTCTGTCAGTGAAATGGGTAAATCAGCCCCAGGGTTGGATGACAAGAGTGAGGTAATAGGCAGCCGGCAAGACAAACAACAGGCTGTCAAAACGGTCCAGAACTCCCCCATGCCCACGCAATACAGTGCCAAAATCTTTGACGTTGAGGTTGCGCTTAAACATAGACTCGGCAAGATCACCAAGCGGCGCCATGACCGAAATCACTAAGGCGAGCAAGATCCAATCTCCAAAACTGTTCCATGTGGTGCTCTGCATTCCGACCAGCACCACTGCAATAAATGTGCCGATAGTTCCGCCAATCAAGCCCTCAACAGATTTCGCTGGACTAATCCAATCACGCAAGGGCGTTCGTCCCATCGCCGTACCTGCGAAGTAGGCCGCAATATCATTGGCAATCACTCCAATAACGACGATGAACAACGTGTCGGTACCCACATTTACAAAAGCTGCACCGTTTGCAGACGAAAAACGCAGAATCAATGCCGCATACGAGCTCATCAGACCGATCCACAGTATCGCAAGCATCATGATTGCAGTATTTGGCACTGGACCAGACTCAATGCCATCGCTGCCGACGAACACAACGACTGTGGCGATAAAACCAAACACGATCACGAGTGGAAGTGCTGCATCACCGATCCAATATGCGCAGAGCGGTGCAGCAACGCAGACAACAACACCAATGATTGTTGATGGTCGGTAACCACTGACGTTGGCTTGAGTAAAAAACTCTAATGCAGCGACACCAATGAGAATTGCAATTAGCAGCATCACTGCTGCTGGTCTCCACATCAATGATGCAATGAATACGGCGGCGAGTAATGCGCCCACTGCTGTTGCTGTTGGCAAGTCTCTGCCAGCGCTCGGGCCAGATGACGAACGTTGTGCACGAGTCACCTGCGCGCCACGAGCAGAGGGCCTAGACGAACTGCTGCGCGAAGCAGGACGTGAGACTGGTCGCGATTGCGGACCCGATGCAGAAGCTGCAACAGGGCGACGACGCTCGTCGGTTGGATCGGTGCCGATAACAATGCGACCTTCACGGCGAGGAGAACTGACCGGCGGTGGTGTAGTTGTTTCAAACGATGGACGACGAGCACCGGCCGATGCACTTGGGTCTGGTTCGTTGTATGCAGACCACACGTCGGAGTTGTCAGAATTATCACGATCACGACCGCCGTCATTTGCGCCAATAACTATGCGTCGAGTTGGCTGATCGTCAGTTTTTCCAAACCGTGGAACCTCGCCAGTAGGTGCCTCGGTCCAATGCGGAAGTTGTTCTGTGTCATTCGTGCCAAAAGCAAGCGCCGGGCCACTGTCGTCTGTTTCGGCAAACTTCACTACGCCAAACTCATCACCGAAATCGATAGTGGGATCAACAGTTCTGTCGACACCATTCGTATCATCGTCCGAAAAATTGCCCCTATTGTCATTGCTCATGAGTTGTCTCCCTACACTTCGAGTAGTTCTGTTTCCTTGCGGCTAAATGCTTTGTCAATTGCTTCAACGTTGTCGTGCGTGAGTTTTTCTAACTCTTTTTCTGCTCGCTCGAGATCATCTTTTGAAATGTCTCCGGCCTTTTCTGCTGTCTCCATAGCCTTGCGTGCATCACGACGAACATTGCGCAGTGCAATGCGTCCGTCTTCTGCCATGTTCTTGACAACTTTTACATATTCTTTACGACGCTCTTCGGTGAGCATTGGGAAACTTAAACGCACGACCACTCCATCATTGCCAGGCGTAACTCCAAGATCACTTGATTGAATTGCCTTTTCGATCGCTGCGATAGAGCCGCGGTCGTGAGGCTTGATTACCAAGGTTCGGGCATCTGGCACCTGAAATGAAGCAAGTTGCACCATGGGAACCGTCGCGCCGTAGTACTCAACAGCAATCTTCTCCACCAAGTTAGATGTGGCCCGACCCGTGCGAACCCCCAAAAACTGCGACTGGACATGCTCTACAGCCTTGGCCATACCATCCATGGCCTCGAGCAACGTTTCTTCAATCACCCGACCAGCGTACCTATTTCCTCACCTCTGAGTATGGACTTGACGTTTCCACGCTCTAACAGGTTGAACACTACGATCGGCAAATTGTTGTCACGACAGAAGGTAATCGCTGTCGAGTCCATCACTTTGAGACCCTTGTTGATCACGTCTAGATACGAGATGTGCGAATACTTTGTGGCTGTCGGATCGAGCTTTGGGTCAGCGGTGTACACGCCATCAACACCAGAGTGTGTACCCTTCAAAATTGCTTGTGCTGATATTTCAGCAGCGCGCAACGCTGCAGCAGTATCGGTAGTAAAAAATGGGTTGCCGGTTCCGCCAGCCAAGATGACGACGCGTCCTTTTTCAAGGTGACGTTGTGCGCGAAGACGAATGTATGGTTCGGCAACTTTTGGCATCTCGACCGCCGACATCACGCGCGATGATTGCCCAACTCGTTCAAGCGCGTCTTGAAACGCAAGTGCGTTCATCACTGTTGCGATCATTCCCATGTAGTCGGCTTGCGCCTGGTCCATGCCTTTGGCGGCGCCTTTAACACCTCGCCAAAAGTTTCCACCGCCAACCACTACGGCAATGTCGACACCAAACTCTTGACGCGCCTCATGCAACTCGGTTGCAACTTGATGCAACACGTCATTGTTCAAACCAAAACCTGTTGACTCTGCCAATGCCTCACCAGACAACTTAAGAACGATGCGATTCCATCGCGGAGTTGAAGTTGGTTTGGATGCCATATCTAGGTACTAGTTTTAGCCGATTTCCACCTGTGAGTAACGAACGATCGTCGATTTACCAATGATTTGCGCTACAGACTGCTTATCGTCCTTGGCATATGGCTGCTCGAGCAATGCAATGTCCTTGAAAAAGCCCTGCACTCGGCCTTCAACAATCTTGCCAAGGGCAGCTTCTGGCTTGCCCTCGTTGCGAGTAACGACTTCAAGCGTTGCGCGCTCGGCATCAATTACTTCTTGAGGAACGTCACTCTTGGCCATGTACTTCGGTCGAGCGAAGGCAATGTGTACCGCGATGTCGTGGGCCAACTCTTGGGTGGCTCCGCTCATCTCGACGAGCACGCCATTCACACAGCGGCCGCCTTGCATGTGCATATAGGAATCCAAAAGGTTTCCGGCTGCTGCTTCAAAGCGCACAACGTCACCAATCTCAATTCTTTCCTTGAGCAGGATCTTGAGGTCGTCGAATTGTGCTGATCGCTCGTTTACGGCATTGACGCCTTTGTCGAGAACCAGCTTGACCAATACATTTGCCTCTGCAATGAAGTGTTCGCTGCTAGCCACAAAGTCTGTTTCGCTCTTGAGTTTGACAATTGCGCCAACGTTGCCGTTGATCAACAGTGCAACGAGACCTTGTGCGTTTTCGCGGTCGTCACGCTTTGCACTTGCAGCAAGGCCTTTTTCGCGCAACCACAACTTGGATGCTTCCATGTCGCCATTGTTAGTTTCAAGAGCCTTCTTGCAGTCCATCATTCCTGCGCCGCTTGCTTGACGCAAGGCCTGCACATCTTTTGCAGTAAACGACATCGAGATCAGCCTTCCGACTTCGTCTCGCCAGCAGATGCAACTCGTGCATCGCGCTCGGCCTGTGCTGCTGTGGCTGCTGCACGTGCTGCATCTTGCGATGCATCAAATGCTGCTTGTTCTTCGGCATTGCGAGCAACTGGTGCTGCGGTTGCAGCTGCAGCACTTGCACGGCCAGAAGTCTTTTCGGCGATGAATTGACCTTCAATAACAGCCTCGCAAATCATGCGTGACATCAATTCGTTAGCACGAATTGCATCGTCGTTGCCTGGGATCGGAAACTGCACCAAGTCTGGGTTGACGTTGGTGTCGACAATGGCGATGACTGGGATACCAAGCTTGTTGGCCTCGGTTACGGCAATGTGCTCTTTGACTGTGTCAATGATGAATACAGCACTTGGCAATTTGCTCATCGAGCGAATACCCGACAAGTTCTTTTGCAACTTCACGAGTTCGCGGCTGATCAACAATGCTTCTTTCTTTGGCATCACTTCAAACTCACCCGAAGTTCCCATGCGCTCGTACTCTTGCATTTTGTTGACACGCTTAGAAATGGTGTCGAAGTTGGTGAGCATGCCGCCCAACCAACGCTCATTGACGTGCGACATGCCGCACTTCTCCGAGAAAAACTTAATTGGATCTTGTGCTTGCTTCTTGGTGCCGATAAACAAAATCGTTCCGCCGTTGGCAACCATGTCGCGAACATATTTGTATGCCGTGTCAACGCGATCGAGTGTCTGCTCAAGATCGATGATGTAGATGCCGTTGCGCTCTCCGAAAATGAACCGCTTCATCCGTGGGTTCCAACGATGGGTTTGGTGTCCGAAGTGGACCCGTTGCGCCGCCATTTGACGAAGTGGACTCCGGCCTCAAGCATTTGACGCATGCTGATAATGGCCATGATTCTCTCCTCCCCTGTGGTTAATTCGTGAACCCCTGCGCTTTTGGCGACCACAGGATGGGGCTCACGTGAATGACGTGAATAATGAAAGACGAAGTGTATCGGGCGGGTTTCAGCCTGCAACGAGAACAGCGCGGGGTTTGCCCATTGATCCGAGGCCGGCGCATTGCCGTGGGTCGGTGTACTGGCCATTTACTCGCACACCTATATACAGCGACTCTCCCGCCACACCGATGGTCTGACCGACGGCAATCACAGCGCCAGATTTGACCAATACCGATTGCAGCCGACCGTGGGTCACGAGCAGATTGTTGATTGTTTTGATCACCACATAGTTTGTGCTGGCCACGTTTCCGACGAACGATGCAATACCACCAGTCGCCGCAGTCACGATTGACCCCGGCTCGGTGCGGTACTCGATGCCTCGATTGCCGCTGCACCATTTGCAAGACGGCACACGAAATTGATCGATTACCACAAGATTAATCGGCAGCTTGATCGGCGGGCTGATTGGCGTGCCGACACTGGCGCAAGCAGCTGAGCCAATTGATGCCTCACACAAAGTAAGCACCATGCTCAAGAGCAGCGCAACTCCGCAGCGTTTGAAGTTAGTCAAGTTCGGCTGCGTGCAACCGTGAACGCAATTGCAACACCGCTTTGGTGTGAATCTGCGAAACACGACTTTCAGTTACACCGAGCACGTCGCCAATTTCCGACAACGTCAAATTTTCGTCGTAATACAACACCAACACAGTGCGCTCCCGCTCGGGTAATTTTTTGATTTCCTGGCGCATCACTTTGCGCAATTCGTCGGCCTCGACTACCGCATCTGGCGTCGTTGCTTTGTATGTGTCTGTATGTGTAGATGGAGAAGTACTTTCGGCAACGATGTGATCAAGTGGTCCCACCGAGCCTGCAGCGATGTCGGTAAGCCTCTTGTGATACTCGGCTTCAGTGATCTGCAACTTGGTCATAATCTCTTCGTCACTCGGAGACCGTTGTAGTTCGTGCTCAAGTTTTGAGATTGCATCTTGAATTGATCGCGAATGAGAGCGGACCGACCTCGGCACCCAGTCGAGTGCTCGAAGGCTGTCAAGAATTGCACCCCTGATGCGCGGTATCGCATACGTCTCAAACTTTGCACCCTGCATCGGGTCGTAGCGATCGATGGCATTCATCAGTCCAAACACACCAGCCGAAATGAGATCACCAGTGTCAACGCGCTTTGGCAAACCTGCAGCCAAACGACCCGCAACGAACTTGATCAACGACGCGTAATGAACAAGCAACCACTCGCGAGCGACCGCGTCCTTATCGTCATGCCATTGCTGCCAAGCCTGGTCAACAGTGAGACGGACGGGCAGAGCATTCATGCCCTCCAATTATGCCCGCGGGTGACTGACCCCGTATACCGACTTGAGCCGCTCTTTACTGACGTGGGTATAACGCTGAGTTGTCGCAACATCAGTGTGACCCAACAACTCCTGCACCGCCCTCAAATCTGCCCCGTTGTCGAGCAGGTGCGTGGCAAATGTGTGACGAAGTGCGTGTGGGTGTGTTGGCGTAAGCGAACGTGCATCCAAAATTCGGCGCACGTCACGTGTGCCGAGTCGCTTGCCTCGACTATTTACAAACAGTGCAACAACGTCAGATCTTGGGTCACCATCTACGACTACTTCGCGCCGAGCCTTCATCCATAATTTGATGGCGTCAATGGTTGGCTCGCTCACCGGTACGCGTCGCTCCTTGGACCCCTTGCCCATCACCGTCACGGCATGCGATCTGGCATTAATGCTGTCGATGTCGAGCGCGCAGAGTTCGCTCACTCGCAAGCCGCTGCCATACAACATCTCGATCACTGCAGTATCGCGCAGTGTCTTCCACTGTGGTTCATCGCTATTGCTGGTTTCCAATAATGCACCAAGTTGTTCATTGGTCAACACTTTTGGCAAGCGCCCGGCGTCGCTTGGCGAACGCACACCGAGTGTTGGATCTATTTTGATTTTTCCGTCTCGAACAAGCCATGCAAAATACCTGCGCAGCGCTGCAAGCTTTCGGCTCACGCTGCGTTTAGCCTGTTTCATTGTCGTCAAAAAACTTATGTACTGGCGCACCACATCTTTTGTCACGTCTTTCGGTGATTCAATTTGCTGACGTGCAACCCATTGTGAAAACAACGACACGTCACTTACATAGGCAGACACAGTGTTGTCGGAGGCGGCTGTGAGCGAAGTCGCAAACCCCTCAATGTTCCACTTATCAGTAGTTGCCATCAATAAAACCGTACCCCTGTTAGCAGCCTCGACCGAGCACCTCCCACCATCCCGCGTTGTTGACGACCCACCCCTCGGACTCGAGGCGACCAAGAGCAAGCGCGGTTTGCACAAGATCGGTGCTTGTACGCATCAGCAATTGGTCGAGCGTTACTGCTTCGCAACGCATGTGCGAGATGAGTATTTGGTCTTGCGCACTCGGAGTGCGACGTGAGTCGAACACTTGCGGATGATTGCGCCGGTTGTCCAAACCAAGCGCGACCATCACGTCTGTTGCGTCAACCACTGGAGCACAACCTTGTTGTAGCAACAGGTTGGTGCCAAACGACGATAGCGCTCGGGGTGAACCAGGTACCGCCATCACTGTGATATCTCGGCGCTGTGCTTCTTCCACAGTGATCATCGATCCACCCTTTGCATGCGACTCGATTACAACAAGCACTTCACATAGTGCCGCCAGAATGCGATTGCGTAATGGAAATCGAAAAGCTTCAGGCATGGTGCCGGGCGGTGACTCACTGACAAGCAGACCATTCTCTGCAACAAACTTCCATAACTCTGCATTTTCTTTTGGGTACGTCACATCGAGACCCGATGCCACAATTGCAATCGCTTGACCACAATGTGAGTCGCGTGCCGAAATTTTGCTGTCGTGACTCTTAATGTCTCGGTCAAGTGCAAGCAGCACTCCCTTGTGAGCCCACGCATCAATCCCGCGCGCAAGACCCGAGACAATCGCGACTCCCTGCTCCGACAGGTCGTACGCCAAATGTGATGCCATATAACGGCCAGCCGCAGTTGCCGCTCTTGTGCCAACAATTCCCACCCGACGCTGTTGCAACACGTTCAGATCCCCACGGTAAAACAACACGGATGGCCGAGCAACATCGTCAAGCAACAATGCCGGATAGTCGTGCGCCCCGACATACGACACCGACATTTCTCCATCCTCAAGTTTTTGCTTCATCGCCGCAATATCTTGAGTACTTGGAGCCTCTCGTCCAAGCATCTCCATTGCCTTCCGAGGAGACTGCACCGCCAGCATTGCTGAGAGCCGACGTGTGCCAAGTCGCGGTACCGCACTCAATGCGGCAGCAAAAACGCAGTCTTCGTTCATAATTTGTCTCCATTGAGTTGCGGATGAACACCAACACGTAGTGCGAGCGCCGTAGCAACATGCGCCTCGTCGACTTGATCAACACTGTGATTATTGGCGTTCTGTAAGTCGGCAATAGTGCGAGCGACGCGACGAATTCGGTGATAGCCACGACCAGATAAACGGCCTCGTTCAAGGTGATGGCGCAACAGCGCCGCGGCTGCCGTGGTGAGCGGCGCATAAGTATCGAGCATGTCTGCCGACAGGCACGAATTTAAACAGCCACTGCGCAGCATCGCCATCTCTCGCACATGCAACACACGCTTGGCTATTGCTGCCGACGACTCTGCGGGCGTATCGGCAAGCAATTCGTCTACATGGGGTCGACTCACTGCGACTCGCAAGTCAAATCTGTCCAACAATGGACCCGAAAATCGACGCAAGTAACGCTTCTTGGCGCTGTCATCGCAAACGCACACACCTGGCATGCCCTCACCGCACGGACACGGATTGGTTGCCGCAATCAATAAGAACTTTGCGGGCATTGTGATGCTCGACTTTGCGCGCGCCAAACGCACCACACCATCTTCGAGCGGTTGACGCAATGCATCCAACACCGTTGGGGCAAACTCGCCCAACTCATCCAAGAACAACACACCGTTTGTTGCAAGCGAGATCTCTCCTGGTCGCATCGTCGACGTACCACCTCCCACCATCGCCACAAGCGAAGTGGAATGGTGCGGTGCACGAAACGGAGGCATCGTGATGATGCCAGTTTGCGGTAAAGATACTTGTGCTGCTGAGTGAACAATGGTGGTTGCCACTGCTTCTTCATCTGTAAGGACAGGAAGAATGCCACTGATGCGTTGCGCGAGCATCGACTTTCCGGCACCTGGTGGACCAACGAATAGCAGATGATGCGCCCCCGCAGCAGCGATCTCGAGTGCTTGACGTGCGGCAGACTGACCGCGCACATCTTTCATGTCAACGATCGGTGGCGCAACAATGATTGATGTGCGAGTTGGTGCAGGGATCCATTCAGCCTCGCCCGTCAGACATTTGACCAAATGCGCGAGTGTTTGCGCACAGACGACTTCATCACGAGCTGCAATTCGTGCTTCGCGTTCACATTCATTTGCCACCACCACAATGCGGTCATCGATTGCAGCAACAAGAGGCACAACACCTGCAACGGGTCGTAGGGTGCCATCTAGACCCAGTTCGGCAATGAACGCATACCGCTCAGCAATTTCGTTGGGCAATATGTCTTGCACAATCAGTAATCCAATGGCGATCGCTACGTCGAGTCCAGCACCACCTTTGCGTTCGTGCACACTGGTGGCAAGGTTTACAGTGATGCGCCGATTTGGCCATGGCAAATCGCACGACAGCAACGCCGCACGCACACGGTCGCGCGACTCTCGACACGCTTCATCCGGTTGGCCGACAATGGTGAAGCCAGGCAGCCCCATGCCGACGTGAATCTCGACATCGACCGCCTTGCCTTGAACCCCCAACAATGTTGATGAACGCACAGAAGCGAAGGCCATGATCGTCCATGTGTACGGCAACGATCAACAATGTGTTGTAACAACACAAGATTTCGAGAACACAAGATGTCGACAGCTCGGCGTGAGATACTAGAAAGATGATTTTTAGGCGAGTTTCTCCGCACCTCCGCCCAGGCTCAGTGCTATTGGGAGCATTGATCTCGATTGGTTTGATTGGCTGTGCATCCCCCGAACGAACCGCCACCAACTTTTGTCGTCAATTGGCGCTCGAAATGCCGGGTATCGCCGAACAACCAGCCACACCAGAGCTGATTAAGTCAACGGTCGAGCATTACAAGAACTTGCAAAAAGTTGCACCGCTACAAGTTGAAGCCGACTGGGATGCACTCACGTTGCTCATGGAAAAAGCATCGCAAATTAAAGCGTCCGACCCCGCGAGCGTTCAGGAAGTGGTTGAGCTGTCTTATGCCTCCGAAAAAAATGCTGTAGCAGCATCCACATGGGTGCTCGCAACATGTGGAGTCGACATCTCGACCGGACTACCAGGCGGGTCGTTTTCCTCGAAGGCACCCGATTTTGCAACTACTGATGTCGCAACTACTGATGTCACGACAACACTGCCGTAACAAACAGCAAATTTGCAATCGCTGTAGTTAGCGAATTTCTCCGCGCTTGACAATCACTTTGTCAACAAGGCCATACTCTTTTGCTTTTTCAGGAGTAAACCAGCGATCGCGCTCTGAATCTTTTTGAATCTGCTCAATTGCCTGACCAGAGTGATGCGCAGTGAGCTCTGCCATGCGGTGCTTGGTGAAAGCCAACTGCTCTGCCTGAATTGCAATGTCGGAAGCCTGACCGCGCAAACCTGCGAGCGGTTGGTGCATCATGATGCGAGCGTTTGGCAATGTGTAGCGCTTGCCTGCAGTGCCGGCGGTGAGCAAGAACTGACCCATGGACGCTGCAAGACCCAAGCACACCGTTGCGACGTCGCAACTAATGAACTGCATGGTGTCGTAAATGGCCATGCCTGCGGTGATTGAACCGCCGGGGCTATTGACATACAACCACACATCGGCTTTTGGATCTTCGCCTTCAAGAAACAACAATTGCGCGCAAATTTGGTTGGCAACATCGTTGCGCAAATTGGCAGTATGGGTTACCACTCGGCTCTTGAGCAGGCGGAGGAAAATATTGTTTTGGGATTCTGGTCCGCCTTCGAGGCCAACAGCAGGTTGGAAAGGCATATCAAGTGAATTATTGAACGTCATGGCGAACAGACTACTACCTCGGTAGTGGCATAAAGCTGCGCCGTACGCCACTAAACACCACGACAATTCGTTCGTCATCGGCAATTTGATCGCGCATTGCGAGTAACCCGGCCAAGCCCGCTGTGCCGGTTGGGCTCACATTGATTGTCGTCACACGATGCGCCAGTGCATAGGCATCGACAACATCTTGTTCGGATGCAACGACTGGTGACCCGCCGCTTTCCGACATGGCGTTGCACACCTGCACCCAGTCATATGTTTCGTCGTCCAAAATGCCATCGGCGAGCGAGTCAGTTGGATTTTCCCACGGCCACATGCATTCTTTCCATCGAGCACCTGCATTTCGTGCCCCGCCAGAGGCCGATGCTACGTTCCATGCACGAGCGAGAGGTGCACAATTTTCGGTTTGCACACTGTGCAAGCGAGGTCGCAGTCCCCCAGCAAACAATCCAGCAGACGCACATGCCGCGAACGCCCCACCGCCAACTTGAATAAAAATTCGATCAATCGGCGGACCACTCAAGCGTTCTTGCGCGTCAGCAATCTCCCACCCAATTGTCCGCCCCCCATCCAAGCACCAAGCATTTTCTGTGCCCTGCACCCCGAATGGAATTGCACCTTTTGCAACTGCTTCCCTAAATCGATGCACGCATGGGTCACCTGCTGGATCACTTGCAAGTCGAGGACAGCGAACAATTGTTGCATCAACGCTCTGCAATAGATCGGTGAGTTCGCTCGCAGCATTTTCGGGCACAAACACCAAAATTGGCCAGTTGACGGCCTTAGCCAAAGTTGCAGCAGCAAATGCAGCATTGCCGCACGACGAAATCGCAAGTCGTGGTCGATCTGCCTCTCGCTTCCACGGCGCAACCCCAGCCTCTTGTGCTGTCACAAGATGCAGCAATTCTCCAAACAAGTGACGTGCCTTGTGTGAGCCAGCGACATTATCGGTTTCGTCTTTAACCCACACACCGCCACTGCTTAAGAAACCCAATTCATTCGACAACGCGTCATGGCGAGCAAACGGTGTTGTTCGAAAACCTGTTCCGGCAACACGCGCGACTGCATCGTCGGTGCGGCGAATGATTGCCTCACGCTGTTCATCGTTCAACCCAAGCGATGCAGCAAAGGCGTCCCATGCAAGATATTTTCTGAAAGCGACATACGGATTGACATCACCGGTTGATCTCAGTGGCGCAATGGGTTGCTCCAACAACAACACATGACGACGATCAGCGTCTGACGAGTTTGGACAACGCCATGAAAAAGCCTGCTCTACCGAAACACGGTGACCACACGCCGCACATTTCCAGCTCGTTGCACTTGGTGACAGTAACGACTCAAGCGACATGGTTTACAACTCGCTTGACCGCGACTATTTTGCTTTCGCTACTCGCGAGTTGAACTCATCAATCAGTGAGTCCCACACCGGCACATAGCGACGCAAATTGCGCCAGAAAGTTTGTGACCTGCGGGCTTCAAACACCGAAAGTGGTGTTCCCTGCTGCTCAACCCATGTGTAATAGCCAAGGTTAAAAATGCGATTGCGGTCTTGCTCGGTGCAATCAATCATCGATTCAGTGGTCACTGTTCCTAGATGCTCAGCAAAAATTTCGGCTGCTTCAACTTCGCCAAACTTGTCGTTGAACCGACGAGCCATTGTCTTGACTCGCTCGCTCGGATACAGGTCAGCGCCGTCTGTTGCAATCGTGATCAACACATCATCGGCGCCAAGACCGAGCAATTTTGCCGTCTTGATCGCGGCAATGACATTGCAGATTGCTGAAAAACCAAAATGTTGCAACGTGTCAACAATTTCTTTCGGAACATGTTTGCGATTGACCAAATAATCACAACCAGCCTGGGTGTTGAACAACACGTCGAGCTCATCGGTAGCGCGGTCGGACACAGCAGCGATCACGTCAGTATTCATCACGTTATGAATGAGTGGAATGTGCTTGTCGCCAATGCCCTGAATGTTGTGCTCACCAAAACCGTTCTCGAGCATTGTTGGGCACTCGAGTGCTTCAACCGCAACGATCTTGGTGCCAAACATTTCCTTCAATCTGTCGCCTGCGCCGATAGTGCCTGCAGAACCAGTTGCCGACGTGAACGCTGCAAGGCGCAGGTTTGGATTGTTCATTGACTTTGCAACGTGTTGATACACGCTTGCAAGTGCTTGACCAGTGACTTCAAAGTGGCCAAGATAATTGCCGAACTCACAGAACTGATTAAAAATGAAATTTTGAGGGTCACGCTTCATTTCATTGCATGCATCATAAATTTCTTTTACATTGCTCTCGGTTCCCGGTGTGCGAATGATGTCGCTCGGGTCGCTCGTCCATTTGTCGAGCCAATCAAAACGCTCTTGCGACATGCCAGCTGGCAACACAGCAACACCTCGCGCACCAGTGATTCGACTGATCGCTACTCCACCTCGCGCATAGTTGCCAGTTGATGGCCACACCGCGCGTTGCGTCGTTGGATTGAACTGACCAGTAATTACTCGGGGAACAAGGCACGAATATGCTGCAAGTACTTTGTGCGCAGTGATCATCGGAAAACGATCACCGAACATCACCACGATCGGACTATCGATGCCCGTGAGCGATTTTGGCAAGACCACATGATCGGGCACGCTGACTCGATTGCCCTGCATGTCGTTAAACCAGTGGACGCGAAATAAATTGCGCGCATCAGGAGCATTTTTGTCGACACCTTTGGCAACATCGGCCGCGATCAACGCAGGGTTTGCCAGTTGTGCAAATGTTGGTAGAACCACATTGTTGGCCGCACACTTGCGGACACTCTCTGTTACCGCGTCAGCATCGACGACAGAGTCGGCCAAGCCAAGTTGACTGATCAGGGCGTTTGAGTCTTGGATCGTTGCAGTTGTTGAGCTCACGCTTTACATTCTGTCAAATTTTGAGTCAATACCTCACGCAGTGACCACTAACCTTGTGGGCGTTGGCCGACGTAGCCCAATGGCAGAGGCACGGCGCTTAGGACGCCGCCAGTGAGAGTTCGAGTCTCTCCGTCGGCACTATGGGCATTGAGTCACAAGTCATCGATCAGCTGCAAACACCTGCGCTGGTTTTCGACCTCGACATCCTGCGCTTCAACATCGACACGATGGCTTCATTACTTCCTGGCGCTCGCCTACGACCCCACATGAAAGCCACCAAGTGCACGTCTCTTGCCAAAGAACAGTTGCGTGCTGGTCACGCAACATTTACATGCGCAACCCCAAATGAGATCATTGGCATGGCCCATGCTGGCCTCGGTAGTGATTTGCTCTTGGCCAACGAAACGCTCGACGCCGCACGGCTCAGTGCAATGGCTGCGTTGCAAGAGTCATCAATGATCACGGTTGCCATTGATTCGGATGAAACACTTCAAGCGGCCGCAATGGCTGGCATTCGTAATGTGCTGATCGACGTCAACGTTGGTCTTCATCGTTGTGGTTGCACACCAACTGATGCGGGTCGACTTGCTGACAAGGCGCGCAAACTTGGTATTCATGTGCGTGGCGTGATGGGTTACGAAGGCCATCTGATGATGGTGCTGGACAAAAGCGAACGTCTCGCAAAAGTTGCAGAGTCGATGCAACTTTTGAGCGGTGCCGCACAAGACGTGGGTGGCACAATTATTTCTGCTGGTGGCACAGGCACCTACGACCTGCATGCAGATACCGCTGTTACCGAAATTCAAGCGGGTTCGTATTCGTTAATGGACACGCAGTACGCCCAACATGGTTTTCCATTTCGCCAGGCAGCATGGATTGTGGGCACGGTGATTTCATCAAACAGTTCATGGTCTGTCGTCGATGTTGGATTGAAGTCGTTGGGAATGGATCATGGCAACCCAACTATTGATGGTCACTCCGTGTGGTTCTGTTCTGATGAGCACACAACGTTTTCCACACCCGATGGATCACCACCGTCAGTCGGAACACGCATTCGTGTTACACCTGCTCACATTGACCCCACCATTGCGATGCACTCAAACGCCTGGGTGATCCGTGACAATACAGTCGTCGACCAGTGGGCAATTGACCTTCGAGGTTGGTGAATAACTACAGCATTTGTGCAAGTGCACGAAATGCTCTGCCGCGATGTGACAGTTCGTGCTTTTCTTCAATGGTCATTTGCGCAAATGTGCGTCCATCACCATCTGCCGGAATGAAGAGTGCGTCGTAACCGAAACCACGATCACCAATCTCATACAGTGCAATCGAGCCTTCGCACACACCATGCGCAACAATCTCGCGACCATCAACAAACCGAAGTAATGCAACTGTGCGAAAACGCGCAGATCGATGGGCTGCATCTTTTCCATCTAATTCCAACAACATCTTTTGCCGATTCTGTGAATCGGTCACACCTTCGCCAGCAAAACGAGCGGTAATCACGCCCGGTGCACCATCCAGCGCATCTACTTCGAGCCCAGTGTCATCGGCAAGCGCCGGCAGTTGAGTTGCAGCGCACACTGCAACTGCCTTGAGCCGAGCATTGCCTAAAAGCGTGTCGGCGTCTTCAACTACATCAGCCAAGTCTTGGGGCCGAGGCACCAGATCAACCACACCGCCCATCAAGTCAATGATCTCTGCAACTTTGTGTGGGTTTGCCGACGCGCACGCAACGCGCAGCACAATTATCTCCCCAGTGCGCGCTTGCTTGGTGCAACAGCGATTACTTCGCGCTGCATGTTGAAAATTTGGCCAATTCCGTCAGAGGCAAGACCCAGCAACACGTCAAGTTCGCTGCGGCTAAATGCTTTTCCTTCGGCCGTGCCTTGCACTTCAACGAATGTTGCTTCGCCACCACCGATTGGCTGCAGCATGACAACGTTCATGTCGACTTCAGCCGTCGAGTCTTCTTCATACGGCAAGTCGATGATCGGAGTGCCGTTGTGAATGCCAACGCTGATCGCTGCACACAAAGAATGCAATGGGTTTGCGGTAATACCACCGTTTTGCTGCACGCGAGTGATCGCATCATGCAGAGCCAAAAATGCACCACAGATACTTGCCGTGCGAGTGCCACCATCTGCCTGCAACACGTCGCAGTCAATCAAGATCTGGCGCTCACCCAACACCTTCATGTCGCACGACGAGCGCAAAGCGCGCCCGATCAATCGCTGAATCTCGACGGTGCGCCCCGACTGCTTGCCTTTTGCGGCCTCGCGGTCAACGCGCTCTGGTGAAGAACCAGGCAACATCGAATATTCGGCCGTCACCCAACCTTTACCGCTCCCCTTCATCCAACGAGGAACGTCTTCGTCCACCGACGCCGTGCACAACACGCGAGTTTTGCCAAATGACACCAACACCGAGCCAGCCGACATCTCGGTGAAGTCGCGCTGAAAACTCATAGGTCGTAATTCGTTTGGTTGTCTGCCGTCAAAGCGTGTCATGAAATACTTCTTTCTGTTTTTGTGTTGTGATCTAATTCTTCCACTGCATTGCCGTCTCAAGTTCTGGACCAAGTAGTCGTCGACCCAGTTGTGCAAACCAAGCGATGTCTCCAGATGATAAAAACTGATGCTCGCCTAATGATCCATCTATGGTTTCACGTATCGAATGTGAGGTTTCAAGCTCTTGCTTCACAACGAAAGCGGTTTCGTCCGCACTCGACACGAGTACTACACCAGCGCCCATTACATCGTTAATCACACGCGACAAATACGGATAGTGAGTGCAACCGAGCAATAGTGCGTCGACTCCAGCATCACGCACTGGTGCAAGTAACCGCTCAGCCAACACCATCACTTCGTCACCAGTGGTTTGATCTCGCTCTACAAACTCGACAAATCCTGGGCACGCTGCACTGGTGAGGGCCACAGAAGCACCCGTTGCTCGTATTGCCTGCACATACGCACCTGATGAGATTGTGCCGACCGTGCCAATGACACCAACTTTGTTGTTGTGCGTGACGCGTACCAGCGCCTGCGCGCCAGGGTCGATCACACCGATTACCGGAACAGGTAATTCATCTACGAGTTCGTCAAGCGCCACCGAAGCTGCTGTATTGCATGCAACAACAATCATTTTTGCGCCATATTCGCGCACCAAACTCCATGCCAACTCTTTTGCATAACCGCGCACTTCGTCGGCTGGTTTGTTTCCATACGGGTATCGACCTGTGTCACCGATGTACACCAAATTCTCTTGTGGCATCAAATCGATGAGGGCTCTTGCGACAGTCAAACCACCGAATCCTGAATCGAACATGCCAATTGGGCTGTCACTAGAAACTTTGTTGGACAGTGGCATCGCCATTGAGTTTATGTCATTGCAATAGCCTGCAAAGGTGCTTCTTGCGACCGTTCTCGCACTCACAGCAGCAGTGCTGCATGCCTCGTGGAACATCTCGGTTAAGCAAAGTGGAGATAAACGACTTGCACTGTGGGGACAATTTGCAATTGGAGGAGCCCTTTCTGGCGTGGTGATTTTGGCTTGGACAATGATCTCTGGTGCACCATCTATCGCATGGGGATGGGCTGCAGTGAGCGGGGCAACTCACCTTCCATACATCTTGTTGCTGTCACGTGCTTATGACCGCGGTGACTTTTCGATGTCGTATCCAATCGTGCGCGGTGGCGGTGCACTCGCGGCAGCACTGGGTGGCGTTCTGATCTTGCACGACACCATTTCGTATCTTTCAGCATTCGGGATCTTGTTGGTTGTTGCCGGTTTGCTTGTACTTGCAAAGAGCGGTTCGTGGCACGTCGTTGGTGCTGCACTTGCTGTTGCTTCTTCAATTGCCGTGTACTCGGTTGTTGACGGTCACGGAACCCGACAATCAAACGCAATTGGATACGCGCTGGCTCTGAACGTCTGCGCCGGCGCAATTACATCGCTTTGGGTTGGCTCCACTCGACGTACCGAGATGATGCCAGCAATTAAGAACAACTGGAAACGATTTGGATTT
The DNA here is from genome assembly GCA_027592925.1 of Actinomycetota bacterium. Lineage (GTDB taxonomy): Bacteria > Actinomycetota > Acidimicrobiia > Acidimicrobiales > Ilumatobacteraceae > UBA3006. Next base: position 2,390 of record JAQCJO010000018.1, on the reverse strand, counting down.
GCGGGCATCGCATCAACCACTGCCTACACATTGATCATGATTGCGTATCAACATGCACCAGTTGGTTATGTGGCTGCGCTTCGAGAATCGAGTGTTGTGCTTGCGGCTTTTGCGGGCTGGAAGATGCTCAACGAAGGCGATCATCGCAGACGAATTACTTCTGCTGCAATCGTGCTAATTGGGTTGGTCGTGCTCGTTGCCGGCGGCTAGAAACAAAAAATTAAAAGTAGATAATTTTTTCGGCTGATGCTTCTGCTGCATCCAAATCATCGGTGTATGCACCTGTTGACAAGTACTTCCAGCCACCATCACAAATGATGAACACAATTGTGCCTTCTTCAATTTCGCTCGCGACTTTCAGCGCTCCCGCAAGTGATGCTCCGGCCGAGATACCACCAAATATGCCACACTCGCGCACCATGCGTCGAGTCATTTCAATACTTTCGCGAGGGCGAACCACACGCTTACGATCCAGCACATCGATGCCGTGCCAGTTTTCAAAAATTGGTGGAATATATCCGTCATCAAGATTGCGTAAACCTTCAACGCGCTCACCCAACGGCGGCTCTACAGCGATGATTTGAATATTCGAATTCTGTTCTTTCAAGTAACGACCGACGCCCATCAGCGTGCCACTTGTGCCGAGGCCGGCAACGAAGTGAGTGATCTCTGGACAGTCGCGCCAGATTTCTGGACCAGTGCCCTCATAATGCGCGCGAGGGTTTGCATCATTTTGATATTGGTGCATGAAGCACCATTCGGGATGCTCGAGAGCCATTGCTTCGGCGCGCTTGACAGCACCATTCGAACCTTCTCCACCTGGTGTTAAAATAATTTCGGCACCGAAAACTTCAAGCATCTGACGACGTTCGATTGAAACACTGTCTGGCATCAAAATCGTGATTGGATTTCCTTTGATCGCTGCGATCGCAGCAAGCGCGATGCCAGTGTTGCCAGACGATGGCTCCATGATCCGTTGGCCAGGAACAAGTGCACCTTCTTTGATTGCCTGATCAATCATCGATAATGCGATGCGATCCTTTACCGATCCGAATGGATTTTGGTTTTCCAATTTGGCCAAGAGTCGCACGCCAGGTTTCGGCGAAAGATTGCTGACGTCAACTAACGGCGTGTTGCCGATGAGGTCGAGGACACTCTCATGAAGCGCCTTAGAGGAACTCTGTATTGTTGACTGCATTGGTCATAATTGTACCGAGCCAGTCAAGACTCTGCACAGCAAGGCCGAGAGCCTTATGCCACTTGAATCGGCGTCTCCGAAATCACCTCATTGATAATGCGGAAATTGCGCGGCTCTGGCACTCCTCGTTTAAGGGTCACGATCATGTATTGCCAGGTTGGGTCTGGAGCCTGAGCCACATCGGTACCACTTGGATAGGCCTCCGTATGGGTATGGCTATGGATGACGCCAATCACCTCACGACCAGCATTCTCGGCTTCTCGCTCGATGATCAGATGCTCGCGAGCATTAATGGTGTAGACCCGAGCCGACTTGGCGGTGTTTTCTGTTGGATGAAACTCGAGCACCGTGTTAGTTGCACCCGACCCAACAAGAAGCCCACATGCTTCTTCGGGGTAACACGCAATCGCATGCTCGCCAATCTGTTTCATGATCGCTGCCGAAACATGAAGTGGTCGCATCGAATCACTGCTCATACCCATTTCAGGCTAGCCGTATGATGAAACAACAAGATCAATCACACATTATGAAGAACCCTGAAGATCCCGAGAACAACAGGTTGCTTGCGAGCAACCGAAAAGCACGCCACAACTATGACGTTATTGACGTCGTTGAGGCTGGCATTGTGCTGCTCGGAAGCGAGGTGAAGAGCATCAGATCTGGTGAAGTACAAATCGCCGATGCCTACGCCCACGCAAGCAACGGCGAGATGTGGCTCGACGGAATGCACATCGGCGCATACGCATTTGCTAATGGTTCAGATGCACACGACCCGACTCGTCGGCGCAAGTTGCTGATGCACAAAGAACAGATTCGTCGATTGCAAGACCGCATTGCCCAAGAGCGGCTCACACTTGTGCCACTCGAATTGCGTTTATCAAAAGGCAGAGTCAAGGTAGAACTAGCGCTCGCAAAAGGTAGGCAAAAAGCAGACCGCCGGCAAGCGATTGCCAAAAAGGAATCTGAGTTGGAAATGCGCCGTGAATCTGGGCGTAACCGCAGACAAGTACAGCAGTAGTCAAGTTCGCACACCCCCGCCGTACACTGAAGCCGTTACGAAAGTTCAATGGGGCTGACAGGTTTCGACGTCAGTGTCGCTGGGCGATCGTGCGACCCGAGTTGCTCAGACTCGTAAAACGGGGCAAAAAAACAACTGCCAACAAGCAGTTCGCTCTCGCCGCCTAATTCATTA
>JAQCJO010000017.1 GCA_027592925.1 Actinomycetota bacterium | reverse complement strand
GGCGGCGAGCGTCTCTAGTGGATGTGTCTGCAATCGTTGGCACCGAATTGGTAAGCGGACCAATTTTGCTAATGATCTCCTCGGTAGTTGGCGCTGCACCAGACACATGAGTGTCAAGTGCATTGCGCATCGCCACGAGATGATCTGGAGATGTGCCACAGCAACCACCCACAATGCGAACGCCTGCGTCAACCGCCATTCCGGCATATGTATGCATCAACTCTGGAGTGCCCGAATATTTAATAGTCACGCCCTCAAACTTGGGTATGCCACAGTTGCCCTTTGCGACAACTGGTGTTGCAAAACTCTTCATCTCGGAAACTGAAACGAGCATGTCGGACGCTCCGACGCCGCAATTGGCGCCAATTGCAAGTGGCTGTGGGTCGAGTCCTTCAAAAATTTGTTCGAGCGCACTCGGCATTATGCCCATCATCGTGCGACCAGCCGTATCAAAAGACATTGTTGCCACATACGGCATGCCAACTTTGATCGCTGCCAACGCAGCAGCTCGTACTTCTTCGGGGGCCGACATCGTTTCAATCCACGCAACATCTGCGCCGCCGTCTTTTAGGCCTTGAATTTGCTCGGCGAAGGTATCGATTGCCTCTGCTTCGGTAAGAGCACCAAGAGGTTCAAACAACTCCCCTGTTGGTCCAACTGAACCTGCAACGATCACAGGTCGACCCGCACCATCGGCAACTTTTCGTGCCAGTTGTGCGGCGGCGCTTGCGAGTTCACGCACACGAGCCTGAGCATTGTGCAATTTGAGTCGATGGCGATTGCAACCAAAGGTGTCGGTAAGAATGATGTCGGCTCCAGCATCAACAAATTGTTGGTGCAACGACCTCACGCGTTCAGGGTGATCGGTAATCCAAAACTCTGGAGGTTCACCAGCCGTTAAGCCCATCTGAAAGTAGTTGGTGCCTGTAGCACCGTCTGCCAACAATACTTTTCCTGTTGCTAGCAACTTTTCTAATGGACTCACGTGACTAACTTAGCCCATCACGTTTCCGGCAGTGACGCCTTGGGTTCTCAATCGTGAAAATGCTGCCAAATTGATCGCATTGCCCGTGCTCTCACCAACGAACTCAACTGGAGTCACGTCGTGATCAATGCCATTTTCCTGAGCTTCAACGAGCGCGCGAATGAACTTGCCAACGAGAGGCGCATTCTTAAATTGATTGCCACTCGTGCCACAGGCCATAAAGAATCCATTCAGGCTCGACTTGTCATACAACGGAATCCAGTCGTCGGTGACGTCGTACAACGCACCGATGCCGAGCAATTTAAGTGGCACACCGAAGTCTGGCAAACGACGTGCGAGCCGCAACATCACTCGCTCGAAAAACTCAACTGTGACCGAGTCATTCCAGTCGTCTGCGTCATCAATGAAATGCAATTCATCGCAGGCTGGTTCGGTGGTGCCCACATTGAGCAGGTCACCCATGTGTGGGCGGAAGTATTGACCTAAGTCGAGGTCGGCAACAATCGGTGCGTTGTCTTCAAGTCGGAATCCAACTGGTGCTGGCGGCGAGAAGACTTCTTGTCGCAACGGCTGGTGATGAACCTTCATTTCGTCATAGACACCAGCCATGCGGTTGATTTTTGCGGCGTGTGGGCCAGCAGCATTGATGACTGTCGGTGCATTAAATATCTCGCCACTCTTCAGCGTCACTCCTGTGACAGCCCCATTGTTCGAATTGATCTGTACTACTTCTTTGTGGAAGAGAAACTCTGCGCCGTACGACTTGGCTGCATTGGCCAGGTTGTGAGTTGCCAACATTGGGTCGTCCATAAAACCACTGAGTGGGTCAAACAATGCCGAGAGCTGGTCGTAAGGGTCGTCGGCGAATGCCGGGTCTTCAATGCTCTTTGGCGGGTAGTACTTGCCCGTGTCAAATGCTGGCCAGCGCTTGCGCACTTCTTCGGGGCTCAGCACTTCGTATGGAATACCAAATTGGTCCCAGAGTTCGCGTTGACGAATACCGTCGTAGCCCTCAGTGAGAAAAACCAAATAGCCGGTCTTTACAAACTTGGCCATGCCATCTGGGTCTTGCACACCAACAAAATTGTTCCAGTCGTACCAATACTGAGCCGACTCCCACGCCATCAAAATGGTGTTGAAGTTGGAGTACGTGAAACGAATGATTGCCGACGATGCGCTCGTAGAACCTGCACCCGCTGCACCGCCCTTATCAATAACCACTACCTTGCGTCCGGCCTTTGATAACTCGAGTGCGATGGATGCGCCCATGACGCCGCCACCAATAATGACTACATCGGTGTTGATTGTTGCAACGGACGTAGCTTCAGTCATGCTTGCTGATCCAAGATTGCGTTTGCCCACTTGGCAGTGTCGGCTGTGGCATTAAATGTGAATGAGTGAATACCTGAAACATTGAGTTCGTCGGCTTTGGCTGCGATGTCGTTGAGCAATTTTGTTGGGTCGTATCCGCCCGGTGCAAACATCAGCGTCAGCGACGCCTTGTTTTTCTTGAGATAACGCAGAGACTGACCAACACCAGTGCGCACACCTACCGACATCAGCCGCGTACGATCGACAACACCTGGCAGACCAAGATTGATTGGTGTAGTGAAACCTTTTGCGCGTAGATCTTTGAGCCAAGCAAGAATCTTTGGAGCATCAAAACACATTTGTGTTGATGCAAGACCCTTGACACCGAAACTCTTGAGCAATGCTTCTTTTTCAATGACCGAATTATGCAAGTCGGCATTGCTGATCGTGGAGTGACCATCTGGGTAGGCACCAAAACCGATTGTTTCAACGCCAGGGTTGGCACTCAAGAAATCTTTGATGAATGGCAACGCAAATTGGTAATGGGGTGGCACCTCTGCGTCACCACCGATGATGAACACTTCTTTGATTCCTTTTTCACGTACCCATGCTGCCAACTTGGCCGCGTGATCGGGGCCTTCAACCAGACGCGCGGCAAAGTGTGGCACCACGTTGTGGCCCTTTGCAAGCAGTTGCTCACACAACTCTTGCGTCACCGCAATGCCCTTTGCAGGCGAACACGTGACTGATACTGATGCACCTTTTGGTAAATCAGCAATGGCCTGATCAAGCGACTTGAGTGGCACGAGTTCGTAGCGCATGTTGCGCACTAAGCGCTGTGCGGCAACAGATGTCTTGCCATTTGATTTTTTGGCACCGATGAGGGGCTTAAGTAATGACGAAAGGGTGCTCATAGTTGATCTCACTCACTTGGGTTTTGCGTATAAGGGGCGTAACTAGATTATGCGAAAGTATCTGGTAATTCTGCTTTGCGCTTACTGATGTAATCCAATAATTCTGCGTCAATAGCGTCATCTAGCGCTGGCGCAACGTATGACGCAAGTCGCTCTTTATAGATTCGGTTGGCGCGCTGTGCGGCATCCAAAGCGCCGTCTTCTGTCCATTGCTCGAAGCTGTTGTTGTCGGCCGTATCCGAACGATAAAAAGCGGTCTCAAAGTTGGCCAGCGTGTGTGCTGTACCCAAAAAGTGCTGGCCAGGAACGTTTTCTCGCATCGCGCTCATGGCTTGACCGTTCTCTGTGATGTCGAGACCTTTGCCAAGAGTCATCATCATGCCCAACTGATCGCAGTCGAGCACAAACTTTTCGTAGCCAACCGCAAGGCCGCCCTCTAACCAACCAGCCGAATGCAACACAAAGTTGGTGCCAGCCATGATTGTCGGAATCAATGTAGATGCGCTTTCGTATGCAGCCTGCGCATCTGGCAACTTGGACGCACACAATGACCCGCCCGAGCGGAACGGAACCCCGAGTCGGCGCGCAAGTGCTGCAACGGCATACAACACAATCGCAGGCTCAGGTGTGCCAAATGTAGGTGCACCTGTGAGCATCGACATTGAACTTGCAAACGAACCGAACACCACAGGAGCACCGGGGCGAACAAGTTGTGTAAATGCCATACCAACAAGCGACTCTGCGAGCGTTTGGGAGATGACACCTGCTGCAGTGGTTGGCGCCATTGCTCCTGCCAAAATAAACGGAGTGATAATGCAAGCCTGATTGTTGAGTGCGTATACCTCTGCTGACTCGAGCATCGTTGCATCCCACACGAGTGGCGAAGATGCATTAATCAAACTCGTCATCACGGTGCGATCTGCCAAGTCACCGCCAAATGCAATACGCGCCAAATTGACACTGTCTTGTGCGCGTTCTCCTGCTGTTACCGAACCCATGAACCCCTTGTCGGAGTATTTGATGTGGGCATACACCATGTCGAGGTGACGCTTGCTTACCGGAACATCGACGGGCTCACACACCGTGCCACCCGAGTGATGGATATATGGGCACATGTAGGCGAGCTTGACAATGTTTTGAAAGTCATGGATAGTTGCGTAACGACGACCGTTGTCGATGTCGTACACAAACGGAGAGCCGTAGTTTGGGGCAAACACTGTGGCGTTGCCACCTATTTGCACATTGTTTTCTGGGTTGCGAGCGTGTTGCGTGTAGATGCTTGGCGCACTTGCTTGCACGATGCTGCGACACATGCCGCGAGGAAAACGAACTCGTGTGCCATTGACAATTGCTCCAGCATTTTTGAAACGCTCAATCGCGCTTGGGTAGTCACGAATCTCAACGCCGATCTCTTCGAGGATTGTGTCTGCATTGCTCTCGAGTAATGCGAGGCCCTCTTCGGAAACCATTTCGTATGGAGTGAGCAGTCGAGTCAGATATGCGTCGCGATGTGCATGTGAGTTCTTGCGCGTTGCCTGACGTGCTGCTCTGCCGCCACCTCGCCTGTGGTGTTCTACATCAGTCATGATCCTGCCCCCTTTTGAATATTGCCTATTCTCGCACGATTACTCATAAACGATGTCCTATGAGCGGCGCCGGCGACGTTGACCATCGCGACCACCCTCGCTGCTGCCACTATTTTCTATGCGTGGGGGCAATGCCATGATGCTCTCGAGGTTTGGGCACGGGGCGTAGGCGTGCGGGAAGGCCATTGCCGCAATAAACAAGTCTTGGAAACGAGGTTCGGTTGCAGTCTCGATTTTGGTGACCTTACGGACCGTTGTTTCCATCTCAGAACGCTGGCTACGTGACAGCAAGGTTTTCACTGCGCCAGCACCTGCAGCATTACCCACTGAGCGCACACCTGCGACGGGACAATCTGGCACCAAACCAAGCACCATGGCGTACACAGGGTCGATGTGCGCACCAAACGCACCAGCCAAACGGATGTCGCGTACTTCTGGGTTACCAGCGTGCTCGACCAACAAATCGATACCTGCGCGCAATGCTGCTTTGGCCAATTGAATTGCACGAATATCGTTTTGTGTAATCAGCAGTCGAATATCTCCGTGCTCGTACAACACATACGAAAATGTGCGGTCATCGGCAATCACCCGAGGAGTCTTGCCAACAAGCGAACCCTGAATAACACCGTCTTGAGAAATAATTCCAGCCAAATACATTTCAGAGATCACTTCGATGATGCCAGAACCACACACACCAGTGACTGGCGTGTCAACAATTGCTTCTGCAAAACCTGGCTCGTCCGACCACATCTCAATGCCGATCGAACGAAAGCGTGGCTCTAATGTTTCGCGATCAATGCGCACCTTTTCAACCGCACCAGCAGTTGCTCGCTGACCGCAACTGAGTTGTGCACCTTCAAATGCCGGACCAGTTGGGCTTGACGCAGCAAATTGGCGAGTCTTGTCGCCAAGCACGATCTCGGCGTTAGTGCCAACATCGATCAGAAGTTGCATCGTGTCGCCTCGGTGCGGTCCTTCGGAAAGAATTGCCGCTGCTGTGTCGGCACCAACATGACCAGCAATGCACGGACCAACGTAATAACGAGCATTTGGCAAGTGAATTCCAATTTGTGTCGCTGCACCACTGACCGCTTCGTCGGTAGCCAGCACAAATGGTGCTGCGCCTAACGGAGTTGGATCGATACCCAACAAAATGTGGTGCATGATCGGATTACCGACCATCACGATCTCGAGAATTTTGTCGACAGTGGTTGCTGCCTTTGACGCCAATTCAAGAACGAGATCATTGAGTGCTGCACGAATCACAGTCGTGAGCTCGACATCTCCGCCCTTGTTCATCATCACGTACGAAACACGACTCATCAAGTCTTCGCCGAAACGGATTTGTGGATTCATCACTCCAGCACTGCTCAAAATCTCGCCAGTAGTGAGATCGCACAAGTGACCAGCAACCGTTGTTGACCCAATGTCAATTGCGATGCCGTACATTGCACCAACAAAACCGGGCCAGGCAGCAGTGATCATTCCTGCATCAGATACATCTGTGCCGCGCGCAATGGCAACAGTTGCCCCACCTTCACCTTTGTCGATCGCTCGGTTGACTTGACTCAACGCATGCGTAGCGATTGTCGGTTTGGCAATGTGATGCTGTTCGGCAATTGCATTGCGCAACTCGGTTGAAGCAGTGGCACCATCACCGAGTTGCTGTGGCTCAACAGCCACGTAATATAGAGCAAATGTTGGGTCGACCTCAAGTGCACCCAAGTCAAGGTCTTTGCGCACAATCTGGCGGTGTACCTGACTCATTGCCGGAACATCAATCACCATGTCACCACAAATTTTGGCCACACAGCCCAAGCGATTGCCCAGGACAAGAGGTCGATTGCCGTGGTAATCAATCTCTAATTCACCAGGCTCTGTGAGAGCACTTGGCTTTGCTTCAATGCCCCATTTAGAAAACGAACCGATGCTTGGCGTGATCTGACAACGACCGCAAATGCCGCGACCACCGCACACCGAATCCAAGTCGACACCAAGACGTCGCGCAGCATCGAGCACGCTTGTGCCCGTCTCGACTTCTCCGTCCAATCCTGACGGAGTAAAGACAACGCGATTCGTCATGAAATCAAAAACTCCTTTTCGTTATTGTGCAGTTCGACGACGACCCTCGCGGTCGCCACGCCCACCAGTAGGCGCGTTTGGATCACGGTTTTCTTTGATCCAGTTAAAACAATTTTGGTCATTGCCAGTCAATACGTCGGCTGCCATCACGGCTGCTTTTACTTCCGGGTGCAACGGACTCATGATTGCTGATGTCATACCAGCACCCATCGCCATAGACAGGAAGGTTCCTGTAATCACCTGACGATTTGGCAAACCAAAACTGACATTGGATGCACCACAGGTTGTGTTGACTTTGAGCTCATCGCGCAAACGACGGATCAGTGTGAATGCTTGTTGCCCGGCTTGACCAAGGGCACCAATTGGCATCACCAACGGGTCAACGACGATGTCGCTGTAATGAATTCCGTAATCGGCGGCACGATTGACGATTTTTCGCGCAACTTCAAACCGCACATTTGGATCCATGCTGATACCGGTCTCGTCATTGGAGATTGCAACTACTGCTGCACCGTATTTCTTGACAAGAGGCAACACTCGCTCGAGGTTTTCGTCTTCGCCAGTTACTGAGTTGACAAGAGCTTTGCCTTTGTAGACAGCAAGACCAGCTTCGAGTGCCTCAATAATCGACGAGTCGATTGACAACGGCACATCAGTCACTGACTGAACGAGTTGTACTGCACGCGCCAATAAAGCTGGCTCGTCGGCAAGAGGAATACCTGCGTTGACATCGAGCATGTGGGCGCCGGCCAACACCTGGGCAATGGCATCAGCCTCGACTCGGCTGAAGTTGCCCGCTTTCATTTCTTCGGCCAAGAGTTTGCGACCCGTTGGGTTGATGCGCTCGCCAATCATCACGAATGGACGATCAAAACCAATCACGACTTCGCGTGTTGGTGAGCTCAAGATTGTATGTGTCATTGAAATACTTCCGTTCGGCTAGATGGGGGATTTATTTTTCTTCGTTCTTTTCTTCGTTCATTTCTTCTTCAAGTTCTTCGAGTGCAGCCAAATCCTTGGCGGCAACCGTGAGTTGCTCGATGTCTTTTTCGAAACCACCCGCATATGCCAATACACCTAGGTGCTGACGGGAATACTTCGCTTCGATCTCGTCAGCCACCTTTTGTGCAGCCTCGGCAAGTGTTCCTTCCAGTGGCAACGAATCTCGGCTCCACTGTGCGATGTCTTCCTCGGCTGTATAGATATTGGCCTTGCGCTTTGCACGATCAATCGCGCGTTGAAATTTGGCCGAGAGTACAACCTGATACCGATCTCTGCCCATTTGCGCGTTAACTTGCGCAGGAATATCGCGCCACTTGATCACGACTACTGAGTTTCCGCCTCTTGCCATATTTACACGCTCTCTTTGTTGGTTCGAATATTTTTGGGGTTTGAAAATGTTACGGGAATCGAGTTTGCAAGACCTTGCACACCAACGTGGCGGTGCTCAAATGTGAGGCCAAGTTGCACTGCTGCTGCTTGGGCAAATTCAACAACTTTTGGATCGTTTGTCTGAGACAACAGAACCACGCGGGTGTAGTTGGAAAAATATGTGTCACGCAGTTGCGGGTGACGATCCAGACCGAGACCCTCCCACACCAACGCAGTGAAGTGTTTCGCCAAAAAGTCGGTGAGATAAAACGTGCCAGGTTGATCGTCGTGCAACTGAGCAAATAATTCTGATCCGGCAAAAAATTCGTAACAATGTGCGCCGGGAATTCGCTGAACATCGGGATACGACTCGAGCATGCGGTCAAGTGCACCTCCCGTACCGCAATCGGCATAACCCACCATCGTTGGTCGCGAGCCGCGGCCATCAAGATGTTCGCGAAGCGCAGGCACAATGCCTTCTGGTCGATTGTGCAAGTTGGCTGGCAAATAGCGCACCTCTACCGCATCTTGCAGTCCGTTGATTGTCAGCACTTCACGAAGCTCTGATACGAGAGCCCCGCAGGCGATGATCAGCGGACGTTTGTCGTCCGACATAACAGCCCGAGTCCTTTGTAACTAGTTGACCGAAGGGCCAGGAGGCTCGGCTGTGCGCTGACGCTTTGCAGTTACCAACTCTTTTGCCATCTGTGATGCAACTGCTGCGTCGCGGCAATATGCATCGGCACCAACAGCAGTTGCAAACTCTTCGTTGAGCGGAGCACCGCCAACCAAGATGATGTACTTGTCGCGAAGACCCTTTTCTTTCATAGTGTCAACAACGACCTTCATGTACGGCATTGTTGTGGTGAGCAGTGCCGACATGCCAAGGATGTCTGGCTGATGCAGTTCGAGTGCTGCCAAGAACTTGTCTGCGTCGGTGTTGATACCGAGGTCGATTACTTCAAAGCCTGCGCCTTCAAGCATCATGGCAACCAAGTTTTTCCCAATGTCGTGAATGTCGCCTTTGACAGTGCCGACGACTACTTTGCCAACCGACTCTGCTCCTGTTTCGGCAAGCAGTGGGCGCAAGATGTGCATGCCAGCCTTCATTGCGTTTGCGGCGAGCAACACTTCTGGTACAAACAAAATTCCGTCACGGAAGTCGACTCCGACGATGCGCATGCCCTCAACGAGTGCTTGCTGCAACACCTTGTCTGGCGTCCACTTGCGGTCGAGCAAAATCGTGGTGCCTTCAACGATTTCTTCGCCAAGACCGTCGTAGAGATCGTCGTGCATCTGCTTGATCAAGTCTTCGTCTGACAGACCTGCAAGATCGATGTCGTCGAAATCACTCATAGTTCTTTTCCCCTTATACAACGGTCAACATGGATGTAACGCTCAAAATGGCTACTGCTCGGCAGATATATCACCAACTAGGCAGGTTAGCAGGACTTAGGCCCCGACATGGCGGTAGAACGCAACGGACTCTGGATCTAGAGGTGTTTTGCCCAAAATGAGATCGGCAGCCTTTTCGGCCACCATCATCACGGGCGCGTAAATATTGCCATTCGTCACATATGGCATGACCGAGGCGTCCACCACTCTCAAACCCGCCATTCCATGCACTCGCATTGTTGTGGGGTCGATAACCGACATCGCGTCAGTACCCATTTTGCACGTGCACGATGGGTGATAAGCCGTCTCGCCGTCTTTGCGCACCCAGTCCAACACCTGTTCGTCGGTTGCGATTTGCGGTCCTGGCGAGATCTCGCCTCCGTTGTAAGGCGCAAACGCCGGCTGATCAAGAATTTTGCGGGCCGCAGAAATTGCCTCCACCCACTCTCGTTTGTCTTCAAAAGTTGAAAGATAGTTAAAGGTAAATGCGGGTTTGTCGCGCACATCGGCAGAGACCGCTTTGACACTGCCACGAGAATTGGAATACATCGGGCCAATGTGCACTTGATAACCATGTCCCCCAGCCGGCGCAGTGCCGTCATAGCGAACAGCAATCGGCAAGAAATGAAACATCAGGTTCGGATATTTGACCTCAGCGTTACTGCGAATAAATCCACCGGCCTCGAAATGGTTGGATGCACCCGGGCCTTTTCGAAACAGCCACGCAAAACCAATGAACGGACGCTTCCAAAATTTCATTGTTGGGTTTAAAGAAATCGGCTGCGTGCAGAGATGCTGGACATACACCTCAAGATGATCCTGCAAATTTTCGCCAACGCCAGGCAAGTGATGAACAGGTGTAATGCCAACAGCGCGGAGATCAGTCTCGTTGCCAATGCCTGAGACCTGCAACAACTGCGGCGAATTAAATGCTCCACCACACAAGATCACTTCTTTTGCTCGCACCGACTTGTTGCGACCAAACGGCAGCGAATACTCGACACCAACAACTGTTTTTCCTTCAGTGATGAGCTTTGTTGCCAGTGCACGACATTGCACCGTGAGATTGCGGCGCTGCTTCACCGGATGCAGATAAGCGCGGGCAGCACTGAACCGACGACCGCGCTTAACGTTGCGATCAAACGCTGCAAAGCCCTCTTGTTGGTAACCATTTACGTCTTGAGTAATTGGATGGCCCGCTTGCTTCACTGCACTAAAAAATGCGCCGAACAATGGATTCTTTACTTGCCCGCGTTCAAGACGAAGCGGGCCATCTTTCCCGCGAAATTGATCATTCGTATCGGCTGCTAGACAGTTTTCCATTCTCTTGAAATACGGAAGGCAATGCGCATAATCCCACGAGGACATTCCTGCGTCTGCGCCCCATCGCTCGAAGTCAAGTGGATTACCTCGCTGAAAAATCATTCCATTAATACTGCTCGAGCCACCCAAAATCTTGCCGCGACCGTGAGTTACACGACGACCGTTCATGTGCGGTTCGGGCTGTGATGAATACATCCAGTCATAGAACTTGCTTCCGATCGGAAACATCAGGGCTGCTGGCATATGAATAAACACGTCGAACCAATAGTCTGGACGGCCAGCCTCAAGAACGAGAACCGAATTATTTGGATCGGCACTCAAACGATTTGCCAAGGCGCAACCAGCAGAGCCGCCACCCACAATTATGTAATCGAATGTTTCCTTCACGGATTATTTATATCACAGCAAAATCGAAAGTTGCTTGGTATTCACTAAACCAGTACGTCGACCGAATGATTAGCGCGCTTTTTTAATAGCAGTTTCGATCAGTTCACGAACTTCATCAAGACTTGCCGACCGTGGATTAGTTTTTGCAGCAGAATCTTTGAGAGCTTTTACTGCGATTCGTTCTGCGCAATCCACTCGGCATTCGCCAAGTCAATTACGAATCACTTGAAGCAGCAACCACATTTGGTGCCACTCAGCGACAAGTGCTGTGGGGCGTGCGCGTTCCGCTCGCCATGCCGTCAATAATTTTGGCAATCAATCAGATGGTGATGATGGTGCTGGCAATGGCGATCATCGCAGGCATGGTTGGCGGTGGCGGCCTTGGCTACCGATCAATTGAGGCACTTACCAAACCAGATGCTGGTCTTGGCGCCGAAGTTGGAATCGCCATCGTGATCATGGCAACGATTCTTGATCGACTCCTACAAGCAACTGCCAAACGACTACAAGCACCAGCCGCAAACTAACTAGCGCGGAAACGCACCGAGCATTCTTGCTGCCTCGAGCGTGTTCTCAAGCAAGCAACCAATGGTCATTGGGCCAGTGCCACCCGGCATCGGAGTAATTGCACCGGCTACTGCTTGCACCGCATCGAAGTCGACATCACCAACAATCTTGTTGTCAATGCGAGTCACTCCCACATCAACAACCGTGGCGCCTGGTTTGACGAAGTCGGCTTTGATCATGCGGGCAATACCGACACACGAGACGATGATGTCGGCCTGTTGACACATTTCCTTTAAATCTTCCGGCGCGGTCATCGAGTGCGCACATGTTGTTGTTGCGTCTCCACCCCTGCGAACGAACAAAATGACTTGTGGCAAGCCTGTCAAGAACGAACGACCAATGACAACAACTTTCTTGCCTTTGGTTGCAATGTTGTAGCGCTCGAGCAAGCGCATCACGCCAAGTGGCGTGCACGGCGCATGGCCAGGCAAACTGCGCAACAATCGACCCATTGAACGCTCGGTGAGTCCATCAACATCTTTTTCTGGCGGCAACAACGCAAGAATTGGCTCAGAGTCAAGATGCTTTGGCAACGGCAACTGCACCAAAATGCCGTGCACACTTGGGTCAAGCGCCAATTTGCGCACTGCGGCTTCCACCTCTTCTTGCGTTGCTGTTTCCTCAAGATGAACACCCACCGAAACCATGCCGGCTTCTTGAGCCTTCTTGTGCTTGCTCGCTACATAGATATGACTCGGGGCATCTCCACCAATGAGCACAGTCGCAAGACAAACACGTGGCGAGCCCGCATCCTCAATCACTTTGCGCAGGCGCGCAACGGTTTCATCGCGCAATGCATTGCCATTCATCAAAATTGCGCCACCAGGAGAGCGCTTGAAATTATCGGTCATGAAAGCCCGATGATTTCGCCGTTTTCATCAAAGTCAATGATTGCTGCTGCTGGCTTGGTGCCAAGACCTGGCAGTGTGCGCATCTCGCCACAGATTGGGTAGATAAACCCTGCTCCTACCGAAGCACGCACTTCGCGCACTGTCAGTGTGTGACCAGTTGGTGCGCCCTTGAGCGAAGCATCACCCGAAATTGAAAGGTGGGTTTTAGCAATACACACTGGCAAGTGGGCAAAGCCATTGTCTGTGTAGTTCTTGAGTTGCTTGTTGGCAAGAGCCGAGTATTCCACTTTTGCCGCACCATAAATCTTGGTCGCAACTGCTTCAATCTTTTCTTTGAGAGATGCTTCAGATGGGTATAGCAAGTGGAAGTCATTTTTTTCTTGACAAGCCTCTTCAACTGCCTTGGCCAGATTGACTGCACCTGCACCGCCATCGGCAAAATGTGTGCACACAGCAACACGAGCACCCGCTTCGGCAGCGATGCGACGAATCACATCGTGTTCAGACCTGTGATCGGTTGGGAAAGCGTTGATGGCAACAACCGGTGTTACTCCGTGCGCCTGCACGTTTTCGATTTGCTTTTTTAGGTTTGCGCCACCAGCTTCAACATCGGATGGATTCTCTGCCAATAGCTCTGGCGGCAAAGCCTTGCCCGCAACAATCTTGTGTTTGCCAGAGTGTGCCTTGAGTGCGCGCACAGTTGTCACGAGCACTGCTGCGTCTGGAACAAGTCCGGATGTGCGGCACTTGATGTTGAAGAAACGCTCTGCGCCCATGTCCGCACCAAAACCTGCTTCGGTGATCAGGTAATCACCGCAGTGAATACCAATCATGTCTCCAATGATGGATGAGTTACCGTGCGCAATATTTCCAAACGGTCCTGCGTGCACGATCACCGGTGTGTTTTCGAGAGTCTGCAACAAGTTTGGCTTGATTGCCTCACGCATGATGACGGCCATGGAGCCAGCACCCGAGAGTTGCTCGGCAGTTACTGGTACACCTTTGGTGTTGTAGCCAACAACGATGCGACCAAAACGAGCACGCATGTCTTCAATAGAGGTTGCAAGCGCTAATATCGCCATCACTTCAGATGCGGCGGTGATGTCAAAACCTGTTTGGCGAGTAACGCCGTCTTCTTTTGAGCCAAGTCCAACAATGATGTTGCGCAAAGAACGATCGTTGACGTCGATCACTCGGCGCCATGTGATGTTGTCAAGATCCAGATCAAGTTCGTTGCCTTGATGCAAATGATTGTCGACCATTGCCGACAACAAGTTGTGTGCTGCAGTCACTGCATGGAAGTCGCCGGTGAGGTGCAAGTTGAGAAGTTCCATTGGAATCACTTGGCTATAGCCACCACCCGCTGCTCCACCCTTGATACCAAATGTTGGTCCCATAGATGGTTGACGCAAACTGATCACTGCTTTTTTGCCGATGTGTTTCATCGCCATTCCCAAACCAACTGTTGTTGTGGTCTTGCCTTCGCCCAATGGTGTTGGAGTGATTGCAGTCACCACGACATATTTTGCTTTCGGTCGATCTTTCAATTCCTCGATTGCGTCCATGCTGATCTTGGCAAGACTCGTACCGTAGGGCTCGAGCAAGTGCTCACCAATTCCCATCTGCTGCGCGATCTCTTTGAGTGGAAGGGGTTTTCCAGCGCGCGCAATTTCAAGATCGGATGGGAATGACATTTTTGTTGCTCCTTATGGATGGCTAGCGAATACTGTCGAAACGACCCTGTCACTCTATATGGGTCTTGGGGTCTGATATATGACGGAATCCCCGTATTGCACTAGGCTATGACAATGGCTATGGGTGTGAAAAAGAACAAAAATCGGCACAACTACGCTCCCCTGACTCGAATCACCGAGCCGATGGTGCGCGACAACGGCGTCTTGCGAACTGCGACGTGGGACGAGGCGCTTGCCCGTGCAGCCTCTGGCTTTCAATCTGTCAAGGATGCCTACGGTCCTGATGCGATCGGATTTTTCTCGTGTTCAAAGTCGACCAATGAATTGAACTTCATGGTGCAAAAGTTTGCGCGTGCCGTAATTGGTACCAATAATATCGATTCTTGTAATCGAACTTGACACGCTCCCAGCGTGGTCGGTCTGGCCACAGTCTTTGGAGCAGGTGGAGGAACATCGAGTTATCAAGAAGTTGAAACAACCGACCTCATTGTGATGTGGGGCTCGAATGCTCGCAACGCTCACCCAATTTATTTTCATCACGTGCTCAAGGGCATCCATAACGGAGCCAAGTTGTATTCGGTCGATCCACGTCGATCCGAGACAGCACAGTGGGCTGACTTGTGGTTGGGTCTCAATGTTGGCTCAGACGTCGCGCTTTCCAACACAATTGCGCGCGAAATTATTCACGCTGGTCTTGCCAATCGCTCATTTATCGAAAACTCCACAAGTGGTTTTGCCGAGTACGCGGCATCTGTCGAAGAATGGACGCTGGAGCATGGCAGCAAAACAACAGGCGTGCCAGCAGAGGCGATCCGCGAACTTGCCCATGCACTTGGCAACGCAAAGACCGCACAGATTTGTTGGACTCTCGGCATCACCGAACATCACAACGGCGTCGACAATGTCTTGTCGCTGATCAATCTTGCACTGCTGTGTGGTCACGTTGGTCGGCCAAGCGCAGGGCTCAACCCATTGCGCGGTCAAAACAACGTGCAAGGCGGTGGCGACATGGGCGCATTACCAAACAAATTGCCAGGCTTTCAAGATGTAGAGGACGATGTTGCTCGCACAAAATTTGAAAAGATGTGGAACGTGACCATTCCTCCAAAGACTGGCTGGAACTTAACGCAAATGTTTGAAGCAATGGAGCACGGCAAGATGAGGTCGGCATTTGTAATCGGTGAAAATCCGGCGCAATCAGAAGCCGATGGCGCTCACGCGACAGCATTACTCAAAAATCTTGAGCATCTTGTTGTGCAAGACATTTTTCTTACCAAGACCGCAGAACTTGCAGACGTTGTGTTGCCGGGTTCAGCCTCGTGGTGTGAAGCAGAAGGAACCGTTACTAACTCTGAGCGCCGTGTGCAACGAGTACGCAAGGCCATCAATCCTCCGGGCAACGCTCACGATGACATCCAAATTCTCGTTGACTTAGCCAGCGTGATGGGTCATACATGGAAGTACGAATCCAACGAACACGTGTGGAACGAGTTGCGCAGTTTGTCGCCGATGCACTTTGGTATGACGTATGAACGCCTTGAAGACTTGGGTGGCATTCAGTGGCCATGCTTTTCGCTGGACAAAATTGAGCCTTCATATCTTCACGGCAGGTTGTGGGCCGAAAAACTCGAAGACCGTGGCCGGCTTGCACCGTTCAGTGTGGTCATTGATTCACCGCCAGTCGAGAAAACAACTCCAGAGTTTCCTTTGCGCCTCACCACAGGTCGCCGACTCGATTCGTACAACACCGGCGTGCAGTCTGGTGGATTTGAAAGCCCTTTGCGCATGGCCGAAACTGTCGACCTGTCACCCGAAGATGCTGTTTCGATGGGCATTGTCGATGGCGAGATCGTGCGCATCACTTCACCTCGCGGCACGGTCGTTGCCCCAGCACGTATCGACGATGGCTTACGTCCAGGACTCGTATTTATGACGCCACACTTTCCAAACGAAGTAGACACCAACCTTTTGACCATCGAAGCAATCGATCCAAAATCTGGAACTGCCGAATTTAAGGCTGCTGCAGTGCGGATCGACAAAATTTTGAAGAGTGATGCGCGCGTTCCTGTCGCTGGCGAATAACCCAGCATTACGCTGATCACGCTATGGATCTTAAAGTCAACTCCTCTGTTGCTACGCGCGATGAGCGCGATGCTGTTGACAGCGTGCTTGGCAAGCCGACCCAGTACACGCAGGGTGGGACAAGAACCGAGCAAGACTTGCGCATCTCGCGTGCTGGCGAAGCACTGCGCAATCTGCGTCACATGTTGCTGCCCACTCTGCACGCGGTAAACGATCACATCGGTTGGATCAGTCGCGGCTCGATTAATTACATCGCCCAACAACTCGATGTGGCGCCAGCCGAGATTTATGGCGTTGCAAGCTTTTACGCATTGTTCTCGACAACGGAGCGCCCAAAGCGTCAAGTTCATGTATGTATCGACTTGGCTTGTCGCGCAATGGGCGGTTTGCGCGAAGACGAACTTCCTGAAGGTACGCATCCATCGCCGTGTCTTGGCACCTGCGAACGCGCACCTGCGGTACTCGTCATCGAGGCCGGCAACCCAGCCCGCCATGAAGTGCTTGCGCCAGCCACACCAGTGCAGATCAATGCTCTCGCCAAGGGTGCATGGCCCGAAGCCGAACCTTCGATCGTTTCAGCGACTCCGCAAGCTGACGATGATTCAACAAAACTTGTGTTGCTTGGTCGCATCGGCAAAGTAGATCCACTTTCTATTACCGATTACCAACAACACGGTGGATTCGTTGCGTTGCGCAAGGCGATTCAACTTGGAGCAACAAGTGTGATCGATGAAGTCAATGCATCTGGTCTTGTTGGTCGTGGTGGTGCAGCATTTCCGACTGGGCGCAAGTGGGGTGCGGTTGCTGGTCAGCCCGCTTTCCCCCACTATTCGATTTGCAATGCCGACGAATCAGAGCCTGGCACGTTTAAAGATCGCGTGATTATGGAAGGCGATCCGTTTGCTCTCGTCGAGGCGATGATCATTGCCTCGTTTGCGACAGGTTGCGAGCAAGGGTTTATTTATCTGCGCGGCGAATATCCGCGCGCAATACGCAACGTGCAAAACGCAATCAACGAATCAAAGAAACAAGGATTTTTGGGCGACAACATCTTGGGCTCTGGGTTTAACTTTGCACTTTCAATCGTTCGTGGCGCAGGCGCATACATTTGTGGCGAAGAAACAGCGATCTTCAACTCGATCGAGGGCTACCGCGGAGAACCGCGCAACAAACCGCCATTTCCAGTTGAGGTTGGCGTGTTTGGCAAACCAACACTTGTCAACAATGTCGAAACACTTGTCAACGTGCTCTCCATTGTTAATGACGGTGGTGCCACATACGCCGCGCTTGGCACCGAGGGTTCAAAGGGTCGCAAATTGTTTTGCCTTTCTGGCGCAGTTACAAAGCCCGGCATCTACGAAGTTGAGTTTGGTATCACACTGCGACAACTGATCGACCTGGCCGGCGGCCTGCGCAGTGGCTCCACCCTGCAGGCCATTTTGTTGGGCGGTGCAGCAGGTGGTTTCGTTGGTCCAGATGATCTGGACTTGCCTCTGACTATGGAAGCCACGCACGCGGCGGGCTCAAGCCTGGGATCGGGTGTAGTCATGGTGCTCGACCAGTCGGTTGACATGGTCGATCAACTTCGCCGTATTGCTGCTTTTTTCCGCGATGAATCATGTGGACAATGCGTGCCATGTCGAGTCGGCACCGTGCGCCAAGAAGAGATCATCTCTCGGCTTGCACAAGGTGTTCAGTCGCAAGACATCGAAATGCTGCGCGAGTTGGGCACAGTAATGCGCGATGCATCGATTTGCGGTCTTGGCCAAACAGCCAACAGCGCGATTGATTCGGCTATCAACAAACTGAAAGTATTTGCACAATGAGCACCCAGGTAACCACAGGACTACATATACGGCGCTCTGTGCAACTGACCATCGATGGTCAGTCAGTGACTGTTGCTGAAGGTGAAACGATTTTGAGCGCATGCCGCACCATGGGCACAGAGATTCCTACTCTGTGTTTCGGTGACACCATCACGCCAAAGAATGCTTGTCGTGTATGCATGGTGGAAGTCGAAGGGTCACGCGTGCTGGTGCCTTCGTGCTCACGCAAAGTAGAGCCTGGCATGGTGGTGCGCACCGACACCGAACGCACCGATCACAGCCGCAAACTCGTGCTCGAATTGCTCGGCTCCTCAGTTGATCTTTCGTTAACCAAAAATGTTGCGCGCTGGAACTCCGAGTACGAAGCCGAACCAATTCGCTTTGGCAAGCCTGCAGCGCCGACCAATGATCGCGACGAAGCAACAACTGGTCACCATCATGTGGCCGATGGTTCGAGCGTTGTAAATGTGTTGCAGCCAGTCAAGATCGACAACGAGTTGTATGTGCGCGACTATTCCAAATGCATCATGTGTTACCAATGCGTTGATGCGTGTGGCGAGCAGTGGCAAAACACATTTGCTATCGGTGTTGCGGGTCGTGGCTTCGATATTCGCATCTCGACCGAATTTAATGTTGATCTCACTGACTCAGCGTGCGTCTATTGCGGCAACTGCATTCAGGTCTGCCCTACTGGTGCACTCATGTTTACGAGTGAGTACAACATGCGCGAGGCTGGCACATGGAAAGAAGAGGAGCAAACGCAGACCGACACCATCTGCCCATACTGCGGTGTTGGCTGCTCGCTCACGTTGCACGTACAAGACAACGAGATCGTCAAGGTCACTTCGCCAAGCGATCACTCGGTGACCCACGGCAACTTGTGCATCAAGGGTCGGTTTGGGTTTCAGCACGTACAAAACCGCGCAGAGTAGATTGCCCTCATGGGCCAGTCACTTCCAATCATCTCGATTGAGTCATTTTCAACAAGCGCACCAGGGTCGGCAAAATACCAATACGATGCGTCCGATTTGTATGCGGCACTCAGTGAAATCGGATTTGCAATCATCGTTGGGCATGGAGTGGACAACGAAATAGTTGCCAACATGCGTAATGCGGTCGAAACAGTTTTTGACACACCGCGTGATGTCTTGATGCAAGACATGGTTGTCAAGGGAAATTACCGAGGCTTTGTGCCACTCGGATACTTCACACCCAACTCAGGCACGGGTGCAGCCGACCAATACGAAGCCTGGAAGTTGCACAACGAAACAGACCCGAGCAACCCCGTGTGCGCTGCTTGCTCGCTGTACGGGCCAAACAAGTGGCCAAACATTTCTTTTGACGTGCGCACGCCAATCATGGCGTACTGGAATGCTCTGACCAAGGTGAGTGAACGCCTGATTGTCGCATTGTGCAATCAAATGGGTGTTGACCAAAACATCTTGCTCTCCTACATGACTGATCCATTGACAAATATGACGTTGCTCAATTACCCTCCCATGCCACCGCAGTCTGATTCGTGGGGCATTCACCCACATAAAGATTTCAACTTGCTCACACTGCTCGCCCATGACCCAATCGGTGGTCTCGAGGTCCGCAATCGAAATGACGAATGGCTGTCTGCAGACTGCCCACCAAATGGAATGGTGCTCAATGTGGGTGACATGCTCGAGTTGTGGAGTGGTGGTCGACTGATCTCTACGCCCCACAGAGTGCTCAATCGCTCTGGCAAACCGCGTCAATCATTCCCCTATTTCTCTAAACCCCGATGGGATGTAGTGGTTGAGCCATTGCTCGAACCGATTGCCGGATTTGACCGACCACCACTGCATGTAGGCACTTCGGCCGCCGATATTTGGTATTCCAATTGGCCAGACACGGCATCAAGCGACCCCGCACAGGTACTTGGCCACTACAAGTAGTTACTGTTGCGGGGATGACTTCGTCGCATAAAAAGCCCAGCCGTAGCTTTGAGCCAAACGGTGATCTCAGTGTCACTCTTGCCACTGGCCAAATTGCACATCGCGACCACATTGCTCAGTCACAAAGGCTTGAACGAAAGTTTTACACCGTTCGCCCAGGCGTGTGGTGTCTCGTTGGCAATGGACTATCCAATCAAACATTTGTAGATGCGCCAGAAGGCATCATCGCCATTGACACGGGCGAATCAATTGAAGAAATGCGTGCGGCCATCAAAGAATTGCGCGCAGTCACTACACGACCAATAGTCGCGGTGTTGTACACACACTTTCATTATGTGGGTGGCACGCAAGCCGTGTTTGAGGAAGATCCAGCAGTGTCAATACCCATCTGGGGGCATGAGAAGATCGCGTTTAATCGATTGCGTACAACTTCCGAAATTGCTCCCGCGTATGGTCGCGGACTTGTCGAACAGTTTGCAGTCACACTTCCATTCGATGGTGTAGACGGTGTTGTCAATGTTGGACTTGGTCAGTTTTATCGTGACCCCGCGCATGCTCCTCATACCTATGGATTTATTGCACCCGAACATACTTTTAATTCTTCATCCACAATCCGTGTTGCGGGTCTAGAGATTCAAGTAACACCAGCACCGTCTGATGCAGATGATTCGGTGACGTACTGGTTTGATTCAATAAAACTTTGCGTCAACAACTTGGTCTGGCCAGTGCTGTTTAATGTTTTTGCAATTCGCGGCGAAGAATACCGAGACCCACAGTTGATGTTGCGCGGTCTTGATCATCTGCTTGGCTTGCACTCCGAACACCTCGCTGGTGCACATGGTCCCCCAATCAGCGGATCCGATGCAATTACAGATCGTGTGACGAAGTATCGCGACTCAATTCAATTTCTCTGGGATCAAACAGTGCGCCACACCAACCGCGGCATGTCGAGCGTTGACTTGGCCGCAACCATTCGATTGCCAGATCAATGCGACGACGACTATCTCACGTCAGAGTTGTATGGCGTAGCCGAACACCATGTGCGCCAGATTAGAAGTGGAATTTTTGGCTTCTTTGACGGCCATGAGGCAAACCTGTTTCCACTCTCGACACAAGAACATGCCGACCGAATGATCAAGGGATTCGGTGGCAAAGAATCTGTGCGCGTGCAGGCACGAGGGGCAATTGACAACGACGACCTTCGCTTTGCAATCGAGCTGTCTTCGTGGTTGGCGTACAGCACAGACCCAAGCGACTCAGACAAGCAACTACTTGCAAGTGCCCTGCGCCTCGTTGCTCAGCGAACTCCAGCTGCCAATATTCGCAACTGGTGTCTTGCTCGAGCACGTCATTTGGACGGCACTCTTGATGCAACACGATTCAACACGCACCGCATCAATAAGCGACAAATTTTGTCAGGACCAATTTCGTCGGCTGTAAGTATTTTACGTGTACTACTTGAACCCGCTCGCGCAGAAGGTATCGATATTCATATTGCTTTTAATTTTTCGCAAGGCCAAACGACTGGTCTGCATATTCGCAATAGTGTTGCCGTGCCCACTAGCGGCTTAGGTGCTGCCAATTCGATTACTTGCGATGTAGCGGTGTGGGCCGACATCTTGAGTGGAAGCACAATGCTGTCACAAGCAATTGCGGCTTCGGTGTTGCAGATCAATGGCAATATATCTCATGTGTTGCGCGCTCTTGGATGTTTCGATGTAGTTGGTCTGCAGTCGTGACACAACGTCTTCCGAATTCAACACCCGCATTTGGCGGAGACATCTCCCGAATCATCACCGATTCAACACCGCAGAAGCTGACCGCGCCAACCGCCCCAGATGGTGCTCCAAACATCTTGTTGATCATGCTCGACGACGTTGGCTTCGGTTCATTTGGAAACTTTGGTGGACCAGTAACGACGCCCGGACTCGACAAGATTGCAACAACTGGTTTGCGCTACAACCAATTTCACACCACTGCGCTGTGTTCACCTACTCGGGCTGCGCTGTTAACTGGTCGCAACCATCACAGCGTGCACATGGGAGGCATCACCGAAATTGCCAACTCATTTCCCGGATACGACAGTGCGATCCCGCCCGAGTCGGCAACTGTTGCACAAGTACTGCGCATGTCTGGATATTCAACGTCATGTTTTGGTAAGTGGCATCTTGCGCCGTCGTGGGAGCAAAGCCCCGCAGGTCCATTTGATCGTTGGCCAACAGGCTTAGGTTTCGATCGCTTCTACGGGATCATGGGCGCAGAGTCTTCACAATGGGAACCCCCTGTGTACGACCAGACAACACCCATCGCTCCGCATATTGGCAAACCTGGGTATCACCTCACTGAAGATTTGGCTGATCAGGCAATCACGTGGATGCAACGCCAACATGCGTCCACACCCAATCGCCCATTTTTTTGTTACTTCTCTACGCCTGCCGTGCACGCACCGCATCATGTATCGCGCGAATGGATCGACAAATTTGCAGGTCAGTTCGACGATGGCTGGGACGCACTGCGCGACATGATCTACGAGCGCCAGTTGAAACTCGGCGTGATTCCCAAAGACACCACGCTCACCAAGCGACCAGAGCAAGTGCCGGCGTGGGCCGACTACCCCGATCGTTACAAACCAGTTGCACGACGATTGATGGAGACGTTTGCTGGCTTCCTTGCGCACACCGACGCACAAATTGCGCGCGTTATCGATTCGTTGGATGACATGGGTATTGCCGACAACACTCTTGTCATCTACATCACTGGCGACAACGGTGCATCGGCCGAGGGCACGATTCATGGTGCATGGAGCGCACCATCGTTTCAAAACGGAGTCCCCGAAGACCCCGAGTGGCTGCTCGATCACATGGATGACTTCGGGACCGACAAATGCGAAAACCATTTCAATGTCGGTTGGGCATGGGCTCTCGACTCGCCGTTTCAGTGGATGAAGCAAGTTGCATCGCACTTCGGTGGCACCCGCAACGCAATGGCACTTTCGTGGCCAAAAAAGATTGCCACCAATGGTGGTTTACGCACGCAGTTTCACCACGTCATCGACATCGTGCCAACCATTTACGACATTGCTGGCATTACGCCGCCAACACATGTCAATGGCATCGAGCAGATGCCGCTGCACGGCACATCCATGGCATACACATTTGATTCTGCAGATGCGCCAAGCACCCACACCAGTCAATATTTTGAGATCCTCGGCAATCGGGCAATCTACGCAGATGGCTGGATGGCTTCATGTTTCCATGGTCGATTGCCGTGGATCAGATTGCAGGGTTTTGAGTTTGATGGGCCACAAGAAGTGTGGGAGTTGTACAACATTGCAAACGACTTCTCGCAGGCAGTTGACCTGGCTGCCACGCACCCAGAGAAACTCGCCGAATTGCAGGCACTTTTTCATCAACATGCAATCGATTACGGCATCTATCCACTGCGTGATCCAGGCTCACCGCGACATGGAGATTTTTCGGTGCCACATTCACTCGACGGCTTGACATCGATGACCTACACGCCTGCACACATACGTATGCCAGAGTCTTCAGTGATCAATATCAAGAACTGTTCGTTCCGCATCACCGCAAATATCGAAATTGATACTGCTGCCGCAGCGACAGGACCACATGGCGTGATCGTATGTCAGGGCGGCAACATGGCCGGCTGGTCGTTGTATCTCGACGAACAGAGTCGTCCAACTTTTCATTACAACTGGTTTGGCCATGAACACACTGCTGTTGCAAGCAACACATCACTTGGTGCCGGCAAGCACCAAATCGTTGTGGCATTTGCCTACGACGGCGGATTCGGTGCGGGTGGCGACGTCACTCTGTTTATAGACGACAAGAATGTTGGTTCTACTCGCATTGACAAAACAGTTCCACTCGTCTATTCGATGAGCGGTGAAACGTTTGATGTTGGTGTTGACACTGGCTCGCCTGTTGGCCCATACCGTCATGGTTTCGACTGCACAGCAAAAATTCACTCGGTTGTTGTCGAGCGACTTGACGAGCCACCAGCAGAGATCAAGCAAATGATGCGCGCTGGCGAGTTTCGCGCCAGCCTCAGTACGCAATAGCTATTTATTGCTTCGCTAATTTAATAGCACTCGCTAATTTAATGGCGAGCCAAGATTCTTGCGCACAGCCAAGCTCATTTCTTCGTCAAAGGCCCGCACGTGCGCTTCTGCCAACTTTGCCGCCAAATCACTATCACCTGCACTCAGTGCCTGATACATCTCGGTGTGCTCTTCAAGTGCGTGGCGCATGTCTTCTACGTCAGCGATATACAAATGCCATAGCCGATCACTTTGTGCATACATCATGTCAAGCGTGTCGGTGAGAAAACGATTGTCGGCCGCATCCCACACAATCTCATGACACCTGCGGTCGATGCGCATCAAATCACTATTGCTCACGTTTGGTCGTCGCGAACTCTCGAGCGCAGCCGCCATTGCATCCCAATGTTCTTGCTTGCCGCGCACTGCAGCGAGGCGCATGGCATACGGCTCCAAAATCGCACGAGTCTCATAGAGCATCGAAAGTTCCATCACGTCGATTGGCGACACAAACATGCCCCGACGCGGAATAACGGTCACAAATTGGTCGCGAGCCAACCTCTGTAGTGCCTCACGAATTGGCGTACGACCAATACCGAGTTCGGCTTGCAACATGTCTTCGCGGATGACGTCGCCGGGCGCAAGTTGCAGACGCACGATCTTGTCGCGGATCTGCAGGTAGGCCTGCTGGCTCAATGAAATACTCACAATCTGCATCCTAACCGATTTTAGATCGGTGATATTGCAGTGATATACTACGGAAGTCGTTTATTCGGTTCAATCTTGAGGGGCTTCCACATGAGTCAGTTTCCAACCCGTGCAAAGTGCGTCGTTATTGGCGCCGGAATCGTAGGCAATTGCCTCGTCGGCCACCTCTCCAAGTTGGGTTGGACCGACATGGTGCAGATCGACAAAGGACCGCTGCCCAACCCAGGTGGTTCGACAGGTCATGCCTCAAACTTCATCTTCCCGACCGACCACAACAAAGAAATGGCGATGCTGACACTTGCATCGCAGCAGCAATACGTCGAGATGGGTATGAACAACACATGCGGCGGCATCGAAGTTGCGCGCACGCCAGAACGTCTCGAAGAATTCAACCGTCGCATGACCTCAGCGAAGTCGTGGGGCATTGACTCCAAGCTCCTGACCCCTGCAGAAATCAAAGAACTGGTGCCATTCATCAACGAAAAGATTTTGCTCGGCGGTTTTTACACACCTAGCGTTTCAGTTGTCGACTCGCTGCAGACCGGCACGCTGATGCGTGAGGGTGCTGTTGCTGCTGGCAACTTGCAAGTGTTTGCAAATACCGAAGTGCTCGACCTCGAAGTCGAAAATGGCACCATCAAAGCCGTTGTCACGAACAAGGGCCGAGTCGAAGCCGAGTTCGTTGTCGTGGCTTGCGGTGTGTGGAGCCCGCGTATTGCAGCAATGGCCGGAGCAAATATTCCGTTGACACCAGCCGTTCACCAAATGGCCGATGTTGGGCCAATTGACATTTTGCAACAATCAAATAAAGAACTTGCATTCCCAATCATCCGCGACATGGACACGTTCTGTTACGAGCGTCAAACCGCCGGCTCGATGGAAGTTGGCTCATACGCCCACCGTGCAATCTTCATGCACCCTGACGACATTCCATCGAATGAAGCATCTGCATTGTCGCCTACCGAATTGCCACTCACACAAGACGACTTTGATCCGCAGATGGAACAAGCAATCGACTTGATGGAGATGCTTGGAGATGCCGAAATCAAATATGCCATCAACGGTCTTCTGTCGCTCACACCAGATGCGATGCCAGTTCTTGGCGAGACAGTTGAAGTGCGCAACTTGTGGTCTGCTGCTGCAGTATGGATCAAAGAAGGTCCTGGCATTGCACAACTCGTTGCCGAGTGGATGACGTACGGTTACCCACATTTGTGTGACCCACACTCGTCAGACATCAGCCGCTTTTATGCTCACGAAAAAACAGAGCACCATATCTACGCGCGTTGTGACGAGCACTTCAATAAGACATACGGCATCGTGCACCCACGCGAGCAATGGGCAACGCAGCGCAATATGCGTCGCAGCCCATTCTTCCCACGCGAAGAAGCCGCTGGTGCAACGTTCTTTGATGCCCGTGGTTGGGAGCGCCCGCAGTGGTTTGCATCCAACGCCAAGTTGATCGACAAGTTCGCCAGCCAATGCGAGGCACGCCCAAGCGAATGGGATGCACGCTGGTGGTCACCAATCACCAATGCCGAACACTTGCAGATGCGCGAGTCGGTTGGCATGGTTGACCTCACAGCGTTTAACGAGTTCGATTTCACCGGCCCAGGCACCATGGCGTTCTTGCAATACATGTGCGTCAACAACGTCGATGTACCTGTTGGCCGTTCGGTCTACACACCACTACTCACCCAAGGCGGCGGTTTCCGTGGCGACTTAACCATCATGCGCCTCGGCACAAACCATTTCCGTGTTATCACCGGCGCATTCGACGGTGGTCGTGACAAGTACTGGTTCACCAAGTACATGCCGCAAGACGGTTCGGTGACATTCACCGACATGTCAAGTGCGTTGTGCACAATCGGTGTGTGGGGTCCAAACGCCGAAAAAACAATGGCAAAGGCAACGCAAAACATCAACGCCGAAGGCAAGTTGGTTCCGTTTGATGTCAGTCAAGCAAACTTCCCTTACGGTTCGGTGCGCGAAGTGCTCATCGACGGAGTTCCTGCAACCATGTTCCGCATCTCGTATGTTGGCGAAAATGGCTGGGAGATCTACACCAAGATGGAACACGGTTTGCGCTTGTGGGACTCAGTTGCCGAAGCCGGCAAGGAATTTGAAATTATTCCTGTT
>JAQCJO010000083.1 GCA_027592925.1 Actinomycetota bacterium | reverse complement strand
AATCAACCTCTTGATTGCCAATTTTTTTGCGCGACGCACAATGTTTTCGATCATTGCACCTGAGGAGAAATCCTTGAAGTACATGATTTCTTTCTCGCCGTTTTGATAGGTCACTTCAAGAAACCTGTTGTTGTCAGAAGTTGCATACATTTCAATTACTGCCTGATCTACCATGGCGCGGATCGCTAGGTTCGCATCCCCATTACCTAATTTGTCAATATCGGATTGCGAAATTGGTAACTCACTCGTGAGATAACGAGCAAAGATCTGGCGCGCAGCATCGGCGTCTGGACGCTCAATCTTGATCTTGACGTCGAGACGACCAGGACGCAATATTGCGGGATCAATCAAGTCTTCGCGGTTCGTTGCCCCGATCACAATCACATTGCGCAACCCCTCAACTCCGTCAATTTCTGCGAGCAGTTGAGGCACAATTGTTGACTCCATATCCGACGAGATGCCCGTTCCGCGTGTGCGAAACATTGAGTCCATCTCATCGAAGAAAATGATGACGGGCCAACCCTCTTCGCTCTTCTCACGCGCACGTTCAAAAATAAGTCGTATTTGTCTTTCGGTTTCGCCTACATATTTGTTCAGTAACTCTGGACCCTTGATGTTGATGAAATAACTACGTCCTTTGTCATCTCCGGTTCGAGCAGTAACTTTTCGCGCAAGACTATTTGCAACAGCTTTTGCAATCAGTGTCTTTCCACACCCGGGCGGTCCGTACAACAAAATTCCTTTAGGTGCTGGAAGTTGGTGCTCGGCAAAGAGATCGGCATGCAAAAATGGAAGTTCAACAGCATCCGCGATCTGTTCAATCTGCGAGTCGAGGCCACCGATATCGGAATAGGAAATATCGGGAATCTCTTGCAACAACAGATGCTCAACTTCAGGCTGATCGAGTTTCTCAAGCAACAGATTGGACGATGGATCTAACCTCAACAAATCTCCTGAACGCAAATGCATGCCCCTAATTGCTGTTGCCAATTCGCAAACCCGCTCGTCGTCGCCTCGTACGACAACGATTGCGCGTACCCCATCTTCCAAAACCTCTTTTAGGGAGACAACCTCGCCGGTTGTATCGCTTTCCCGATCGAACACGATGTTGAGAGCATCGTTCAGCATCACCTCGGCGCCCAATTGCAGGTGATCAACATCAACTGATGGATGAGCAGTCACTCTGATCTTGCGACCGCTTGTCAACACATCAACAGTGAGATCGTCATTAATGCCAACAACTGTTCCGTAAGAACCAGGTGCACGTGTCAGTTTGTCAACTTCATCGCGCAAATTGGCAATGTGCTCTCGAGCCTCTCGAAGCGTGTATGAAAGTTTTTCGTTCTGGCCGGTCAATCGAGCAATCTGAAGTTTTAGATCGATCGGCACTGATTTGTCTGGCGTATTATTGTCAGCCTTAGCGTCAGCGTCAGTTGTCATGTGTCACCCCAAGCGTCTCGAATCCCTTTAAACCGATAAACCCTTTATAGTGCTTCGTACCGTATAGGGCAATCTCTACCCAGAACACAATTTTCTAGCAAGCGGCGTGTATTCTTGGGTGGGTACTTGAGAACTATTGAAGACTAGATCAACAAATAAAAGGAGCCAGCCAACATGAAAGTTTGGATCGATCAGGATCTTTGCACCGGAGACGGATTGTGCGAGGAAATTGCCCCTGATGTCTTCACCCTCCTAGATGATGGTCTTGCATACGTTCGCGAAAAGGACAAGATTTTTGCTACTGCTAAGGGCAATGCTCAAGGCGCTGACGGAATGGCCAATTTTGCAGACAACCAGTTGGATGGCGTTATTGAATCAGCCGAGGAATGCCCCGGCGAATGTATTTTCATCGAACCGTAAGCGTTCAACGACCTATAACTCTTCGGCGACAGATGTTGCTTACGTGTCTTGCGCTTCAATCTTCATTGCGTGTCCGATAAAGCGCGACACGGTAAGAAATGCCGTGTGTGCCACCATTCGATGATCTGGTCGAACAGCCATTCCTTCGATGTGCCAAGAACGATGCAGCACCTCAAGAGTGCGTGACTCAATCCATGCATCACCCATGGCTTTTCGCACTTGCACTGCTTGGGTGATACTCGGCGTATAAGCAACAAGCAAGCCTCCAGTTCGCAACACCTTCTCGGCATGTGGCACAACATTCCATGGTTCGGGCAAATCCAGAACGACGCGGTCAAAATCTGACCCATCGATGCCTTCATAAGAATCACGAATCTCTAACGAGTAGCGCTCGAGTGCCGCTTCACCCAGAAAAGAACGGACGTTTGACGTCGCGCGGTTTGCAAAATCTTCTCGAATGTCGTAACCAGTGATGATTGCTCCATACCTCAACATGGTCATTGAAAGAGCGCCAGAACCTACGCCTGTTTCAAACACTTTCATGCCCGGTCCGATATCGCCGATCATGCAAATAGGAGCGAGATCTTTTGGATAAATAACTTGAGCGCCTCTTGGCATTTCAAGCACGAAATCCTCAAGTGTCGGACGCAAGATTGAATAGTTGGCGCCCTTGGTCGACGTCAAGACTGTGCCTTCTTGGCTACCAACAATGTCGTTGTGTTCGAGCACTCCAGAATGACTGTGAAATTGTCCACCTTCGCTCAGCGTCGCTA
The DNA here is from genome assembly GCA_027592925.1 of Actinomycetota bacterium. Taxonomy (GTDB): domain Bacteria; phylum Actinomycetota; class Acidimicrobiia; order Acidimicrobiales; family Ilumatobacteraceae; genus UBA3006. The sequence continues at coordinate 2,104 of JAQCJO010000083.1, read as the reverse complement.
AATAACGCCTTTTCTTTGAATCAAGAATGAGAACTTTTTCACCAACAGCAAATGCGCGTGCCATAAATCAAAAATCCTTGCTCTTGGAGTGAGAAATAGATATTGACTGATCATCTTTGAGATGCACTCGCGCCACAACTGGACTGCGCCTACTGCGCATGTACTTCACCACGCGCCAAATGATCTTGAGGTACCACACGTTTGTTAGCGACGGATCTCTACAACGCTGCGGCGCTTGCGTCCACCGCGTCGGCCGAGCAGATATGCAATCAATACGACAATCGCGCTTGCAACTGCAGCTGCGGCCATGATTGATTGTTTTTTATCGCTGGCACGACCCTGCAAGTCATCTTGCAATGACTGAAACTTGGATTCCAAATCCTCTTTGGTGATTCGCGCATCAGTGCCAGATTGTGTAGTGCTGGACATGCAATTATCCTTCTCGATGCAAACTTGGGCGTGCGATACGCGTGAGCGAGAGCCAGATCAGACCGAGAGCAACGACCATGACAATGAAATATGGAGCCCAACTGAGACGATCTTGTTGAGTAAACAGTTCGGCTTGCAGAAAACGCAATAAACCCACCAAACCCACTACTGCTCCAAACAGCAGCGCAATCGCTCCCACGATTCCCCATGCAAGCCATCTGCCGACACCTCGGAGCGGATCAAGAGTCTCTTGTTTTACATAGTCGCGCACCATTTGAAACAGTTCAACGGCGGAAAGCGTTGAACGAAGGGGCGAACCAGCACCAAGACCATCTGTTTTCACATATCCATTCAACCAGCAAGAGAGAGCGAACTCACCTTTGCCGGTTAGGGCGCAATGTCGGTAACGCTTGGATGCTCAGACAAAGATCCAAGGGAATTGGCAAGGCTATTCCAAATCGGGCGGTATTCGCCTTGGTTGGACACCCCCGAACCGTTTAGGATCAACGTGAACATGGCTGCCTTTTCTGGCGCATACTCCACGTATCCCGAGAGTGCCTTTGCCCCAGTGAGTGTTCCGGTTTTGGCATGCAGGCGCTCACTGGCTGTGGTGTCTGCGAGTAGATTGCGAAGCGTTCCGGTTTGTCCAGCAATTGCCAAACCGTTGCCCATCACTCCAAAGCCACCATCTCGTTCGAGAATGGATGTGAGTAGTGCACACGTTGCACGGTTGCCTCGGTCTAGCCCAGAGCCATCAACGATCACTAGCCCATCAATGGCATAACCCATCTCTTGCAATGTTGTTTGCACAACCTGTGCGCCAGCAAGCCTCGTGCCTGCCGACAGTTTCTGCAAACCGATTTCTTTCAGTATTAGTTCTGCAGTGTTGTTGTCGCTGTTCGTCAGCATTTCCTCAACGATGGCACTAAATGGGGCCGAAGTAATGCTGGCAATAACCGGCAGATCAACAGATGCCGTTCCAACTTTTGCACTACCTCGTACAACTATTCCTCGCTCACTGAGCAAACGCAAAAATTCTTGTGCCGCAGATAGCGCAGGCTGATCGGGTTTAATCGGTGAAGCAAGAATTATGCCGTCATTGAGCAGAAGCGCACCGAGTGGTCCAACCTCTGTTGTTCGCACACCAAGTCCCAATGACTGGGTGAAGCGCTCAGTGTCGTATCGACTTTCATCGCCAACAATGTTGCCGGTTATCTCGGTGATGCCCGCAGCGACCATCGCGTCTATCAGCGCGCCAATATTCGTCGGATGAAGTGTTGGATACGACTCAGTTGCAGGGTATCCAACAGTCGATAGCACCGGATCTCCTCCACCGACAAGCCAGAGGTCTCCAACAACTTGGTTGCCTTCGCCTACACCAACAACCTTTGTAGTGAAAACATAATCTGGTCCAAGTACTTCAAGTGCTGCGACAGCAGTAATCAATTTCATGTTGCTTGCTGGAATAACAGGCAAGTTTGGCTTGACAGCAGTAATGCGTTGACCCTCGACAGAAACAACAAGACACGACTGTTCGGGCATCATTCGCACAGTGTTGGAAAGGGAACTTACGAGGCCGCCAATACGAATCTCGCTCGACAGCACCGCTGGCAAGCGTCGAGCATTGAGCAGGGACACATTGAGGCCTTGCACCTCAATTAAAGATTGATCAGCC
>JAQCJO010000082.1 GCA_027592925.1 Actinomycetota bacterium | reverse complement strand
GCCACCTGACAACACAATGCACGTGGTGCCATTTTGCGCGGGTGTGATCTGATTGGTGAGCAGCGCGGAAAGTCCGACTGCACCACCACCTTCAACAAGCATTTTGGTGTGTTCCATCAAGATGACCACCGCGTCAGCGATTGAGTCTTCGTCAACTTCAATAATCTGGTCAACCCATTTGTCAATAATTGGTTTGGTGAAGTTGCCGGGTTGTTTTACGGCAATGCCGTCGGCGAGTGTAAGCACTTTGCCGTCGGGGGAGGTGCCGTGGATGAACGGTGCGCAAATGGATGCCTGCACGCCAATGATTCGTACATTGGGGTGCTGTTGCTTAATTGCGAGCGCTGTGCCGGCAAGCAGTCCACCACCTCCGAGAGGAATGATGAGCAGGTCAAGATCATCGATGTCTTCAAGTAGTTCGAGGCCGAGCGTGCCCTGGCCGGCAATTACATCTAGGTCGTCGTATGGATGACAAAATGCCATTCCCGTTTCTTGTGTGCGGGAAAGTGCTGCGGCTACTGCGGTGTCAACACTCTCTCCTCCATCAAGCACAGTCGCACCGTGGTGTTTGGTTGCAGCAATCTTTGAAAGCGAAGCGCCTTTAGGAACGAAGATGTCGCACTTTGCTCCAAAGTGTTTTGCTGCAAGTGCAAGGCCTTGCGCATGGTTTCCTGCGCTGCCTGCGACCACTCCTGTTTCTTTGGCATTACCCAATTGGGCAAGCTTGTTCATGCCTCCACGAATTTTGAACGAACCGGTGCGTTGCAGGTTTTCGGCCTTGAGCACAATGGTTCCGCCAAAGCGTTGGCTGAGATACGCGGAGGGCAAAACAGGAGTGTGGAGCACTACTTCTTTGCCGCGTTCGCGAGCAGCCACAAAAGCTTCATTCGGAATTTCTGTTGGTGTTGGTTTGCTTGTTGCCATGCACCGACTACCGTACCTCTGATGCGCGCTTTACTTCTGGCAAATTCGGGTGATGCCGATGCAGGCTTTGTCGGCCAACGATTTGAGGACTACGACTTTTCGTTCACGACAGTTCACCGCGAATACCCGCACGAATGGCCGTCACTCGACGGCATAGATCTCGTTCTCTATCTCGGTTCTAACTGGTCGGTCTACTGGGACAACGTGGCCAAGAATGTGGCAGCCGAATCCGAGGTCATCCGTGAGGGCCAGCGCCGCGGAATCCCGCAATTCGGGATCTGCTTTGGCGCGCAAATAATGTCACATGCACTCGGTGGTAGTGCCGAGCGAGCCAAAAAAGCCGAGGTCGGTTGGCAAGAAGTAATAGCCACACCTACTTATGGGGTGCTGGCGGGGTCGTGGATGCAGTGGCATTACGACACGTTTTCTGCGCCCCCTGGTGCCCAGGTTTTGGCACTGAGCGATGCTGGCCCGCAGGCCATGCAGATGGGGCGCACGTTTGCCACCCAATTTCACCCAGAAGCCAATGAGGCCATCATTTCGCACTGGATGAGTGGAGAGGGTGCAGCCGAGTTGGCCGCATTAGATATGACTCCGAACTCCCTGATCGAGCGAACTAGAGCAGAAGTCGAAAGGTCTGGCCCTGCCGCTGGGCTGATTGTCGATTGGTTTTTACACAACGTCGCGACCACCCCAATTCCCAAACCAAAGGCTCGTGGGCACTTGTTCACAAGGTAAAAAGTGCAGGTGGTTTCTCCCGAAACTGCGCCCAAGTAGTAGTTTTTTAGGTTGATGTCTACCTTCCTCAGGTCATTTCTCACCATTGTTTGGTTCGGTTTAGCCGCCGTTCTCATCGCCGGACTATTGCTTTGGGTGTCATCGATTGTGCGACCATCAAAACCAAACCGCGAGAAGTTGTTGTCGTATGAAAGCGGTGTAGATCCAATCGGTGAAGGTTGGTCGCAGAGCCAAGTTCGTTATTACATTTTTGCGTTGCTCTTCGTGATCTTCGACGTAGAAGCAGTTTTCATTTTCCCATGGGCCACACAACTTGAGCGCTATGGCACATTTGGTCTTGTTGAAATGGGCATTTTCGTATTCATCCTGCTCCTTGGCCTGGTGTATGCCTGGCGCAAGGGCGTATTGCGGTGGGTGTAACAACATGGGTCTTGTAGATCGTGGGCGTTTGCCCAAGCCACTCAACTCGTTATTCAACATGGGTCGCTCGTACTCATTGTGGGTGTACCAGTGGGGTCTCGCATGTTGTGCAATTGAAATGGGCGCAGCATTTGGTTCACCGCGTTATGACGTAATGCGTCTCGGTGTTATTCCATTGCCCGCAAGCCCGCGTCAAGCAGACCTTGTTTGTATTTCGGGAACAGTGACCGACAAGATGGCACCAGCTATCAAGCGCTTGTACGAGCAGATGCCAGAACCAAAATATGTGATCTCGATGGGTAGTTGCGCAAACTGTGGCGGTCCATATTGGGACAGTTACTCGGTGACAAAAGGTGTCGATCAAATAATTCCGGTTGACGTATATATCCCAGGTTGCCCACCTCGCCCAGAAGCATTGCTTGAAGGCATCGTGTTATTGCAACAGCGCATCAAGAATGAAGATATGGGTGCACGCTGGCGCGGTGAAGGAACTGTGTCGATCGATGCGGCAAATTCGTCAGTAAATGCATCCGCCGAGGCTGAAAGGCGAGGTGAGCCCGTTGTCGTCACCCGCTGAAACAGCTGCTCCAATCGTCGATGCCACGCGCGACGCGATGGTTGCTGCAATTCGAACAACACTTGGCTCTGCCGTTGTCGACACACTCGTCAAGCCAGGCGACGATATTTGGGTGCGCGTCACCACCGAGTCGTGGCGCGCAAGTATTCAGGCGCTGAAAGATACACACTCGTTTGATTATTTTTGTTTCCTTTCGGCCATCGACTGGATGCCATCGCCATATGGTCGTGGCGAAGATGATCCATCAGAGCCAGCACCCGTGCGTGACACTGTGATTCGTCCTGGCTACACAGGTGGTGACACACGCATGCAAATGCTCGTGCGCCTCGTCAACTCGGTGACACATTTAGGCATCAACATCAAAGCTGATGTTCCGAATGGCTCGTTCACCATCGATTCAATTTGCACAGTTTTTGCCGGGGCAAACTGGCACGAGCGCGAAGCTCACGAAATGTTCGGTATCGGTTTCACTGGACACCCAGACTTGCGCAACATGTATCTGCCAATCGATTTCGAGGGCTACCCAATGCGCAAAGACTTCCCACTGCTTGCACGCATGGTGAAGCCATGGCCAGGCATCGTCGATGTCGAGCCATTGCCGGGTGGCACTGATGACGAAAAAGATGGCGCAAATGAAGATGGCGTAAAAGTAGAAGGCGCATCATGACCATTCTTAATGATCCTGTTTCAGCAAAACTTGGCAACCGTCAACAACTGAGTTACATCGCTTCGCAAGCTGCAGATGCACGACTCAATGTCGAACTCGAAACAGAGGGCATGACCCTCAATATCGGGCCACAACACCCTGCTACTCACGGCACATTGCGAATCATTGCTCGTCTCGATGGCGAGCAAGTGGTGTGGGCCGAACCATCATGTGGTTACATGCATCGTGGATACGAAAAACTCACCGAAGTTCGCACATTTCCGCAAGTCACTTCGCTGATTAACCGCATCGACTGGCTTGGCAGTTTCGCCAACGAGGTTCCGTTTATTTTGGCCGCTGAAAAACTAATGAATGTAGAAGCACCGCCTCGCGCGCAGTGGATCCGCACGATATTGTTTGAGCTTTCACGCATCGCGAACGTCTCACTATTCCTCGGTGACTTGGGTGTGCAAATGGGTGCGATTACACCCGTGTTTTTGGCTTTCCGCGATCGTGAATATGTGCTCAACCTCATTGAGTCCGCAACTGGTGGTCGCTTCCATCCAAACTTCGACCGCATTGGTGGCTTGAAAGACGATCTGCCTGCGGGTTGGATCGATGAAACAAAAGTAGTGATGAAGAAGTTGCGCAATTTCTGCGACGAGATCGAAACCCTGTTGTTTGGTAACGAGATCTTCCAGTCGCGCACACGCGGCATCGGTGTGATCCCTCGCGACGTTGCATTGCAATACGGACTATCTGGCGCAAACTTGCGTGCAAGTGGAGTCGATTGGGACTTGCGTCGCGATCAAACAATCCCACTTGCATATGACAAAGTCGATTTCAAAGTTTGGACACATCCAGATGGCGATAGCTTCGCTCGTTGCTGGATTCGCTTGCAAGAAACTCGTGAAGCAACAAAGATTGTCGATCAATTGCTCGACGGAATCCCAAGCGGCCCTGTAATGGCCAAGGTTCCAAAGATCATCAAGGTTCCTGAAGGTGAAGCTTGGGTCTCTACAGAAAATCCACTTGGCGAGATGGGTTACTACGTTGTGTCGCGCGGCGACCTCGGTCCATTCCGCGTCAAGATACGTTCGGCAAGCTTTAACAACATTTCAATCACGCCATGGTTGTTGCGCGGCGTATACGTGCCAGACATCATCACCATTCTTGCTTCGCTGTATTTCATTCTTGGAGACATCGACCGCTAATGAATGCATTGCTGGGTATCGATATTCCGTATTGGGGTCAATCCCTTTTGCGCGTTCTCGGTGGGCTCGTTGCCGTGCTCTTGCCTGCAGGCACCATTGTGTATGTCTTTTTGTTCAAGATGATGTCGTTTATGCAGAGCCGACTTGGCCCAATGGAGGCCGGGCCCCAGGGTTCGTTGCAGCTTTTTGCCGAGGTAGGCAAGTGGTTGCAAAAAGAAGATATTCAGCCAAACAATGCTGACAAGCCAGTATTCAAAATGGCGCCAATCATCGTGTTGATGAGCACGTTCCTGCTTGTAGTCGTCGTGCCCTTTGGTCCGGATGCATGG
>JAQCJO010000081.1 GCA_027592925.1 Actinomycetota bacterium | reverse complement strand
TGCAGGCGACCGTGTGGACTGCTTGGCCATGAGTGAGCCAGATGCAGGGTCTGACATGCGTGGCATGAAGTGCTCGGCAGTACGCGACGGTGACGACTGGGTGATCAATGGAACGAAGCATTTTATTTCGCACGCCGACATGGCCGACTACGTGATCTTGTTTGCGGCAACCGCCGAAGAACAGACCTCAAAGGGTCCAAAGAAGAAGATCACCGGTTTTCTTGTTGACTTTGATACTCCAGGCTGCGAACGCGTAGCAGGATACAACTGTGTCTCCAACTCGGGTTACCACAACCTGATCATCAACTTCGATAACTGCCGCGTACCAAACAGCAAAGTGCTTGGCGAAGTGCACGGTGGTTTTGATGTTGCCAATACATGGCTCGGTGCAACACGACTACAGGTTGCTGCTGTTTGTGTGGGTCGTGCTCGTCGTGCTCTGAGGCTTGCAACCGAGTGGGCTGCAACGCGCGAACAATTTGGTCAGCAGATCGGCAAGTTTCAGGGCGTCTCATTCAAATTGGCCGACATGAAAACACAACTTGATGCAGCCGAGCTACTCACGCTACGTGCAGCATGGAACGATGCGCATGGCAAGTTTGATGACTCAGAAATCGCCATGGCAAAGGTGTTCGCGACCGAAATGTGTCAATTTGTCACCGACGAAGCCATCCAGATATTTGGCGGCATGGGCTTGATGGACGAATTGCCTCTCGAGCGCATGTGGCGCGATACACGCGTTGATCGCATTTGGGACGGCACGAGCGAGATTCAGCGCCACATCATTTCGCGCGGTCTCTTGCGCGAGTTTGGCGGCTGATACATGCAGCAAGTGCACACTGCTCTCGCCCGCATGCTCAATCCAAAGAGCATCGCAGTCATCGGTGGCAACTCTGCCGCCGCTGTGGTGAGGCAATGCCAAAAGCTTGGTTTCACTGGCAAAATTTGGCCAGTGCACCCAACTCGCAAAGAGATGCATGGCGTTGCGTGTTTTGCTTCAGTCAACGACTTACCTGGCATTCCCGATGCGGCATTTGTTGCCGTCAACCGCCATCTCACTCTGGATGCCGTGCTACAACTGAGCAAGATGGGTGCTGGTGGCGCTGTGTGTTATGCCTCGGGTTTCTCTGAAACCGGCGACACAGACCTACAACAACAACTTGTCTTTGCTGCTGGCGACATGCCCCTGCTCGGACCAAATTGCTACGGCTTTATCAACACGCTGGACGGCGTTGCCTTATGGCCCGACGAGCACGGATGCGTTTCGGTTGGCCGTGGTGTTGGCATGATCTCGCAAAGCGGCAACGTTGGCATCAACCTCACGATGCAACAACGCAATGTGCGCATGGCATACATGGTTACGGTTGGCAACCAAGCCGGCGGTGGCGTGGAAGACGTGCTCGAGACCTTTATCCACGACGATCGCGTGACTGCAATAGGCATGTTCATCGAAGCAATTCGTGATGCGCCTCGTTTTGCTGCTCTTGCGCAAGAAGCATTTGCGCGAAATAAGCGCATAGTTGCACTGCAGACCGGCAAGTCTGAAGCAGGCGCACTGATTGCCGCCTCGCACACCGCGTCGCTGGCTGGAAATCGTCAGGCATATGCAGCATTCTTCGACCGTTGCGGAGTTGCAACCGTAGAAACACCAACCGAACTTCTTGAGACACTCAAGTTGCTCGACAACGGTGGGCCGCTCTCGGGTTATCACATTGCATCGTTGTCGTGCTCGGGCGGCGAGGCTTCGCTCGTTGCCGATTTATCGGAAGCAACAAATTTGGTCTTTGCGCCTTTCCCAGACGAGCAACGTGCTCGCATCGAATCAACGTTGACCGAACTGGTTTCGGTAGGCAATCCGTTTGACTATCACACATTTATGTGGGGCGACAAAGAGGCCATGACTCGCACGTTTTCGGAAACGATGCGTGGCGAACATGACGCAACGATTTTGTTGCTCGATGCACCTCCCCGCCCAGACCAAGATGCCAGCAGTTGGGTTGTGGCGGCCGAAGCCTTTGCTGCAGCAAGCAACAACACCAAGCGACGCGGCATCATCGTTGCCACAATTCCAGAATGTTTTTCGGAATCGATGCGTAATTCAATTACTGCACTCGGCATGACACCAGCACAGGGCTTGCGCGAAACACTCGTAGCACTTGACCGTTGTGCATGGCTTGGGCAACATGCTCCGCAGAACGTACCCGCAAACGTGAGCGCACCTGGCAACAGAGCCATTGTTGATGAGGCACGTGCCAAAGAACGCTTGGGCACCTGGAACATTGCTGTGCCTCAGGGTGCTCGCTGCACACGCGAAACCGTTGTCGCCACTGCATTAAGAATTGGTTACCCCATCACCCTCAAGGGCCTGGGGCTTGCCCATAAAAGTGAGTCTGGCGCTGTAGCAGTCGGACTACAAAGTGCCGAACAACTGCAGGTCTCAATTGCATCCATGCCAGCCAGCATTACCGAGTTTTTGGTGGAACAAACCGTCACCGGCATTGTTGCCGAAGTGCTGGTGAGCATTCGACGCACTGCCCCGCTTGGTTGGATGATCACGCTCGGTGCAGGTGGAGTGCTCACCGAATTGTGGCGTGACACACAGTGTTTGCTCGCGCCAGCGACCAACGTCGACATTCGTACTGCATTACAACGACTCCGTATCGCACCAATTCTCAATGGCTATAGAGGCAAGCCTGCTGCCAACATCGAAGCCCTTGTCGACGTGGTGACTGCACTGCAACAAGCTGTCGTAGGCTCTTCGGTTGTGGAAGTCGAACTCAACCCAGTGCTTGCCACCACCACATCCGCGATTGCGGTCGATGCACTGCTCATTGAAGAAACCAAATAGCGAAGCGAGAATGTGATGCCGATTACAACGAGCACGTCAACCACTCCTGCAGGTACTGGCTCAATTCTCGAGATCATTCTTGACCGCCCTAAGGCAAACACTATTGATGCAGCGACAAGCCGAGAACTGAGCGAGATTTTTTTGGCTTTCAATTCCGACTCAACACATCGCATCGCCATTTTTACGGCTGCAGGCGAAAATGTTTTCTCTGCCGGATGGGACTTGAATGCAGCCGCCGAAGGCGAAGCATTCGACTCCGACTACGGAGTGGGTGGATTTGGCGGCTTCCCCGAGTTGCCCAATCGCAACAAGCCGATCATTGCGGCCGTCAATGGCATGGCCGTGGGGGGCGGTTTCGAGATTGCAATGGCCGCAGACTTCATCGTTGCTGCAGACCACGCACAATTCTTTCTGCCCGAAACACGCGTGGGAGTGTTGCCCGATGCAGGAGCCGTGCGATTACCACGCCTCATGCCCCGCCAACTTTCCAACGAGATTATCTTTGGTGGTCGCAGACTGTCGGCCATTGAGGCCGAGTCGTGGGGCATCGTTAATCGTGTCGTGCCGCTTGCCGATCTGATGACGAGTGCACGTCAGTTGGCTGCCGAGATTTGTTTGTCTGCACCGCTGAGCGTGGCGGCGGTACTCGAACTCAATCGCACACTTGAAAATGTTGACATTCAAGAGGCAATGAAACAGATGCGTGCTAACGCTGCATATAGAAAAGCAGTTGATTCACAAGATGCCATTGAAGGTCCGGCGTCATTTGCCGAAAAGCGTCCACCCAAGTGGCAGGGCAAATAAATTCAGCATTATTTGTCGTCGCGACACCGCGTGCTGCAATATTTTACTTCATCCCAATTTTTAGCCCACTTTTTGCGCCATTCAAACGGCAGACCACAGCGCACACAGATTTTTGGTGCAAAACTATTCTTGATCTTTGCTTGTCTCACCATGAGCTATTGCCGAACTACAGTTACTTTTTCTTTAACTGACGCATCACGCATTCATCGAGCACATCGAGTAGCTCAAATGCTCGAGAGTCGCTGTTTTCGGTTTGAAATTCGCGCATTGCATACGAAAAACTGGTGTTCATGCTTGGCCATGCTCCGTGCGTAGACCCGCCTGCCCCAGTGTGGCCAAACGCATCTGGCGCCATGCCAAGTCGCGAAGGATTTGGGTTGATCTCAAAACCAATACCAAAACGCAACTGTCGTCCCGAGAGTGCGTCGTTGCCTACTGATCGCTCGCGCCTTGCTATCTCGATTGTCTCGGGTTGCAGCAGTCGTACACCGTCCAACTGTCCGCCATTGACAAGCATTGCGTACAAGCGACTCATTGCATACGCGCTTGCTACACCTCCGCCTCCAGGCAACTCGATCTTTGCAAAATCTGCAGATTCTGAAAGTTCAACTGGGGTCATGCCGTATACATGCAGCAACCGTGGATCAATAGTCGAGCCGGGCAATAACGCTGTGTAGTTGAAATTTTTGGCACGAGTGGTCTTTGTGATGCGAGGCAATACGTCATCCGCCGCACCGATATGCAAGTCGAGTTGCAACGGTTGTGCAATCTCTTCGCGTACAAACGTGCCGATTGATCTTCCATCTGTGCGACGCACCAATTCGCTTGCAATCCAACCAAACGTCAGTGCGTGATATGTGGGTGAACCAACCGGCACAAATGGATGTTGCTGGGCAACGAGTTGTGCCATCAGGATTGGATCAGAGATTTCTTCAGCAGTGATCTTGCGCTCAATACCTGGCACTCCTGCCATATGTGCAAGCGCGTCGCCAATGAGCACATGCCCCTTGCCACCGGCAGCAAACTCGGGCCACACAGATTCGATCGGGGCTTCGAGGTTGATGAGACCGCGTTCAACACACATCAGTACCGCAACAGTGCAGATGCCCTTTGTACCAGATGCGATGAAGCACAATGTGTCGTCACTCCATGCTGAGCCATCAGATTTTACGCCGCCCCACAAGTCGACAACTTGCGTACCGTTTACCGTTGCAGCAAACGAAGCACCAGCCAATTCGTCTTTGTGATATTTGCCGAATACTTTGGCAACACTCTCATATCCAGGTGCGATGGAAAGTTGGCGACTCACTGAAATCAGTCCTTTGA
>JAQCJO010000080.1 GCA_027592925.1 Actinomycetota bacterium | reverse complement strand
ATGTCTTTTTGTTCAAGATGATGTCGTTTATGCAGAGCCGACTTGGCCCGATGGAGGCCGGACCCCAGGGTTCGCTGCAGCTTTTTGCCGAGGTAGGCAAGTGGTTGCAGAAAGAAGATATCCAGCCAACCAATGCCGACAAGCCTGTATTCAAGATGGCGCCCATCATCGTGTTGATGAGCACATTTCTTCTTGTCGTTATCGTTCCGTTTGGTCCTGATGCTTGGTTTACCGATCTTGAGACTGGCATCTTTTATGCGCTAGCAGTTTCATCCATTTCAGTTCTCGGTATTTTGATGGCCGGTTGGTCGAGTGCCAACAAATACTCGTTGCTCGGTGGACTGCGTGCAGCAGGACAGTTGATCGCATACGAATTACCGATGGTTCTCGCAGTGATTGGCGTGGTCATTCAGGCTGGCACTATGAACCTGCAGCAAATTGTTGTTGCACAAAATGCTGGATCAATATTTGGTATTAATACTTTTGGCAATCCATATGTGATTACGCAGTTTGTTGGTTTCATCGTGTTCATGATCGCGATTCAGGCTGAGCTCACTCAGGCCCCGTTCGACATGCCGATCGCCGAATCAGAGTTGGTGTCGGGTTATATGACTGAATATTCGGGCTTCCGCTTCCTCATCTTTTTCATCGGCGAGTTTGCAACCGCAGGCGTGTTTGCAATGATCGCCAGCACGCTCTTCCTCGGTGGTTGGGGAGTGCCGTTCTCATGGTTTGGCTGGACATCAATGGACAGTGTTTCAAATTGGATGAACATTGTTGGACCGTTGATCGTGTTTACCAAAATGATGGTGCTTACGTTCTTCATCATGTGGGTGCGGTTTACCTATCCTCGTTTTCGTGAAGACCAACTGCAACGCTTTGCATGGAAAATACTTATCCCCGTGTCACTTGCCAACATCATGTTGACCGCTGTATTGAAAGTGGTGTTCTAGTGGCACAAGTTCCTGGCTTCATTAAAGGACTCGGCATCACGTTTGGAACGATGATGCGCACGTTTAAGAACGGTTCAAACACCGTGCAGTATCCGCACGAAAAAGAAGCACCACCGATTCGTGCTCGCGGAGTAATTGCGCTACACCAAGACAACTGCACATCGTGCATGTTGTGCTCACGCTCGTGCCCGGACTGGTGCATCTACATTGAGGCCCACAAAGAACTTGCACCACCACGTCGTGAGGGCGGTAAGCCACGCCAAGTTAACCTGCTCGACCGTTTCGACATTGACTACGCATTGTGTATGTACTGCGGAATTTGTGTAGAGGTGTGTCCGTTTGATGCACTGTTCTGGAGCCCAGAGTACGAATACTCCGAGCCAAACATCACCGACATGTTGCACGATAAAACCAAGCTGAGCGAGTGGATGGAAACAGTTCCTGAAGCACCTGCACTTGAAGTCGGTGCAGACAAGAAGAAGAAGTAAGTCGCCACTATGTTGATCGCTCAAAACATCAGTTTTGCAATCATTGCTGCGGTCATGATTGTTGGTGCGATTCGCGTGGTCACCACCAGCAACGTGGTGCACGGTGCGTTATGGCTTGTGGTTGTACTGGCCGGCGCTGCAGCCCAATATGTTTTGTTGGCGGCCGAGTTTGTAGCAGTTACCCAAGTACTCGTATATATAGGTGCAGTGATGGTGCTGTTTTTGTTTGGCACCATGCTCACTAGGTCGCGCATTGGTCGTGACAGCGGGCTCAACAATACGTACTGGAAGTTGGGTATTCCAGTGGCGCTCGCGTTGTTTGCTGCAATGGCCATTGCGCTTGTCGATTCGTTTGGGTCAGAAAAAATGCCAGCTGACGGCGCCATTGTGAATACTCAGCAAATCTCTGATCAGATTTTTGGACCATACCTGTTGCCGTTCTGGGCACTGTCATTCGTATTGTTGGCAGCCGTCATTGGCGCAATTGTTTTGGCGAGAAAGGACTGATCACATGTTTGTCAACCAGTTCCTCATCCTCGCAGCGATCTTGTTTTGCATCGGTGTGTATGGCGTCATTGCACGTAAAAACGGTGTGATGGTGTTGATGGCCATTGAGTTGATTCTCAACGCTGTCAACCTCAATTTGATTGCATTCTCGATGCGCAACGGTTCGGTGGATGGCCAAACATTTGCGCTCTTCGTTATTGCTGTTGCTGCCGCAGAGGTTGGTGTCGGTCTGAGCCTCGTGCTGTTGATTTATCGCAACCGTCGCACTATCTCGCTCGATGACTTGTCGGAGATGAAGGGCTAACGATGTTTGCAGCCTCTGAAGTCACTGAAGCCGCAGTGGCACTGTCGTCGGGTTGGTTCCTCCAGCACGCTTGGCTTATTCCGATTATTCCAGTGATCGGTTTTGCGATCATTATTTTGTTTGGTAAGCGACTGCCAATGAAGGGTAGCGAAATTGGCGTTCTGTCAATGCTTGGCAGCTTGGCGCTGAGTGCAGGAGCGGCATCACAGTGGATCACCCGAGTAAATGGTGCAGCGGAAGGACAATTCATTACACCGGTCGTCCGTGTGTGGAATTGGTGGCAGATCGGTGGCATGAAGTTCACGATCGGTCAATCAATTGACGGACTCTCCATCATCGTGCTCGTTGTAGTGGCGTTTATCTCTACGCTCGTGCAGATTTATTCGCTCGAATATCTGCGCGGCGATCGTCGCTACACGCATTTCTTTGCGGCGCTCACATTGTTCTCGGCTGGAATGCTTGCCATGGTTGTTGCCGAAGACATGATTCTTTTCCTTCTTGGCTGGGAAATCATGGGCTTGTGCAGCTTCATGTTGATTGGTCACTGGTGGGAAGAAGGCGCCAATAGTCGTGCAGCTCTCAAGGCTTTCTTCACCGTGCGCACTGGTGACATCGGTTTGCTCGTTGGCATCTCGATGTTGTATTTCGCATCCAATGAATGGACAACAAAAGAACTAGGTCTATCTGGTTTCTCGATTCGCGGTATTTCGGCTTGGGCCCTATCGGGTGAGCCTGGCAGCACCGTTATCTTGATCGCTGCAATCGCGCTATTCATCGCGGCCATTGGCAAGAGCGGTCAGTTTCCGTTGCACACGTGGCTGCCCGATGCAATGGCCGGTCCGACCCCAGTCAGTTCTCTCTTGCACTCGTCAACCATGGTGGTTGCCGGAGTGTTTTTGGTGGCCCGTTTGTATCCAGTGTTTTTCACGGGCTTCGACATCCTTGGTACTGGCAGCAACCTGATCACCATCATTGGTGGCATCACGATCATCATTGCGGCTGCACTTGCGTTTGTGCAGAACGACATTAAAAAAGTGCTCGCGTACTCAACAGTGAGTCAGTTGGGATACATGATGATGGGTCTTGGTGCCGGTGCTTGGACGCCAGCGGTATTCCACATCTTCACTCATGCATTCTTCAAGGCATGCTTGTTCCTGTGTGCTGGATCAATTAGCCATAGCGCATCACATCACTCGTTTGACATGAAGAAAGACATGGGTGGCCTACGTAAGTTCATGCCAATCACGTTCACCACTTGGGTTATCTCGACCCTTGCGCTCTGCGGCGTGTTTCCATTCTCTGGTTTCTTCTCTAAAGACGAGATCATCGACAATGTTGGTTACAGCGGTTACAACACGTTCATGATCATTGGTCTCATCGGTGCATTTATGACCGCTGCATACATGACTCGTGCGACCTACCTCACATTCTTTGGCACACCTCGGGGGGCGGCAGCGGGCGAGCATCACGAAGAACACGGTACGAATGATGCACATGCACCGGCACATGATGCACACGATCCGCATGTTCCACATTACGAAGACGATTCACATGCTGCGTCGGGCCCACACGAAAGCGGTCTGTTGATCACCGTGCCGTTGATAATTTTGGCAACGCTCGCGCTCAGTTCTGGCTTGCTCAACGCAACGCCGTTCGGTGAAAGTTGGGAGCGCATCAAGACCTGGGTCGAACCGAGTTCGGCGTTGGTGGTGACTGCATCATCAGATGATGTTTCCTCGCTCGCTTCGGGTGAAGAACCAGCCAGTGAAGATGGTCATCATGAGTCGCCGTGCGGAAGCGAGACCCCCAAAGATGGTGTGTGTTATGCGCCGCAGTTGAATCACGCCCCCTTTAAATGGTCCAAAGCAGCCGTATCTCTGATCATCGTTTTCGCTGGCCTTGTGATCAGTTGGCTGTTGTGCGTTGCGCTTTACACGCGCAAAGACAAGCGCCTTGTCGGGCTCACAGAGCGCAATGCAGCGTTGCGCGGCGGTTACCGCTTGCTCGACAACAAGTACTACCTGGACACGTTGTATGAGAACGTGATTGTTAAGGCAATTGTGGGGCCGATCGCAGCGGGGGCCTACTGGTTCAATCAACGCATTTTGGATGGCATCCTGCACGCAGTTGCAGGTACATCAAGAACAATCGCTGGCTGGGTGTATCGCAATATTGACCAACGTGTGGTTGACGGTGCGGTCAACAATTCAGGCAAAGCAACAAGAGGTGCCGGTGGCGTTTTGCAGCCGGTGCAATCAGGAAAAGTGAGTCAGTACGGCGCGCTGTTATTTAGCGCGGCTGCCGTTGCTGCACTCGTACTCGTCATTATCAATACGTAACAACAAAAGGGAGACAACGCCATGGAAATGCTCCGTGACGCAAATTGGGCGCTCAGTGTAGGAACGTTCTTACCGTTGGTAGGAGTGGTCTTGTTGCTCTGCGTGCCAAAAGCAAATGAGCCAATGGTCAAGATGGTGGCGCTGCTTACCTCGATCGCCACATTGGCAGTCGGTATCTTCACGCTCACCAAGTTTGACTTCGACAAAGCAGGATCAATGCAGTTCGTTGCTGAGCACGAGTGGATTCCGCTGATCAAGAGCAGTTACCTCATCGGTCTCGACGGCATCAGCTTGCCGCTCTACATCTTGTCGATGGTGATCACCTTGCTCGTTGTGATCTACAGCCTCAACCATGTTCCAGACCCAGGTAACCCAAAAGCGTTCTTCATCTTGATGCTCGTGTTGCAAACAGGTATGGCGGGA
>JAQCJO010000016.1 GCA_027592925.1 Actinomycetota bacterium | reverse complement strand
ACTCGACACACGGCATGCAGTCACGCATTGGAAGGCCAAGGGTCTTGACATTTCGCCGATCTTGGCAGTTGCACAGAATCCCTATCAGCAAACGCTGCATCATTCGGTTGTGCAAGATCATGGCCTCGCAGATGCTCTTGATACGCAGTTGTTAACACAATGCGCCAGTGCAATCAATGATGCAGAACCAATTCAACTTGATTTGACTATTCGCAACATCAATCGCACGGTTGGCACAATGCTCGGAAGCGCCGTTACAAAGAAGTGGGGTAGTGAAGGCTTGCCACTCGACACGATTTCGTTGCGCTTCACTGGCTCGGCTGGACAAAGCCTCGGTGCGTTTTTACCAAAGGGAATTTCGATTCACTTGCATGGCGATGCAAACGATTATTTGGGCAAAGGATTATCGGGTGGTCGCATTGTGTTACGACCAAGCACTCGTGCGACATTCCGCCCACAAGACAACGTGATCGCAGGCAACGTGATTGGGTACGGTGCAACATCTGGAGAAATATTTATCAACGGGCTTGTGGGTGAGCGCTTCTGCGTGCGCAACTCGGGTGCTACTGCGGTTGTAGAAGGTATTGGCGATCATGGATGCGAATACATGACGGGTGGTCGAGTGGTTGTGCTCGGCATTACAGGCCGCAACTTTGCTGCTGGCATGAGCGGCGGCATTGCCTACGTATATGACGAAGACGGACTGTTTGCATCACGGGTCAATGCAGAGATGGTGGATGTTGTGGAACCAACTGTGAGCGATGCATCGTGGCTGCGCGAAACGATCGAGCAGCATGTGCAGTTGACTGAGTCGCCGCTTGGTGCAGGGATGCTTGTGGATTGGGCAACTGCATCTAGCAAGTTTCGCAAAGTGTTGCCACGTGATTACGCGCGCGTGATGGCGATCATTGATCAAGCAAAGATCGACGGTGCGAGTGACGAAGAAACATCTCGACGAGTAATGGAGCCGGTCAATGGGTGAGCCAACAGGATTTATTCATTGGCAGCGTGCCACACCAAAGCGTCGCCCCATACCAGTGCGTGTTGCAGACTGGCGCGAGGTCTATGAGGCATTTCCGGCTGTCGACCTCAAGCATCAGGCGGGTGTATGGATTGCGGTATTCCGTTTTGCAACAATGGCTGCCCACTTGGCAACTTGATTCCCGACTGGAACGACTTGGTGTACCGAGATAATTGGCGTGATGCACTTGACCGCTTGCATGCGACAAATAATTTCCCTGAGTTCACTGGCCGTTTGTGTCCTGCGCCATGCGAGTCTGCATGCGTTTTGGGAATCAATCAAGATCCGGTTGCGATCAAGCAGGTTGAAGTTGAAATTATTGATCGTGCGTGGAACGAAGGTTGGGTCACGCCGTTTGTTTCTGCTCACAAGACAGGCAAGCGTGTTGCAGTAATCGGTTCTGGTCCTGCTGGTTTGGCGGCCGCACAGCAACTCACTCGCGCAGGACACGATGTGGTGGTGCTGGAGCGCGATGATCGCATCGGTGGTTTGTTGCGTTATGGAATTCCCGAATTCAAAATGGAAAAGCGGCATATTGATCGACGCGTCGAGCAGATGACGCAAGAAGGAACAGAATTTCGGGTTAATGCTGCTGTCGGTGACAACGTGGACATTGATGTGTTGGTGGCGTCGCATGATGCAGTGGTGTTGGCCTGTGGTGCAACGCAATGGCGCGATCTACCAGTGCCAGGCAGAGAGTTGAAGGGCATTTATCAAGCGATGGAATATTTGCCTCCAAGTAATCGCGTGCAACAAGGCGACATCTCGGAAACGACAATTAGCGCTCACGGAAAACATGTGGTGATCATCGGTGGAGGCGACACAGGTGCCGACTGCTTGGGTACGGCGCACCGACAAGGTGCACACTCGGTGACGCAACTTGAGATCATGCCGCGCCCGCCTGATGTGCGAGCAGATGCAAACCCTTGGCCGCAGTGGAGTCTGGTGTTTCGCACTAGTTCGGCACACGAAGAAGGTGGCGAGCGAGTATTCAGCGTGAATACAGATCGATTTGTTGGCAATGCTCAAGGTGTCGTACGCGCTCTTGTCCTAAACGAAGTTGAGCTTGTTGACGGAAAGTTTGTGACTGTGCCAGGAACAGAGCGTGAGTTGCAAGCCGACTTGGTGTTGCTGGCGCTCGGATTTATTGGCCCAGAGAAAAAGGCATGGCTTGACCAGCTTGGTGTTGCACTGGATGCACGCGGGAACATTGCGCGCACAGATGAGTATGCAACAAATATTCCTGGTGTGTTTGTGGCTGGCGACATGGGTCGTGGGCAGAGCCTGATCGTGTGGGCAATTGCCGAAGGCCGTGCCTGCGCTGCTGCCGTTGATCAGCGATTGATGGGCTCGTCAACGCTTCCGACGCCGATCGTTGCATCTGCTCGTCCAATGGCATAGTGATCTATTAGCCAGACTTTTGTCTATCGCATTTATCGCATTTATCGCATTTTTTGCGTCTATTATTAGCGTCAATGAAGAGCAGTACGCAAGCAATCCAGCACGCAACAGTGGTTTTGGCGAGCCTATTTTTTGTTGGAGCGTGCAGCACCACAATTGCGGGCACTGCGACAACGATCGTGCCTGTTGGTCCAACTGATTTTGCAACGATTCCGCCTGTGCAGTCAACATTGCCCAACATCGTGACCACGTTGCCTATCGGTGCGGTTGGTGTTGAACAGATTTATACGGTGCGTGCAGGTGATTCGCCGAGTTTGGTTGCCAACTTGTACGGCATCATGATTGCCGAGCTGCTGTCGTGGAATGGACTCGTTGCAACGAGTCAGTTTCCATTCCCGGGAGCAATTCTTAAAATTCCTCCAACTGCAAGGGTGAATAATCCGCAAATCAATGTGGCGCCCGATGTTGCAGCAGGTCCAAGTCAGCCTGGCTGCGACCCCCGCCCTGCTGGCACATACAAAGTTGCTAGAGGCGACTCGATGTATATTATTCGCCAAAAGTTCTGCGTGTCGCTTGCATCGTTGCTTGGTGCGAACGGTTTCAACAGCTCTGGGGCATTGTTGTACCCAGGGCAAATTTTAAATATCCCTGCTTCCGGCAGCTGAACAGTAGTACTTCAATGGCTCGCATAGTTGTTGCCCAAATTTCTGATCCGCATATTCCTGGTCCTGGCGATGCACTCTTCGCTGGTTCAGATCCGGTGGGGAACCTCACCTTGGCACTACGGCATGCATCGCGACGAACCAATTCCATCGTGATCACCGGAGATTGTGTCGCTCGATCGGGTACCGACAATGAATATGAGGGATTAGCCATAATCCTGAAATCGGTGGGTATTGATGTCTCTTTATGCGCGGGCAATCACGACGATTCGCTCAAAATGCAGCGGATCTTTTCGTTGCCATCGTGCAACGGGCGACTTGATTATGTTGTTCCTCAGGTCGTTGGCAATTTGGTGGTGCTCGATACTTCACGTGCGGGTCGTGAAGATGGGTCGCTCGATGTCGCACAGTTGCAATGGCTTGACGATGTACTGAGTGATGGAAAGCCAGCGCTCATTGCGATGCATCACCCGTGCTTTCGTGTTGGCGGACCAACACTTGACAATGTGCGTCTTGACAACGCATCAATATCAGGGCTGAGTGAAGTTGTGGCGCGCCACAAAGTGCTCGGGGTAGTAAGTGGGCACGCGCACATGACAATATCTGCACCGTTTGGGGGCACCACCGCGTATATCTGCCCGTCGGTGGCCTACGAGTTTTCAATTAATGGGCGTGATCTGAACTATCGGCCTGGGTTGCCCCAATACATGGAATATTCGTGGGGAGAAGATGGCTCGGCATTCATGGCGCGCGTGGTAACTGTCGCACCCGATGAGTCACACTTGCTTATGGAGCACTTTTAGCGGGCGGTATTACGGCGACGTCGCGAATGGCGGTCAAATGCCAACTCGATAAGTTCGTCCAGAAGCTGTGAGTACGAGACACCAGATGCTTGCCACAACTTTGGATACATCGAGATTGGTGTGAAACCAGGGATTGTGTTGATCTCGTTGCACAAGAATCCACGCCCACCTTCTTCGTAGAAGAAATCGACACGGGCCATACCCTCGGCACGCAAGGTGTGGAAAATAATTGCTGCAAGTTTTTGTACGGCTTCAGTTTCGACTGCAGTAAGTGGCGCCGGAATCTTGAGTTGAGCTGAGTTGCTCACATACTTGTCGTTGTAATCGTAAAATTCACTGCTTGGAGTAATTTCTCCTGGAAGCGATGTGCGAACAGTGAGGTTGCCAAGCACGGCAACTTCAATTTCTCGCCCAACAATCGCTTCTTCAATAAGCACCCACTCGTCATACGTAATAGCAAGGGCTATTGATTCTCGGAGTTCACTTAAATTGCGAGCCTTTGTGACACCAATTGATGAACCCATGTTGGCGGGTTTCACAAATACGGGAAGTCCGAGAGTATTGATTGCATGTTGAAGAGCAGCATCGGTGATGTGCTGTTCGTGCAGCGATACGTATTTGGGTTGAGGGATTCCGTTGACGGCAAGCAGTTGTTTGGCAACACCTTTGTCCATTGCGACAGCGCTTCCAAGAACACCCGAACCGACATATGGGATATTTGCAACTTCAAGTACGCCTTGGATGGTGCCGTCTTCGCCAAGTGGACCATGTAATAGCGGCAACACAACGGTGCGCTCATTACTTCGAGCATCGGCGACAATCTGTGTAATCGAAATCGGCACACCGGTTGCAACCAATTTGTCGGGCGAGTGTTCGTTGACGAGGCACCATTGTCCTTGGCGAGTGATGCCAACAGTGGTGATTCGGTATTTGTCGTTGTCGAGAGCGCGAAGCACATGCGCAGCCGTGACACAACTGACATCGTGCTCAGCAGATTCTCCGCCAAAGAGCACGACGACGTGAATGCGTTGTGGTGATGTCATCAAAAACACGGTACTAGCAATTCATGGCATTGACTTTGCTCGGTAGGATTGCGGTATGCGCTTGATGGCTGCCGATGTGGCGAAGGCGACCAACGGAACACTTGTTGGTCAAAATACCCATCTTTCAGGTGTCAGTTTTGATTCGCGCAGCGTGCGACCTGGGCAACTCTTTGTGCCGATTGTGGCTGAGCGCGATGGACACGAGTTTATTGAATCTGCACTTAGCGCTGGTGCTGGTGCGTATCTGACAACTGGCAAAACATTTGGACGCACATCAATCACGGTGCCAGACACACTGACAGCACTGTTGCAACTAGGTGCTTGGGGTCGCAACAAGCTCGATGCGCAACTTGCCAATCGTGTTGTTGGCATTACTGGTTCTGTTGGCAAAACAAGTACAAAGGATTTTGTGGCCGCAGCACTTGGATCAACTTTACGGGTAACGGCAAATGAACGATCCCTTAATAATGATCAGGGTCTGCCCGTGACCATCTTGAATGCACCAGACGATGTGCAGGCACTCGTGCTCGAAATGGGTATGCGTGGCTTTGGAGAGATAGCACGACTGTGCACGGTTGCTCGGCCAAACATCGGTGTCGTCACAAGGGTTGCGGCGGCGCATACCGAGCGTGTCGGAGGTATCGACGGCGTTGCACGTGCCAAAAGCGAACTTGTCAGGGCGCTCGATGCTTCGGGGTTTGCAATCTTGAATGCCGACGACGACCGTGTTGCGGCAATGCAGTCAATTACTGGCGCTCGAGTCATTACATATGGTGTGGAGCAAACGGCAGATGTGCGAATGACGAGTTGTGTCTTGGATGAGCGTGCGTGTGCATCAGTGACAGTTGAGTCTCCATGGGGCAACGCATCGTGGAGGATGAATGTGCCAGGCGAGCACATGGCGCACAATGCAATTGGAGCCATCGCGGTTGCTGGCGTAATGGGGTTGGATCTGCAGCGAGCAGCAGACGCCATATCGATGTCGGTCTTGTCGGAGATGCGGATGCAACACCGAACTGCACGCGGTGGCGCGTTGATCATTGACGATTCATATAACGCAAACCCTGCATCAATGGCAGCAGCGATGCATGCCTTGAGCGCAACCAAAGCAAGTCGGCGCATTGCAGTGCTTGGAGTAATGGCCGAGTTGTCGGAGCCCGAACAGGATCATCTGCAAATTTCTCGACTTGCCAAGCAACTTGGCATTGAGCTCATCGCTATTGAAACAGATATGTACGAGGTGAAATCTCGAACGCGTGACGAAGTTGCGGCAATGCTTTCAACAGTAGAAAATACTGCAACAATCTTGATTAAGGGTTCTCGAGTTGCTCAACTCGAGAAATTGGTTGCAATGCTCGCTACGCCTTGATTTCGGCTTGTTTTTTATCCAGCGCAGTAATGTCGCAACGCCAAGCCAAAAAGAGCGCGGTCGCAGAACTGATCATCAGCATCGAGCGTGAACCGTATCGATCGATGAGCGGTCCGAAAAACATATTGCCAAACGGAATCAGACCGCCAAATGCCATGAACCACAGTGCAAGCACGCGACCGCGAACTGCGGGTTCGAGCCGCATTTGTACAACAGTCATCATCGATGTCGTGGTAAAGAAATAGGCAAATCCCAAAAAGAATCCAGAGATAAATGCCGGCAGAGGCGACTGCGAAAGTGCAAACAAAAACATTGCGACCGAGAACCCGGCAAAGCCCCACTGAATGAGTCGACGCATATCGACGTGTGAAAAGACAGTGCCAATTGCAAGTCCGCCAAGACATGCGCCTAATCCCCATGTGGCATACAGCCACTTGTAGGTAGCGCCAATTTCGTTAATGTTAAACGTGAGTTTTGCGACAGCCGGAAAGAGTCCAACGTAAGGCAGCGAGAGCAGCGAAAACGTCGCGAGCGAAACAATGAGTCGACGTACAACTGGTCTGTCGCGTGCGATAGAAAGACCCGCAGTGAAGCGTCGCCAACCCTGTGTTGGGTCTGGTACGAAACTTGGAATATGTACGTTGAGCAGAGCAAAAATAACAAACAGATATGTTGCGGCATTGATGTAAAAGAATTGGGCAGTTGTGACGCCCCACTGTGAAAATACGGCAACGATGATCGGGCCAACGACGCGTGAGCCGTTAATGACCGTGCTGTTGAGCGCAATTGCTCCCGATAAATATTGAGGACTTACCAAGGAAGGCAACATTGTCGACCACCCAGGCGCATTGAGCGCATTTCCGATACCCACACCGAAAGCTGCTGCAAAAAGTGCCCAAATCGGTGGCGTGCCGAGCGCGAGCGTCGCGAGTGCAACTGAAAACGAAAGTTGCACGACCTGCATCGCGACGAGCCATTTTTTTCGATCAAACCGATCGGCGATAACGCCTGCAGGAATGGACAAAAAAAGCAGGGGTCCGAGTTGGGCAAAAATGAGCAAACCCACAACAGATGCTTTGCCCGTGCGGTGGTAGACGTAGGCAGGAAGTACGACATTTTGCATCCAGGTTCCGATGTATGACCCCAAAGAGCCAAACCAGACAAGGCGAAAGTCGCGAACCCGAAGAGCAGCACGGGCACTGCCGCGTCGGGGTTGGTCTGTTGTTGGGGTGCTGGTATCAGTCATGTTCGTGGTGGGATCGGCAAGAATGCTTGTGATGGATCAAGCAATCAAGACTCAACTCGACCTTCACGCTACAACAGTGGAAGATTTGGCAACGAGCGCGACTACGTGCAATTCGCCACGCGGAATTTTTTCGGAGTGTCCGCATTGCAGTTCTGGTTTGTATGCCGAGCACGCACACTTTCGCTGTGGGTCGTGCGGCTGGCGAGATAGTTGCTGCGACTAGTTAACGCAAGATAAAGCTAGTCATCTCAACGCGTCTTCGGGGCTTACAAAATCTGTTGAAAGTTCACGAGCGACGGGCTCACTTGTGATGTGCCCATTGGCAGTGTTGACTCCAAGTCGGATTGCTTCACTGTGTGCCGCTGCGTCGCGTACACCACGTGTCGCAACTTGTAATTGATAGGGAAGCGTCGCGTTGGTGAGTGCGTAGGTGCTGGTGTTTGGCACTGCTCCTGGCATATTGCCAACTGCATAGTGAATGACGCCATGAGTTTCATACACGGGTTTGGTGTGAGTGGTTTCGCGTGTTGTTGCAATGCATCCGCCTTGATCAACAGCCACATCAACAATCACCGAGCCGCGTTTCATGCTGCGCACCATGTCTTCGCTGACAACAATCGGCGCACGTGCACCTGCAACGAGTACTGCGCCAATCAGTAGGTCGGCATCGGCGAGCACGCGCTCGATTGCGCCACGATTTGATGCGAGCGTCGTGGTGCGACCGATACAGATTTGTTCGATGTATCGAAGACGATCAAGGTTTTTGTCAAGGATGATCACTTCGGCTTGCATGCCTGCAGCAATCCATGCGGCGTTGTAGCCAACATTTCCCGCTCCGACGACTACGACTTTTGCCGGACGAACTCCGGGCGCTCCACCCATCAACACTCCGCGACCACCCTGTGGTCGCTCCAGAAAATGGGCGCCGGCTTGGGTGGCAAGTCGGCCAGCAATTTCACTCATCGGGGCAAGCAGTGGCAACGACCCATCTGCGAGTTGCACAGTTTCGTAGGCGATCGCTGTCGTCTTCGACTTTTGCAATGCTGCAGCAACTGCTGGATAAGCCGAGAGATGCAAATATGTAAACAGTGTGAGGTCGGGTCGCAGGAATCCGAATTCTTCAGCCTTTGGCTCCTTGACCTTGACAACCATTTGCTGGCTCCACGCGTCTGCGGCCGTGGGCACAATGGTGGCTCCCGCTGCTACGTATTCGGCGTCGCTGATGGATGCGCCTTCACCAGCGCTTTTCTCAACAAATACTTCAATGCCGAGGCGCTCAAACTCGCGCACACCGTCTGGGGTCAGAGAGACACGGCCCTCTAAAGTCTTGATTTCTTTGGGCACACCAATTGTTTTGATGCTTGATGCCATAACCCGACACTACGCCAATTTGGTGCCTTGGTATTTCATAGCACTTGATGTTGCTGGTTAGTGTTGTCCTATGAAATCGTTCAACAACTACATCAATGGCAAAGAAGTTGCAGCACAAGATGGTCGCACGACCCCGATTATTGACCCAGTCACGGGCAAGCAGTATGCAACGGCTGCATTGTCGGGTCCTGCAGATGTAGACAATGCGATGAGGGCGGCCGCAGATGCATTCGATTCGTGGAAGCACTCCACTCCATCGGTACGCCAAAAGGCAATCAACGACATCGCCGATGCGATGGAAGCCAATATGACCGAATTGATTGAAGCCGAAATCGAGAACACCGGTAAGCCGCGCGCCATTACGTTTGGCGAAGAAGTGCCACCGATGATGGATCAGATTCGTTTCTTTGCTGGCGCTGCACGAATGCTCGAAGGTAAGAGCGCAGGCGAATACATGACCAACTTCACCTCATACATTCGTCGCGAGCCAATCGGCGTGTGTGCTCAAGTTGCGCCATGGAATTATCCGCTGATGATGGGTGTTTGGAAATTTATTCCTGCAATTGCTGCGGGTAATACCACTGTGCTCAAACCAAGTGACACCACACCTGCATCGACTGCATTGGTTGCAAAGATCGCTGGTCAAGTGTTGCCTCCAGGTGTACTCAACGTTATTTGTGGAGACCGCGACACAGGACGATCAATGGTCACGCACGACACACCAGGAATGGTTTCGATCACAGGTTCAGTTCGTGCAGGAATGGAAGTGGCTGAAGCCGCTGCCAAGAGCTTGAAGCGTGTACATCTCGAACTCGGTGGAAAAGCACCCGTCATTATTTTTGATGATGCCGATATCGAACTTGCGGTTGAGACAATTGCAATGACCGGATATTTCAATGCTGGACAAGACTGCACCGCGGCAACGCGAGTTATTGCAGGACCAAAGATTTACGGCGACTTTGTTGATGCACT
This sequence comes from Actinomycetota bacterium, assembly GCA_027592925.1. Taxonomy (GTDB): domain Bacteria; phylum Actinomycetota; class Acidimicrobiia; order Acidimicrobiales; family Ilumatobacteraceae; genus UBA3006. The sequence continues at coordinate 19,269 of JAQCJO010000016.1, read as the reverse complement.
GACTGAGGCTGCAAAGAAGACAAAGACTGGTAAGCCTGGTGACGATGTGTTGTACGGTCCGTTAAACAACGAAACTCACCTGAGCAAGGTCAAGGGTTTTGTTGACCGCACACCAAAACATGCGCGAATCACAACAGGTGGTTCGCAAGTGAGTGGTGCTGGTTACTTCTTTGAGCCAACGGTGATCTGTGACCTCAAGCAGCAAGATGAGATGATTCAGAACGAAATGTTCGGACCAGTCATCACTGTGCAGCAATTTAGCGACGAAGAAGAGGCGCTCAAGTGGGCCAACGGCGTTGAGTATGCGCTCGCATCTTCTGTGTGGACACGCGACCTTGGTCGCGCAATGCGCATGACCAAGAACCTCGACTTTGGTTGCGTCTGGGTGAATACCCACATCCCAATGGTGGCTGAAATGCCTCACGGTGGTTACAAGAAGTCAGGTTACGGAAAAGACTTGTCTGCATACGCTTTGGATGATTACACGCGCATAAAGCACGTAATGATCAATCTCAACAGCTAAACATCTCAAAAGCAAAACAGGGGCAACATGGGGGAATTGGTGAATCCAAAAAATGTGATCGAACTAGATCACATTTCGAAGACATACGGTGACTTTGTCGCTGTTCACGACGCCAATTTTTCAATAGCCACAGGTGAGTTTTTTGCGATGCTCGGCCCTTCGGGTTGCGGTAAGACCACAACGCTCAAGATGATTGCAGGTTTCGAGCAACCAACAACTGGTCGCGTCATGCTCGACGGAGTGGACGTCTCTTCAGTGCCGCCATATAAGCGAAACGTCAACACCGTGTTTCAGCAGTACGCGCTTTTTCCGCACATGACGGTGTTCGACAACGTGGCGTTTGGTCCTCGGAGCAAAAAGATTGACGAGAAAAAGATCAAGACGAGTGTCATGGAGATGCTGGAGATCGTGCGCCTTTCCGAATTTGCCGCTCGAAAGCCAACACAGCTCTCTGGAGGTCAACAGCAACGTGTTGCGCTTGCTCGCGCATTGGTCAACTATCCAAGTGCGCTGTTGTTGGATGAGCCATTAGCCGCACTCGACTTAAAGCTTCGCGAAGCAATGCAGATCGAGCTAAAGCGCATTCAGCGCGAAGTTAGGATTAGTTTTATTTTTGTTACTCATGATCAGGGCGAGGCGCTCACCATGAGCGATCGCATCGCGGTAATGAGCCAGGGTCATGTCGAACAAATCGGCACTCCAGAAGAAATTTACCGCACGCCGTCATCGTTGTTTGTCGCTGGGTTTATCGGCTCGGCCAACTTGCTTCCAGGCACGGTCGAGTCACATGATGGAGACGATGTTGTTGTTGCGTTGCAGGTTGGCGCAACCGTTCGCGCGGGAGCCAAAGGCACTGCATTTGCAATCGGCGACAAAGTCTCTGTGATGCTCAGGCCCGAGCGCATCAAACCTGCGGCAGCGGTTGAAGTGCAGGGGAGGGGGATCGAAGGTCTCCTCACCGATCTGGTGTTTCAAGGTGCAACGGCCCGTCTCATCGTGCGGCTTGATGACGGGACGGAAATGACGTGCTTGGCCGACTCATCGGCAACGATGCCGCAAATTGCCCCTGGTAAGCGCATTACCATGACGTGGGACAGTGACTGCGGTTTCGTGCTTGCGGGTTGGCCCGACAGAGCAGGCGCAACCTCAACCGACTTTGATCACATCGAATCAACGCTCTAAGATCCCATTAACAACCATCAAAGGAGAAAATCATGAATAATCGCCAAGTGTCCCGCAATATGACCCGCCGTCAATTCTTAGCCCGATCTGGCGCGCTCGGCGCAATGGGCATTTCTTTGCCTGCACTGCTTGCAGCATGTGGCGGTAGCGATGGCGGTGTGTCATTCGATAACTGGCCGTTCTACATCGACCCAACCGAGGGTTCAGCATTGGGAACGGTCGACCGCTTCGCCGAGGCAACCGGAATCACCATGAGTTACTCCGAGGGCTACAACGACAACAACGAATATTTTGCCAAGATTCAACCGATGCTCGGCAACGGCAAGACCATCGAAGCCGACATCATTGCACCAACGTTTTGGTTGGCTGGCCGACTCATCAGCCTTGGTTGGGCAGAGAAGTTGCCGCTTGCCGATATTCCAAACATGGCGAACATCACCGACGGATTTGTCAACCCACCGTGGGACCCAACGGGCGAATACAGCATGCCGTGGCAGGCGGGCATGACAGGTATCGCATACAACATTGACGTGACAGGTCGTGAGTTGAAGAGCGTAGAAGATTTGTTCGACCCAGAATTCAAGGGCAAGATTGGAATGCTCACCGAAATGCGCGACACCATCGGTCTCATCGCAATGGGCTTGGGTATCGATCCATCGACCATCGCATCATTTGATGATGCAGCGCCGGCATTCGAAAAACTTGCCAAAGCCAAAGCCGACGGACAGATTCGTCAATTTACTGGTAACGACTACACCGACGATTTGGTCAGTGGCAACTTTGCTGCATGTGTTGGCTGGTCTGGCGACGTGTTGCAACTTGGCAAGGACAGCCCAAATGTGCGCTTCGTCATTCCTGAAGAGGGCGGCACTCGTTGGGCAGACGTGATGATGTTGCCTAAGGGTGCGAAAAACTCGGCGAACGCAGCAAAGTGGATGAACTTCTGTTACGACCCAGTACAGGCAGCGTTGATTACCCAATATGTGCAGTATCTGTCGCCAGTGAAGGGCGTTCGCGAAGAATTGGCAAAGATCGACCCAGAGTTAGCCGACAACCAGCTGCTCTTCCCGGATGATGCAACGAGCGCACGCTTGCGAGCATTTGCAACACTGACAGAAGAAGTTGAAGCCAAATTTGACGAGGAGTTCTCGGCAATCACCGGTGCGTAAGTACCGAATCAATCGCTGAAAACAACATGACAGCGGGGGTCACCGTTTCCCGGCAAATCGGCACTAATGCCGATCGCGTTGGTCTGGGGGCCATGCTTGTTGCCGCTGCGTGCCTTGTTGCGCTTGGCGCAAAGTGGGTGAGTGGCCCCGCATCATCGGTGGTGCTGCTTGTACTTGCACTTGTGCTCATAGGCGTTTTGGTGCTGGCACTGCGGGGCGGCCCCGAAGCGCGACGGTTACTTGCGCCATACGGCCTACTCAAGCCCGGAATGTTGTGGCTCGCCTTATTCTTCCTTGCGCCAGTGTGGAGCCTGCTGCGAATTTCGCTATCGACGAAACCCAGCAGATTTTCTGTTGACTACAACTTCACGTGGGCATTCGAAAATTACTCGAATGCTTTCAAGGATTTTGGAACGCAATTTCAACACGCTTTCGTCTATGCGGCTATTGCCACAGTTTTGACGGTGTTGATCGGGTACCCACTCGCATACGTGATTGCGTTTCGTGGAGGTAAATACAAAAACATTTTGCTCGGCATGGTGGTCATACCATTTTTTACGAGCTACCTCATTCGCACCATTGCGTGGTCGACAATCTTGGCCGACAGGGGTTTCGTCGTTCGGACATTTGACGCAGTAGGTGTGGTGCGGGTGCTTGAGTGGCTGCAGATTATGGACAACGGCAAATTACTGAATACGCCGGCTGCGGTCATCGGTGGACTTACTTACAACTTCCTTCCGTTCATGTTGCTTCCAATTTATGTGAGCCTTGAAAAGATCGATACCAACCTCGTCAATGCGGCGGGAGACTTGTATTCGAGTGCCACGCGAGCGTTCAGGAAGGTGGTGCTCCCACTGTCCATTCCTGGCGTCTTTGCCGGGACGCTCCTCACATTCATTCCTGCTGCGGGCGACTTCGTGAATGCACAGTTTCTCGGTAATCCAAATACAACAATGATCGGCAACTCAATTCAGGATCAATTCTTGAAGCAAAATAATTACCCAGTTGCCTCTGCGATGTCAGCGGTATTGATGTTTAGCATCGCCTCGTTGGTATTGCTATACACCAAAATCTTCGGCACGGAGGATTTGGCATGATGCGCATGCGAAGCAAGGTTGCACATTGGGCACTGAACATCTTTGCGGGTCTAGGGCTTCTCTATCTATTTACGCCCATCATTTTTATTGTTGCGTTCAGCTTCAACAAACCTAAAGGCAACTTCAACATTGCGTGGCAAGAGTTCACCCTAGATAACTGGATGCATCCATTTGCCGAGGAATCACTCACTCGCGCACTGCGAGTAAGCCTCGAAATTGCTGCAGTATCAACGCTCATCTCTACCGTGCTCGGTTCGCTCATTGCAATTGCTCTCTCTCGCTACAAGTTCCGAGGGAGTGCTGGAATCAACTTATTTCTCGTCTTGCCGCTCACCACTCCAGAAATCGTGCTGGGTTCATCCTTGGCGACGCTCTTCCTTGGTCAGAACTTCATCGAATTTGGGTTTGCCACCATCGTTATCGCCCACATCATGTTCCAAGTGAGCTTTGTTGCGCTCACAGTTCGCGCTCGTATTCGAGGTTTTGACTGGACGCTAGAACAGGCCGCACAAGACCTCGGTGCTTCGCCCATGCGTACCTTTACGAAAGTTACGTTGCCGTTGATCCTGCCTGGCATACTCGCGGCATCGTTGCTGGCTTTTGCCTTGTCTATAGACGACTTCATTATTACCTTCTTCAACTCGGGCAATGTTGTTTCGTTTCCGCTCCAGATCTACGGAGCAGCCCGCGTGCGAATTCCGCCGCAAATCAACGTGCTTGCCAGCATGATCCTTTTCCTGAGTGTTGCAGTTTTACTATCTGGAACAATTGCAGGTATGCGCAAAGAAGCAGCGAAGACTTCAGCAGCAAAGCCAAAGCATCGCGTTCTCAATAAATCCGCATGAACCGGCCGCGCGCTGTGCGCATTGCTGTTGGCCCTCAAGATTCTGCTGACTGGGCGTGCGATGCCGTGCGGGCGGGTGGCGGAGTAGTCGTAGACGCGTCAGAAGCACAAGGACTTGTGTGGACCGACTTTGATTCAACGGCGCAACTTATTGAAACTCTTGCAAATAATCCGGACATCACGTGGGTACAGGTTCCATTTTCGGGTGTCGAAACATATTTGCCCTACATAGATGAAGCACGCACATGGACAAGTGCCAAAGGCGTGTTTGGTGGAGCAGTTGCCGAACTGGCTCTTGGTTTGTTGCTTGGAGGCATGCGACATATTGCTGGCTATGCGCGCGAGCAACAATGGACCGAAGATTATGGTCGCACATTGTTTGGAGCGCGTGTAACAATTCTTGGCGCAGGAGGAATTGCACAGTCATTGATCTCGATGCTCAAGCCGTTCAATTGTCACATCACTGTGGTGCGTAATCGTGAAGGTGATGTGCCTGGCGCAGATGTTGTGCTCACCACCTCTCGTTTGCATGAAGCGCTTCTTCGTGCTGACGCGGTACTCATGGCAATTGCGCTGACACCGCACACTCACGGCATCATGGGCAAAGCAGAGTTTCAATCAATGCAGTCGCACGCGTGGATCGTCAATGTAGGGCGCGGCAAACAGATTATTACCGAAGATTTGATGTGGGCACTTGAAACGGGCGAGATTGGTGGGGCGGCATTGGACGTCACCGATCCGGAACCACTGCCCACAGGACATCCGTTGTGGTCACTGCCAAACTGCATCATCACTCCTCATGTTGGTAATACCGCCGAGATGGTTCCGCCATTGTTGGCCTTGAGAATTGCCGAGAATGTGCGTCGCTTTGCTGCTGGTGAGCAGTTGATCGGCATTGTTGACAGAGCGGTTGGGTATTAGTGTCACAACAAAACAAAAATTATTATGAAGTGCTGGGAGTAACACCAACTGCAGCAATAGAACAGATACGCGCCGCTTATCGTGACAAAGTCCGCATTATTCATCCCGATAGTGCAGTTGTTGCATCACCAACTGCGTCACTGCAGATGGCCGAAGTAGTTCGGGCCTGGTCGACATTGTCGGACTCTGTTCTCAAGCGTGCGTATGACGAAGAGTTGTTCGGTGTGCATGGAAGGGTGGATCCAGATAGAGAAGATGATGACCTAGAGTCAATATTGTTCCCACCGACCCCGATTGTGCGTGGGCATTTTCCGAAGAGTCTGATCGGATGGATTCTTGCGATCGGTATTGCAGGTGTGCTGGTGCTCAATGTGTTGAGTGATCCGATTGCTCCAGCAAAACCAGATGGCTTGTTGCAATCTGGATCATGTGTCGTCGTTGACGCCAACAAACTTGCCGTTGAAGTGGGGTGCGAAGTGGATCATTATGGAGTTGTGCGGCAATTAATCGGTTTTGACATGACATGCCCATCCGATACGGAAGCGATTCGGGACCGGCAAGGAATGGGTCAGGCGTGCGTTGTACCGAGCCAATAGCGGGCAGTAACCTCAACATCCTCGGGCGGTTAGCTCAGTCGGAAGAGCGCCACGTTCACATCGTGGAAGTCGTGGGATCGAGGCCCATATCGCCCACGAGAACTAGTGTTTAGTTGTGGCCCAGCAGTGCGAACGACCAGGATGTGCACAACCAGCAGCGGTTGAATACATCATTGATCCGCACAGTTTGCTGCTGACGCTCCAGAATTATGCAGTGGTCAAAGGTGAGCGTCGAAGTGCGTTGTGCGCCACTCATGGCGACCGAATGAGTGTGCCAAAAGGTTGGTCAATTGATGATCGCCGAGAAGACCCACCGCGGTTGTTTAGGACACCCAAATCAGGTGCAGCGCCTGCGAAGGCAAGCGCAAAAAAGTCGGTGACTGAATCGAAGCAAAAAAAGAAGCCAGTAGTGCGACCGATGTTGTTTCAGACCGACAAACAAGACGTGGAAAAAGTTCAAGCACTAGCCGCCAAGCGAGTTGTGCGCGATGCAGACCTTGAGGAAACAAAAGCGATGCCATGGACTCCGCAATTTGATCGCACCGATGACTTGGGTGGAGTGTTGCGACCAAAAGGGAAATTGTTGAGTCGCGCATTTGGTCTTGATGAAACAATTGAATATCCACGACCAGTAGTTGATGATGTACCTGCAGTCGAACTCGAACGCGAAGCGTTCAATGAATTTGATATTCCCTGAACGACGTTCTCTGATAAACATTGCCCATGGATGTATCTGCAACTGTTGAAGCACCTGTTGGCGTAGAAAAACTGTTTGCGGCAGTGGCCGATCTCGCGACATACCCGCAGTGGCTCAACATCGTGCATCAAGTAACAGTCGAGCCAGTCGGATCAGATGGAGTGAGCGCCTGGCTGGTTGAGTTGCGAGGCAAAGTTGGGCCATTTGCTCGATCAAAGCGCCTGCGGATGGTGCAATCTGTGTGCGAGAGCCCAAATATTGTTGTATTTGAACGCCGAGAGACCGATGGCCGCAAGCATTCGCCGTGGGTGTTGACTGCGCAAGTTGGGCTCACCAGTGTTGGCTCAAACCTCACAGTCAACCTGCATTACGGAGGCACGTTGTTTACTGGCGGAGTGTTGGAGCGACTACTTGCAGATCAGATAATGCAAGGACGCGAGAGATTACTCACCGTTTTGCAAGCGTAAAAAAGCGTAAAAAAGCGTAAAAATTAGTAACTACGTTGCAGGAATTTCGCGCTTTGACGACAGCTTGATTGGTTGTCCAGCGGCAAGCTGTCCGCATGCAGCGTCGATGTCGGTGCCACGATTGCGACGGATAGTCACGTTGATGCCCAAGTCTTCGAGTTGCTCTGCAAAATCGCGTACGCCTTGCGCCGAAGTGCCTTTGGTTGGCCAGCCCGGTGTTGGATTGAGCGGAATTAAATTGACATGTGCGGATGGGCGCAAACGCTTGCACAGCCTCGCGAGTTCTTTGGCATCTTGGGGTTGATCGTTTACGCCCTCGATCATCGCCCACTCAAAACTGACGCGACGATTCTTGACGCGCAAATAATCTGCGCACTCCTGCACTAAATCGGCGATGGGGTAGCGCTTGTTGATTGGCACCAGACGGTCGCGCAATGGGTCGCGCGCTGCGTGTAGTGACACCGCCAAGTTGACGGGCAGTGGTCGTTGTGCGAGCGCACGAATACCGGGAATAATGCCAACAGTTGAAATGGTGAGGTGACGAGCAGAGATGCCGATGTCGTGGTGCATGCGTTCGACAGCACCCCACACTGCTTCTTCGTTGGCGAGTGGTTCTCCCATGCCCATGAACACCACGTTTGCTACGCGTTGTTCTTTCTTGGCACTCTCGCGGGCTGCGCGCACAACTTGCTCCACAATTTCTCCGCTCGTGAGGTGGCGAGTAAAGCCTGCTTGGCCGGTGGCGCAAAAACCGCAGGCCATTGCACAGCCTGCTTGGGTGCTTACACAAACCGTGGCACGCTCTTTGTAATGCATCAACACGGTTTCAATCGGGTGTCCACCATCGGCAAGTGACCACAAAAACTTGGTGGTGTCTCCCTTGTCGCTCACGCTGGTCGAGGTCAGATTGAGTGCTGGTGGAAACTGTTCATTCAACTTGTTGCGTAGGGCAACTGGCAGTGTGAGCATTTGTGCCGGTTCAACAAATTGCTGATACAGGCCTTCCCAAACTTGCTTAATGCGAAACGCTGGCTGACCTTCTAAGAGGGTGGTGATGTCTTCGCGCGACGCATCGTAAAGACTGACCATTGAGTCAGTTTACAAGTGCTTTTGCGCAAGTGTGTTGAAGTCGGTCATGCGTGCACGAAGTACATCGAGGCTCGCTGTCCAAAATGCTTCGTCTGTCACATCTAGTCCAAACGCAGCACCAAGTTGCTCTGCAGTATCCATGCCTGCTCGTGAAAGCACATCGTCATAACCGCTTCGGAAATGATCCGGATCATGTTGAAAACGCGCATACAGACCAAGTCCGAAGAGTAGGCCGTATGTATATGGCCAGTTGTAAAAGTGGCTGCCGTAATAATGCGGCTTGAGTACCCACATGTGAGGGTGGGCTGTCGATTGATCAATGCCATCGCCGTAGGCGTCGCGCTGAGCCGAGAGCATGATCTCGTTCAGTTCGCTCACGCCAAGTGTGCGGTGCTGGCGCCGAGCAAACACTTCGGTTTCAAAAAGGAAACGGCTGTGAATATCCACGACCACTTGGGATGCACCGATGAGGTCTACGTTGAGCAGCGCAAGACGGTCATCGCCCTGCAGTTTTCGTAAGCCTTCTTCGACGACGAGAGTCTCGCAAAAAATGCTTGCTGTTTCGGCAAGCGCCATCGGTACTCGTTTTTGTAACGCAGTGCGCTCAGCCAGTTGTGTGTTGTGATATGCGTGACCAAGTTCGTGTGCGGTGGTTTGCGCAGAGTCAACGCTGCCACTCCAATTGAGCAATACAAGCGATCGGTCCTTCACGAACGACATGCAAAACGCGCCACCAACTTTGCCACTTCGCGGTTCTGCGTCAATCCATTGCTCGGATAGCGAGCGGTCAACTAGGTGCGAGAGTTGATCGCTATAACTGGCAAATGCACCTTTGACCAAACTGATTCCCTCATCCCATGAGATTGCACCTGGCGAGACCGAGAGAGGTGCAAAGAGGTTCCACCACGACAAACCGTTGGTGTCACCCGCAAGCTGAGCCTTGACGCGCATCCATTTGCGAAAGTCGGGCAGTGACGTGTGTACTGCTGACTGCATTGCGTCAAATGTTGCGCGGCTGACGCTATTTCCATACAGCGATGCATCGAGTGGCGAGTTCCAGTTACGTCGACGATTGACGGTATTTGCTTCGCCCTTGATCGAGTTCATTGCGGCTGCGCATGCGACTGCAATAGTTGGCCATGCCTGCATCTCTGCGTCGTAAGCGGCCTTGCGCGTGGCCAGGTCGCTATTTGTTGCAAGCCCACGCACTGCGGCCATCGGCATATTTGTGGTGCCGCTTGGAAGTTGCACGTCAACACTGAGTTGCGAAGTGAGGTCTCCTTGCAGGCGACCCCACGCTGACGAACCTGTCGTACCCAATTCGGAATACAAACCTTCTTCGGCTTCCGACATCTGGTGCTCGCTACGAGCCTGCAGGCGTTGCAACGGACCAAGGTGTTCGCGAGCCTCAATGCTGACTGTTGCAAGCGCATCTGCACCTAACGACGCGACCCAGTCCGCAAGGCGCGCAAGCAGGGGCGATACTCGTGCATCCAAGGTTTCGAGTTCGCTCAATAACCCTTGTGCCTGTTCGTGACGCGAGTCAGTGCTAACGGTTGCATAAATGTATGCACCCAAGATCTCGGATTCTTCAACTGTCGTGTTGAATGATTTAATTACGGCATCTGCTGCTTGACCATCAGCTTCACGTGGTGCTCGAGGCTCGATGGCTCGCACATTGTGTTGGTCGAAGAGTTGCTCCATGCGCGACACAGTTGCTTCGGCGCGTTCCATCGCATCGGTAAATGAACGTGACGAAAAAGATTCATGCACATCAGCAACCAACCAGCGGGGAAGTGAGGCGGATTCTGGGTTTTCGATAGTTGGCATGCGCTAAAAACTAGTGCACATCGCCAACAAACGCACATTGCTGGTGATGAAGCTTAAAGCCCAGCGATGTGTACAAATTAATTGCGCGCATATTTTGGATGTCGACGTACAGCATGCCCGCGCTGGTCCCCGCTTTTGCTAAGTGCTGGAGACCGGCCACAGTGAGGGATCGACCGAGGCCTTTGCCCACAAAATCGGGATCAACGGCAATGACATAAATTTCTCCAAGCACGGGTTGCGTTTCGAGATGGAGTTTCGTCCAGCAAAAGCCGGCCAGTTTGTTGTCAATGTGATGCAACAAAAAACCATTGGGGTTAAACCAAGGTTCTTGTTGTCTGGATTGAAGAATCTCTTTGGTCCATCCGCCTTGTTCTGGGTGGTTGCTAAACGCACGGTTGTTGACATCGAGCCAAGATTGTTCGTCTGTGCCAACACGAAAAGCGCACGTCTCAATCTGTTTTGTGTTGTTCAGCGCATCTTGACTGAGCGGAAGATTGACTCGCATCTGGGTGACGGTGCGACCGATGGCAAAGTTGACACTGCTTGCAAGTTGTTGATGAACTTGGGTTGGTTCGTACACCCACCAATACACTTTCCCGCCACCTTCTTCGGAGATTATTTCTATTGCGGCTGCGAGCATCTCTGGACCGATTGATGCCATGTCGTAACGGTGGTGTGGGTCGACGATCAAGTCAAGTGACCACGAATCGTTGCCACGAGAAACCTGGCAGTAGGCAACGAGGTGGTCATGGCCAGGGATGTACGCAATCAGGCCAGCAAATCCAGGACGACCACCTTGACGCAGGTCAATCCAGAGGTGGTCAGAAAGCGGCCTGACTCCATCGGCGCGCTCGACTCTTCGAAGTAGGCCATCAACTTCGGTGAGATCATCGGTGGCAGATCGCTTCTTGATGTCGAGATAGGCCATAACTCTCAGGATATCTGCGCTAATCGCTAGTGTTCGGCACTGTGGCTACTACACCAATGCGCGTAAAGACAGCGGCAAAAGTTAAAGCAACTAAAAAAGTTAAGGCAACCAAAAAAGCCAATCCAAAAATTCTTGATCGCTCAGCAGAAATATTGAAGAGACTTAAAGTCATTTATGGCGCGCCAATTTGCGAACTCACTCATGAAAATGCTTTTCAATTATTAAGTGCCACTATTTTGTCGGCACAGTGCACCGACGTACGAGTCAACATGGTGACTCCTGCATTGTTTGCAGAATTTCCAACGGCACAAAAGATGGCGGTTGCGGATGTGGCGCGAGTAGAAGAACTTGTACGCAGTACGGGTTTTTATGCAACCAAAGCAAAAAATTTAGTGGGAATGGCGTGCAATGTAATGGAGCGATTTGATGGTGAAGTGCCGAGTGCTATCGAAGACTTGGTGACTCTTCCAGGCGTTGGTCGCAAGACCGCAAACGTATTGCGCAGTGTGGTGTTTGACTTGCCCGGGCTACCCGTAGACACGCATGTGGGAAGACTGTCGCGCCGACTCGGACTGACGAAAGAAGAGGATCCCGTCAAGGTGGAATACGAGTTGAATGCAATGTTTGACCCGAAAGACTGGGGTGGATTTAGTTTGCGGCTGATTTTGCATGGGCGCCGAGTGTGTGATGCAAAGAAGCCAAAGTGTGATGTGTGCGAACTTGCAGATATTTGCCCATCCTCAGAGATGCCATATGGAAAATTGAAGAAAACAAAGAAAGCCAAATAACGATGCCAAAAAATATCCCTACGGATGGTGCAGCAAACACCGAGAGCACAAAAGCCGAACTCGCGGCAATTGCAGACACGCTTGACCGCTGTCGAGACCGTCTGGCATCGCTCGGTGCGTCGCGACTGATGGCAATACGTGATCCAAAGAATGCTGACGCAGGAGACGACCTGTTAACTGCAATTTATGAAGCAGAGCGGGGGCTCAATACCGCTGTACGGCTTGTGCAACGTGCGGCACGCCAAGGGCGCTAGTACCCTGACGACCGTGACTGGAGCGCCCGAAAAACTTCCAATCAAAATGCTCAATGATCGTTTGCTGGTGCGCATACCCCAAGGCGAAAATGAGCGCAGGTCTCATGGTGGCATCGTGATTCCGGCAACTGCACAGGTAGCCAAACGGTTGGTGTGGGCCGAAGTAGTGGCCATGGGGCAAAACGTGCGCGCAGCAGAAACAGGTGATCGTGTGTTGTTCAGCCCAGACGATCGCTACGAAGTCGAGGTTGGTGGACAGGACTACATCATGTTGCGAGAGCGTGATATTCATGCCGTTGCTGCCACTCGTATTGAAGCAAGCACTGGGCTGTACATCTGATGAAGTTTTTTCCAAGTCGCGAAGATTTTCACCTGCTCTCTATTGCTCACACTGTTGTGCCTGTGTGGACTGAAGTGCTGGCCGACATGGAGACTCCTGTTGCTGCATATATGAAACTTGTCGGTGACGAGCCAGGGTTTTTGCTTGAATCGGTCGAGAATGGCGAGCGCTGGAGCAGGTATTCGTTTGTTGGACGCAATCCACTCGCCACACTCGTGTTGCGCGACGGTGTGATCACCACAACTGGCGAGATCTCGAACAGCGTGGTGCTCGACAAGGGCATGTTGGCTGCGATGGAATCGCTGCTTTCGATATATAAGGCACCCGTTATGGAAGAACTGCCGCCGCTACAGGGCGGACTTCTGGGCTTTTTGGGTTATGACATTGTGCGTGAGGTTGAACATTTACCAAACTCACCGCGCGATGATCGCAAATTGCCAGATGCAACTATCAGTGTGATCGGTTCGCTTGCGGCGTTTGATCATTGGAGACAGCGCGTCTACATGTTGGAGAGCGTTCCATTGATCAAACTCAACAACATCGAGATCGATGCTGCCTATGACGCTGCGATTGAGCGAATTAAAGAAGCGGTAGCAGACTTAACAAAGCCGTTATCGTATGTGGCAGTTGAACCTCCACGGGCGGAAGATTATAAATCGAATTTTGATCCAACAAAAAATGGCAACTCCTATCAACGAGCTGTCTTGGCGGCTAAGGAGTACATCCAAGCTGGCGATATTTTTCAGGTCGTGCTCTCGCAGCGATTTGATGTTCGACTGAATGCCGATCCGTTTGATGTGTACCGCGTGTTGCGACAAGTCAATCCAAGTCCGTATATGTATTACGTCAAGCATCCTGAACTGACCATTGTTGGTAGCTCTCCCGAGCCGTTGGTGCAGTTGCGCAATGGAAAAGTTATTAGTCGACCAATTGCGGGCACTCGCAAGCGCGGTGTCGACCAAGAGCACGATCGCAAATTGGCAGCCGAGTTGAAGGAAAATCCAAAAGAGATTGCCGAGCATGTGATGTTGGTGGATCTGGCGCGCAACGATGTTGGCCGTGTTGCCAAGTTTGGAACAATGAATGTAGACGAGTTCATGTCGTTAGAGCGCTACAGCCACGTGATGCACCTGACGTCGCAAGTATCGGGAGAGTTGTTGGATGGACTTGGACCGATTGATGTGTTGCGAGCAACATTGCCGGCTGGCACCGTGAGTGGAGCACCAAAAGTGCGAGCTATGGAAATCATTGATGAGCTCGAGCCTGTCAAGCGCGGACCATACGCGGGAGTTGTTGGCTATGTGGATTTTTGTGGCAACTTAGATACAGCAATTGCAATTCGCACCATGTTTATTGGTGAGCATGGCGCGTCGTTGCAGGCCGGCGCTGGCATTGTTGCCGACAGCATTCCCGAAGACGAAGATTTGGAGTGCTTCAACAAGACTGCAGCATTGATGGCTGCGATTCCCGCTGCACGCCGAATGACTGCGGCGCGCAAGGCCGCCGCCGGCACTCAATGATGGATTGCAATTGAGTAGCGGGTGGTTTTGGGTCTCGATTGACCGTGATGTGATCACCGTGACTGGTTCGGATGCCAAGACATACCTGCACTCACAACTCAGCCAAGATATCGCATCTATGCAACCCGGCGATGTGCGGATGTCACTGCTTTTGCAGCCAACCGGAAAAGTTGATTCGCTACTGCGAGTGACGTGTGCAGCAGCCGATCGGTTTGTGCTCGACTGTGATCCAGGATTTGGTGAGTCAACTGTTGCACGGTTAAGTCGTTTCAAGATCCGAGTCAATGCCGAGATCGAATTGCAGCGTCAAACATGGCGTGCAATGCGCAGTACCGAGTCGGCCGCAACGACAAATATTGCCCAGTCGCTCGATATCAGTGGCGCCATACCTGCATGGCGGTGTGATGGGTCAGCATTCGATATTTTCTCACCCACCATGGTTTTGCCCGCAACATTGCGAGAGGGAACCGCAGCAGAATTGCTGGAATCTCGAGTGCGAGCATTGTGGCCAGAGATGGGTGTCGACATCACTCCCGAGATGATCCCTGCAGAAACAAGTGTGGTCGAAGTGGCGGTGAATTTTACTAAGGGTTGTTATCCGGGTCAAGAACTCGTGGAGCGAATGGACTCGCGCGGATCGATGGCACCGCGCAGATTGTGCAGGGTAATTTGTGCCTCCGGAGCAAAAGTCGGCGACGAAATAATGGTGAACGGCGAAGTAGTTGGGAAATACACCACAGTGTCGGGCATGATGGCGCTCGCCTTGATCAAACGGGGGGTCGAAATAAGCGACCCATTCGGAGAAAATCCGACCCTCTAGGATGGCTAGATGACGTTCATCTACGCTTTTGATCACAAGCATCGCAAATCGCCGATGAGTCTTAAAGACTTGCTGGGTGGCAAGGGCGCCAACTTGGCAGAGATGATGAGCGTGCTTCATTTGCCAGTGCCACACGGATTTACAGTGACCACCGATGCGTGTCGCGACTATATGCATGGCGGGTGGCCAAAGAGCCTTGACAAAGAGATCACACTGCAGGTTGCAGCACTCGAACGCAAAATGAAAGCGCGTTTAGGTGATCCGTCAAGTCCGTTGTTGGTGTCGGTGCGCTCGGGTGCCAAGTTTTCGATGCCGGGCATGATGGACACGGTTCTCAACCTGGGTCTGAATGACAAGAGCGTGGTTGGTTTGGCTCGTACCACCAACGATGAGCGTTTTTCATATGACAGCTACCGCCGTTTTATTTCGATGTACGGACGCATTGTGCTCGGCATTGATGGCGCAAAGTTTGAGCATCCATTTGATGCGGCAAAGAAATCTGCTGGGGTAAAGAGTGATGCCGACTTGCCGGCTAGGGCTTTGAAGGGACTGTGTGAGACCTATAAGCAAGTTGTGAAAGCTGAGACAGGCCGCGAATTTCCACAAGATCCGATGAAGCAGTTGCGTGGCGCAATCGAAGCGGTGTTTCGTTCGTGGAATGGTGCGCGAGCGATTGCATACCGCGTGCGCGAAAAAATCAGTCACGACTTGGGGACTGCAGTCAACGTGCAAGCAATGGTGTTTGGAAACCGCGACAACAACTCGGGTACGGGTGTGGGTTTCACTCGCAACGCAGCAACCGGAGAAAACAAACCGTACGGCGACTTTTTGGTCAACGCGCAAGGTGAAGACGTCGTGGCCGGCATTCGTAATACCGAAACGCTCGACGACCTCAAGCGCCAATTTCCGGCGATCCACGCAGAGTTGATGACGATCTTTGATCGACTTGAGCGACATTACAAAGACATGTGTGATACCGAGTTCACGATTGATCAAGGCAAGCTGTGGATGTTGCAGACGCGCGTTGGTAAGCGCACAGGTGCTGCCGCATTGCGCATGGCGGTTGACATGACGAAGCCAACTGGCAGTGGTAAAACAGCGTGGAAGATTTCAAAAAAGGATGCGTTGATGCGCGTGGCGGCCGAGCATCTCGATCAGGTATTGCATCCGCAGTTTGCAAACAAGTCAAAGGCAGTGACAAAGGGTCTTGCAGCATCGCCGGGCGCTGCTGTTGGTGCTGTGTATTTCACCGCTGATGATGCGGCTGCTGCTGCAGGACGTGGCGAGGCTGTCATTTTGGTGCGCAGCGAGACGAGCCCAGAAGATGTGCACGGCATGATGGTTGCAAAAGGCATCTTGACTGCTCGCGGCGGACTCGTGAGTCACGCTGCTGTAGTTGCTCGCGGATGGGGAACACCAGCAATAGTTGGCGCAGATTCTGTGCACATTGACGGCAAAATGTTCACGGTCGGTGACACAGTTGTGCGTGAAGGCGATGTTATTTCACTGGATGGCACAACTGGCGAAGTGATGATTGGTGCGATGACACTCGCTGCTGCCGAACCGACAAAAGAGTTTCATACCATCTTGAAGTGGGCAGACGAAATACGCAAAGGCAAACTTGCGGTGCGTGCAAATGCCGACACCGACGAAGATGCCGCAAAGGCGCGTGAATATGGGGCAGAGGGCATTGGATTGTGCCGCACCGAGCACATGTTTTTGGCACCTGATCGCTTGCCAGTAGTGCGGCGCATGATTTTGGCAAGTACCCCAGCAGAAGAAGCAGCAGCGTTGGACGAATTGCGCAAAGTGCAGACCGAAGACTTTGCTGCATTGCTACGCGCGATGAGCGGATTGCCTGTCACCGTGCGCTTGCTCGACCCACCATTGCACGAGTTTTTGCCGAGCGTTGATGAGCTCGAGATCAAGAAGGCAACTGTTGGTCTCACTGCTGAAGAATCAAAATTGATGGATGCGGCGCATTCGTGGGCCGAGGTCAACCCAATGCTCGGAACACGTGGTGTTCGTCTTGGCGTGATTAAGCCGGGCTTGTATGCCATGCAGGTACGGGCGTTGCTGGCGGCGGCCGACATTGTTGTCAGCGAGGGATTCTCACCAATCGTCGAAGTGATGATTCCGCTCACCGTGACAAAAGAAGAGTTGGCTCTGGCCCGCAGTTGGGTCGAACAGGAAATTTTGGATCACTCGAAGCAACTGAAGCCGGCTGCAAAGTTTGGAGCAAAAAACTCAGTCAAAAACTCAGTCAAAAACTCAGTCAAAAACTCAGTCAAAAAATCGAAGCGTCCAAAAGTGACTATCGGCACGATGATCGAAACGCCGCGTGCTGCACTCGTTGCTGGTGAGTTGGCAGAGATCAGCGACTTCTTTAGTTTCGGAACTAACGACCTGACCCAAATGACGTTTGGTTTCAGTCGCGACGATGTGGAAAGTCGCATGATGCCTGCATATTTAGAGGCCGGCCTACTGAAGCGAAATCCATTCGAGACCATTGACCAAGTTGGTGTTGGTGAACTTGTGAAAATTGCCGCTGCACGTGGTCGCAAGGCAAAACGCGGAATCAAACTTGGTGTGTGCGGAGAACACGGTGGCGATCCAGAATCAATCGGATTGTTTTATCGCGCTGGACTTGACTACGTGTCGTGTTCGCCGTATCGTATTCCGATAGCCCGACTTGCGGCAGCGCAAGCGATCATCGGGGGAAGTAAAGCTGAAACTAAATAGTTTCGGCATAAAACCCGAGAGGTCAAAGGAAAGATGCTGAGCACGCTATTTAGCGCAAGTACGAGAAGCGAAAATTTTGTAAATATCACTGTCCCATGGTGGGGATGGTACATGTTGCTTGGTGTCATTGGAACACTGTTGCTCGTTGACATTCTCATTGTTCACCGTCGTCCGCACGTCGCCCATCTGAAGGAAGCCGCGATCGAATCGATTGTATGGGTGAGCATCGGCGTCGGTTTTACTTTTGTCATCTGGGCAATGTTTGAAAGAGCAGCCGCCGTTGAGTACATCAGCGGATACTTGATTGAGAAGAGTTTGAGTGTTGACAACGTTTTTGTCTGGGCAATGATTTTCACTCACTTTAAAGTGCCACGCGAGTATCAGCACCGTGTGTTGTTCTGGGGAATTTTCGGTGCTTTGGTGATGCGCTTTATATTCATTTTCCTTGGAGTCGCGATTATCGAACGCTTTGATTATGTGCTCATTGGCTTCGGACTATTTCTTATCTATACAGGTATTGGGGTGTTCCGCCACGGCGACGATGACGAAAAGGATCCATCGGACACGCGCACGATGCGACTATTCCACCGCTTTGTTCCAACTACTGACGAGTTGGATGGACAAAAGCTCTTCACCAAGAAGAACGGAAAACGCCTTGCAACTCCGTTACTCGCCGTGTTGGTCGTAATTGAAATCTCCGACGTGATATTTGCTGTCGACTCTGTTCCCGCCGTGCTTGCAGTAAGTAATGAGCAGTTCATTGTGTTTGCAGCAAATGCTTTTGCCATTATGGGTCTACGCGCGCTCTACTTTTTGTTTGCCGACATCAAGGATCGCTTTGTCTACCTCAAACCAGCCATTTCGGTGCTTTTGATTTATGTCGGCCTCAAAATGACGATTGCGCACTGGTACCACGTCCCAACTTGGCTTTCCCTGCTGTTCATTTTGATGGTTATGACGATCGCGATTGTCGCTTCAGTGGTCCACGACCACAAGCACTAGTCTGCTTGGCGTGGCCATTAGTGATGACGACATAGAGCGGCTGCGCGAAACCGTCTCGCTGGTTGATGTGGTGCAGGGGTACCTGCCATTGCGCAGAGTTGGTCGTAACTGGGTTGGTCTGTGCCCGTTCCATGCCGAAAAATCTGGTTCGTTTAACGTGCGCGAAGAAACCAAGCGCTATCGCTGTTTTGGATGCGGTGCTGCTGGCGATGTTTTCAAGTTTGTGCAAGACATCGAGCATCTTGATTTTGTGGGGTCGATTGAGCATCTCGCGAACAAGGCCGGGATAACCCTGACGTATACAACGGGTGGTCAAAGCAAAGATCGTCAGCATCGCAAACAACTCATCGAGGTGATGGACAAGGCAGTGAATTGGTATCACGACAGGCTCTTGACTAGCCCCGATGCGCGTGTAGCGCGGGATTACTTGCGCGATCGTGGTCTCTCGGGCGAAGTGGCT
>JAQCJO010000015.1 GCA_027592925.1 Actinomycetota bacterium | reverse complement strand
TTCGAGCCGAAAGTGCTTTTGGCAAATGACGAGTCTGACCGATCGCGAACGATTCTTAACATGGATGCGGGTAGAACAGGGTCGATCGGATCGGACCATAGAGGCATATGGAAGAGATATTGCGCAGTATGAGTCGTATCTCGTTGGTGCCAAATCAAACTCGCGGGTGGTCAAACCAGCAGTAATAGAGAAGTATGTGGGGCAACTGCGTGCGAACGAACGTGCACCAAAAAGTATTGCCCGTCAGTTTGCCGCTATTCGCATGTTCCATCGCTTCATGCTTGACGAAGGTTTACGCACCGACAATCCGACTGCATTTATAGATGGCGTCAAGGTTCCTTCAGGAATACCTAAAGCATTGAGCGAGGAGGAAGTTGAATTGCTGTTGAACGCGGTGACTGGTGTTGACTCATTGGCAGTGCGTGATCGGGCATTACTTGAATTTTTGTATGCAACCGGTGCCCGCGTGTCGGAAGCATGCGGACTTTCGATGAGCGATGTCGACATGGAGAGCAACGTCGCTCGAGTGTTCGGTAAAGGTTCCAAAGAAAGAATCGTGCCATTCGGAAGGCACGCAAAAGAAGCGCTTGAGGCTTGGCTGGGTGCTGGTGGAAGACCGATGTTGTGTCCGCAGCAGTGGGCAAAACGCGATCATGCTGACGCCATGTTTCTTGGTGTGCGCGGTACACGCTTGTCTCGGCAAGCCGCATGGGGCATTGTGCGCAAATATGCGTTATTGGCTGGGATTAAGAGCGAGCTTTCACCCCATGTGCTCAGACATTCGTGCGCCACACACATGCTGGTGCACGGAGCCGATTTGCGAATCGTGCAAGAGCTGCTTGGGCATGCATCAGTGAGCACAACGCAGGTGTACACGAAGGTGGATAACGAAGTGTTGTTTGAGATGTATCGCGAGTCGCACCCGCGCGCTCGAGTCAAGGCTCACAGTTGAAGGCTTACAGTTGAGCAAAATCACACATCTCACTAAGCGCTTTGTGCTCTCGCTTGTGCCTTCGCAGGTGCAAGAGATTGAACGGCAGTGGGTCCAGTCCGTGCTTTCGCCAAGCGAGTTTGATGTATGGAACAACATGATGGTGCAGGATCGACGGCACAGTGTGATGGTTGGGCGTCGATTTGTGAAGTATCGACCGACTGCTACGCAAAGCGAGATTGCTGGAGCGTTATTGCATGATGTGGGTAAGTCCGTTGCACGTCTTGGTAGTTTCGCTCGAGTGATCGCAACACTCGTCGGTCCACGTATGAGTCGCTTTCGTCAATACCACGATCACGAAAGCATTGGTGCAACGATGCTCCGATCTATTGGCAGTGACGAGTTGACTATCTCGATGGTTGGAGGAACGTGTGTGGGGGAATTAAGGCAAGCGCTCAGCAGAGCCGACGACATTTAACAAGCACACAGTTGCGCTATTTGCTTGGGTACAAACCAATCGCAGCGTGAGCTCGTGCCAGTGTTGCACTTGCCACTTTTGACGCACGCTCTTTACCAAGCGCAAGCAAATTGCTGAGTTCTGCAGGGTCGGCCATGAGTTCGTGATAGCGGGTCTGAATTGGACGCAACATTTCGGCAACTGCTTCACCGGTATCTTGTTTAAGTTTTCCGTACTGGGTGTAGGTCGTTGCGAGGGCAGATGGCGACTCATTGGTGACGGCACCGAGAATTTCGAGCAAGTTGCTGACACCAGGTTTGCGCTCGCGATCGAATACAACTTCGTTCTCGCTATCTGTCACGGCGCGCTTAAACTTTTTGACTATTGAGGCTGGGTCGTCGAGTAGATAGATGATTCCAGCTTCGCCGTCACCAGACTTGCTCATTTTGTTGGTTGGTTCTTGTAAATCCATCACTCGGGCTCCAGTTGGAGGAGTGACGGCCTTGGGCACAACAAATGTGTCTCCAAAACGATGGTTGAAGCGCAGAGCAATATCGCGGGTGATCTCAATGTGCTGACGTTGATCATCGCCAACAGGCACCTCGGCCGCATCGTAGAGCAAGATATCTGCAGCCTGTAGAGCGGGGTAGGTGAAGAGTCCTGCAGATACGAAATCGGCTTCTCGCTTGGCAGATTTATCTTTGAATTGGGTCATCCGACTGAGCTCGCCGAAACTCACCGTGCACTCCATGATCCAGCCCAATTGACTGTGTTCGGGGATATGACTTTGCACAAAAACTGTGGCAATCTGAGGATCGAGCCCTACGGCAAACAAGATCGCTGCTAGTTGCAGGGTTTGTTGTCCGAGGACGCCAGGAGTATCGGTGATGGTGAGTGCGTGCAGGTCGACGATGCCGTGAAAGACGTCGTTGTTGTGCTGACCCGAGACCCAATTGTGCAGTGCACCCAAATAATTGCCGATGTGGACTTCGCCAGTCGGTTGGATGCAGGAAAGGACTCTGGCCACGCCACAACGCTAGTGCAAACAATCATGCAAAGGCCTGTTTGATATAACCTTGAGCAAGATGGCGTATGAAGTGAACACCCCGGTCTTTGATGGCCCATTTGATTTGCTCCTCCATCTCATCTTGCAAGAGGAGGTGGATATTCATGAGGTGTCGTTGCTGCGAATTGTCGAGGCATATTTGGTTGAAGTGCAAAAGATGCAGACCTTTGATCTCGAGATTGCCACTGAGTTTTTGTTGATCGCTGCGACACTTGTCGAACTCAAAACCCGTCGTCTGTTGCCAGGTAAGGCTGACATGGATCTTGACGAAGAGCTCGCCCTGTGGGAAGAACGTGATTTGCTACTTGCTCGTTTGCTGGATTGCAAGACCTTTAAGGATGTTGCCAGTGTGTTCAGCAATTTAGTTGAAAAAGCAGGTTTGAGCTTTGCCCGCATGGCTGGCCCTGATGAGCGCTTTGCCGAGTTGATGCCCGATTTGTTGGAAGGGGTTACTCCGGTCAGATTGCAGCGCGCATTTATCCGCGCAGTTCAACCAAAGCCACCAACAACTATCGACCTCTTCCACGTGGCGCCTATACGAGCAAGCGTCGCCGACGCACTGATGGAGTTGCTGGATGTTTTGCCAAGTCTTGGACGGATCACATTTGCGCAACTCACTGAAGCGATCCACGATCGTATTGAAGTCGTGTGTCGGTTCTTGGCGATTCTCGAGTTATACAAGCAGGGCCGAGTTGATGTCGAGCAGAGTGACAAATTTGGCGACATTCAGGTGCTGTGGACAGGCGGCAATGACATTGGGTTTGAAGCCGTATTTAATATTGACGACTATGAAGGATGATGGTGCAATGAAAGGTTTCAAAAATGTCTGATGAAGAAACGCAGATCAGTGCCGAGGTGGTGCGCGCATTGGAAGGAATTTTGTTAGTAGCGATGGAGCCCGTCGATCCAACACTGCTGGCTCAATTACTGGAGCAACCCCTTGCCGTTGTGGAGGGTCTGTGCGAGAGGTTGTCAATGGCATATGCCGAAGCCGGACATGGTTTTCAATTGGTCAAGGTTGCAGGCGGATACCGCTTTCAGTCGCACCCGGATGTATCGGCATATGTAGAACGGTTTGTGCTCGATAGTCAGCAAGCCCGTATTTCGTTGGCTGCTTTGGAAACCCTGGCGATCATTGCGTACAAGCAACCCTTGTCACGACAGCAGGTGGCCTCGATTCGCGGAGTTGATCCCGATGCAGTGATGCGTACGTTGCAAGCTCGCGGTTACATCACTGAAGTGTCTCGCGATAATGGACCAGGTCAAGCGATTTTGTTTGGAACAACAGCAATGTTTCTCGAGCGACTTGGTCTGGATTCGCTCTCATCATTGCCACCGATTGCCGATTTTGTTCCGCCTGCCGAAGTTGTTGAGGCTCTCGAACAGGGATTGAGAATTGTTCCGGCTAATCCAATGGGTGCTAGTCGAAACGAAGTTGAGGGGTAGCTATTAGTTCATCAACGCCGGGAGGCGACGAACAGTTGTTTGAAGGTGAGCGATTGCAAAAAGTGTTGGCTCGCCATGGTTGGGGCAGTCGTCGCGCGTGCGAAGAATTGATCGCCGGCGAACGAGTGACAGTGAATGGCATGATTGCCGTAATGGGACGCAGGGTCGATGTAGAGGTTGATCTGATTGAAATCGATGGGGCGCCAGTGGGTGTGCGCCCCGATGTTGTGTACTACTTGCTCAACAAGCCAGTTGACGTCATCTCAACGGCCATTGATACGCACGGCCGTGAGACCGTTGTCGATCTGGTTCCTTTGGAACCGCGGGTGTTTCCCGTCGGGCGCCTTGATGCCGACTCTGAGGGTTTGTTGTTGTTGACAAACGATGGAGAGTTGACGAATCGCATCACACATCCAAGTTTTGGATTGGAAAAAGAATATCTCGTACATGTGGAGTGTTCTGCGGCTGGCGTGAACAACACTGCCTTAAGTCGAATGCGCAATGGCATTGAGTTGGATGACGGAATGACCGCACCTGCCGATGTGAGTCAATTGCAACCTGGTGTATTGCGCGTGGTTATTCATGAAGGAAGAAATCGTCAAATTCGTCGCATGTGCGAGGAAGTCGGATATCCAGTTGCTCGACTGGTGCGCGTTCGCATAGGCCCGATCGTGGATAGGCACTTGTTGCCTGGTCAGTGGAGGCATCTCACAAATGCAGAGGTCAAGCTGTTAATTGAATCGGTTGTTCAGTAGCCCACGAGTAGAATTGTCACTTGTGACGCAAAAACGTGCGAATGTCTTCGGTCTTGGCTTGATCGGTGGATCACTTGGTCTTGCTCTGTCGAGCAGGGGATGGCACGTCACCGGATGTGACTCGGTTGGCGACATAGAACGTCAAGCGTTATCACTCGGAGTGATTCATCAGATTGGTGTCGACAGGGATGCCTCGATCACGTTTGTGGCGACCCCTGTTTCATCTATTGCAGAGCAAGTAGTTCGCGCATTAGCCGAAACGACTGGCATAGTGACAGACGTGGGTGGGGTAAAGGCCCATCTAGTCGGGCAGATCAATGACCCGCGATTTATTGGTGGGCACCCTATGGCGGGAAGTGAACTCATTGGGTTGGCTGGTGCAGATGCCAAATTATTCGAAAGTGCTGTGTGGGTTTTGACGCCATCAGTAGGTATTTCGGACAGTAACTTCGAGCAAGTTGCCGGAGTTGTGACCGAACTCGGTTCCGAAATTGTCGTGCTTGATCCACAGCGACATGATCAACTGGTAGCAATCGTCAGTCACCTTCCACACTTAACTGCAGCAGCGTTAATGTGTCTTGCGAGCGAGAGGTCGGAAGAGCATGTTGCGGTGTTGCGGCTCGCCGCAGGTGGTTTTCGCGACATGACACGAGTCGCATCTGGTCATCCTGCCATCTGGATCGACATCTGCAAAGAGAATCGAGATGCAATTGTGATTGCACTGGATGGGCTGATTGATGGTCTTGCCCACATGAAACAGATTGTCGAACAAGGTGACTCCTCGGAACTGATGAAGCGTTTGCAGCAATCTCGTATTGCTCGATCTAATTTGCCAAGTCGTGTTCGAGATCTGATGGATGTTGTGGAAATCAGAGTCCCTATTCCTGACCGATCTGGTGCGGCCGCAGAGATATTTACCCTGGCTGCAGAACTCGGCGTCAACATTGCCAACTTCGAAGTTGCTCACTCGGTTGAGGGCGAACGGGGAGTTCTCGTGCTTGTCGTCGAGCAGTCCAGTCAAGATATGTTTCGTGGTGGTCTGATTGCACGTGGATTTAGACCGATCTTGCATCAGATTTCATGACAAAACAAAGCGAGTACGCAGTCGCTGTAAAAAGTGGAGCGCTTGATGCTGTGGCTACCGTCCCGGGATCAAAGTCAATTGCGCATCGGGCACTGATATGTGCAGCACTTGCGCGTGGCGACTCAACTATCAAAGGGTTGCCGGACGGTGATGATACGCAAGCGATGTTGCAAGGCCTCAAGTTACTCGGAACATCTTTTTCGCTGAATGGTGCTGATGCCTATGTTCAGGGATCAATTGATTTGGACCGTACGGATGCGGTCACCATTGATGCCAATTTGGCTGGAACTACGGCTCGTTTTCTCACTGCCGTTGGCGCATTGCGTCGAGGCCCAATAACGGTGACGGGCATCGCGTCATTGCGCAGTCGACCGATGAAGGATTTGCATCTTGCGTTAGAACAACTGGGTGCTGGTGTTTCGTGGCAAAACGAAAAATATTGTTTGCCCGTTACGGTTCAGCGAGGTGAGTCCTACTCTCATTCGGTTCAGGTCGCGGCTGATACGTCATCGCAATTTGTTACATCGTTGATGCTCATTGCACCAATCTTCCTTAATGGATTGACGATTGAACTGACCGGAGACATCATTTCGCTGCCGTACATCGCAATGTCGGCGTCGGTAATGAAGTCATTTGGTGCAAATGTGCGTGTTACAGATAATCGCTTCATAGTGATTGACGGCGGGGGGTATGTGGGTTGCCAATTCGCGGTTGAGCCCGACGCAAGTTCGGCTTCGTACCCTTTCGCTGCAGCAGCAGTGGTGGGTGGTCGCGTGCGCGTAAATGGCATGCGGTCAAACATGATGCAGGGAGATAGTCGATTTGTAGATGTCTTGCGCCAAATGGGTTGTGAAATTTCGGAAGACCAAGTCGGAATCACCGTTAGTCGCGATGCAAATAAGATGTTGCAGGGTGTTGACATTGATATGTCTGAAATATCAGATCTTGTTCCGACGCTCGCCATTGTCGCGATGTTTGCAGAGACGCCAACACGAATTCGCAATGTTGGTTTCATCCGCAACAAAGAGAGCGACCGCATTGGGGATCTTGCTCGTGAGATGCGTGGCCTGGGCGCAAATGTTGTCGAACACGAAGATGGTCTTGAGATTTCCTCCCAAGCGTTGCACGGTGGCTCGTGTGACACACATCATGATCACCGGTTAGCAATGGCATTTGGTGTTGCCGGGCTCAAACTGCCCGGAGTGATCATCGATCAGGCAAACGTCGTCTCTAAGAGTTGGCCACAATTTTGGGAGATGCTCGAAGCGTTATGACACCCCCAGTTCTCAGGGATGATTATCTCAATATGCCAATATTTCGACGTCTGCAGGGGACACACCCACGCTTTGCGGAAATAATGAGTCGCCATGCCTCGGCTGTTGCTGCCCGTTTGCCGTGTTATCAAGATCCGGTCTCAGGGCTTTCGGTCATGACCGCCGAGTTTTTGGCATCACGTAATTATTGTTGCGAGAGCGGATGCCGTCACTGCCCGTATGCAGCCGACTGATGAACTAGATTGATGGTTTCACGAGATGCAATAAAGGGGTCGAGTTGAGCGAAGAACGAGAAATAATGACGTGGGAGTCCTTCGGAGTCGCAAGTCGCGAACTTGCAGTGATGGTGGCTAAGAGTGACTACGAACCCGACATTATTCTTGCAATTGCGCGCGGTGGACTGCTTCCGGCAGGTGCTCTCGGTTATGCGCTTTCTGTCAAGAACACGTACACCATGAACGTCGAGTTTTATACCGGCGTCAATGAGCGGCTTGCAGTGCCAATGATCCTCCCTCCCGTGCCAAGTCTCGTCGACTTGAAGGATTCAAAAGTTTTGATCGTTGATGATGTGGCAGACACTGGCCATACGTTGAAGCACGTACTTGAGTTTTGCAAGGGTCAGTTAGCAGATACCCGTCTTGCCGTGTTGTACGAGAAGTCACAATCCATCATCAAGTGCGACTACGTGTGGAAGCACACTGACCAGTGGATCAATTTCCCTTGGAGCGATAAAGATCCAGTGGCCCAGCGTAAGTGGAGCGTCAAAGACGCCTGATTCAACTACCCCTGGTAGGTGATTGAAGTATCCAGGAATGTGTTGTCGGTAATGTCGCCTGCAGCGATGTCGGCAATCTCAAGGCCTTGCTCGCGCAAGATTGGCGTTGCCTTTGCGATGAAATCATTTACTCGCGCCTCTTCTAGATCGCCAAAGGTTGGTGTCTCGCCGTTGCCGACAATTCCCATTTCTTTTTGAGAAGCAGCGCCATTGGCAACGTCACCTTCTGATTGTGTCCACCAGCTGTCGTATGTGGCGACAGTCGTAAGAATGATCGCGTTTGCTTGGGTTGGATCCGCAATGTAGTCGAGTTGTGCTTGTTGAAAAATTGGAACAATTTTCTCAAGGCAAGGGCGAAGTTCTTCGAGTCGATCTTTTCGTATAGCCAGGTTTTGTGCGTACGAGTTCCAGCCTGCATCATGAATGAGTTGGTAGCCGGTTGTGATTGCACCGCTTTCGAGATTTGCATATTTGTACGGCTCAGATGTTGCGAAACCTTGGTGTGCAGCGTCTTCTGTAGAGAGCAACAAGTTGCCTTTGTAGTTTGAATCCACTTGATCTGCTTGGATAAGTCCCTGCGCTGCAAAATAACGCATCCAGGCTGGGTCGCCGTAAACATAAAAAGAAGTGATTGTCTTGGCAGCATCAGCAATGGTCTTGGCTTCAGGATGCTTAGTTGCATCCCATAGCAAAACCTGTGGATTGATGTTGAGAGCGTTGAATACCGCGAGCGTCGGAGCATCGGTGTATCGCGTGATAGCAACATCGGTGCCCACGTAACCGAACGTGATTGCATTGTTTTGATACATCTCTGTGACAACTGGAGACTCAAGGAATGGTCCGCCTGCGCGAATCTCGAGGTTGACACCCGTTGGTTGCCCGTTGACCATCAATGATCCGACAGCAGCACCCGTATCTTTTGATGCGACTGCGTCGTCGCCCATGAGTTGGTAGAGACCACCATGCTCGGACTCGGGGAACCAGTCAGTCTGAATAACAATCGTCGCGGGACACACGTCTGCAAGTGAAAATTCGGTGGCAGTCGCTGTTGCAACTGTTGTATCTGTAGTTGCAGTGTCGCTGCCTCCGCAGGCGCCAAGAAGCGAGATGGAAATACCTAAGGCGATTGCGCTAAAGATCGTTGTGTTTCGCTTGCTCATGTGGTTTTGTTCTCCATTGTTATTATGAAATTGAACCTTCGTACCATCTGCCAACAACCCACGTGTTAATCAGACCGAAGACTATGAAAAGCATAAGACCCAGCAAAGTTGCAGCCAACGCTGTGACGAACATCGCAGAGGCTTGGCTATTGAGAAAAAATTGCGTGATGAGCTTGCCGAGACCGGGGTCGCCTTTGGCAAAGAAAAAGTCGCCAACGATTGCACCAATGACGGCTAGGCCGGCCGAGATGCGTAATCCGCTAAATATCGCAGGACTTGCTGCAGGCAATTGAAGTTTTAACAGCCGAGTTGCGCGGCTTGCCTTATGCAATGAGAACAAATCGTGCATATTTTTTGGAGTTGATTGAACGCCAAACAGTGTGTTGGAGACGATGGGGAAGAGTGAGATGATCACTGTGACGAGCACTCTCGCCGCGAAATTGGAGCCCACCAGTTTGATCATGAGTGGAACAATTGCAATGATCGGCGTGACTTGCAACGCGATGAGATACGGCCAAAGTGAACGCTCAAGCCATTTTGCCTGAGCCATCAAAACACCAAGTGTGAGGCCAAAGACTATAGAGATGGTTAATCCAACAAGCGATGTTTTTAGTGATATCCAGAAAGCAACAACAATTTTGGTACGCACAATGCCATGAAAGTCTTCAAAGAGACGATGAGGTGGTGGAATGATCATCGGTGTATTGGACGCTGGGGAGAAATTATTTTCTAAGCCGTAGGCGAGTGCGTACCAAGCAAATATAAATAGTGCGAATACAACGGTTGGGCCGAAGTATCGAGTAACGATCTTCTGCAGTCGAGCGTTAAAAGTCATCATGTCTGTAGTTCTCTCATCAGTGCAGCGATCTGTCCACAGGACTGAGCGAATTCGGCGCTGTAACGAAGCTCAGGTTTACGTGGGTACTCGAAAGGGATCTGTATCTCGTGCGCGATTGTTCCTGGTCGTGGCGACATGATGACGACTCGCTGCGAAAGATACACGGCCTCAGTGATGGAGTGAGTCACAAAAACTGCCGAAAATTTTGCAGAAGCAAACATCGCGAGCAGATCGTCATTGAGTGACTCGCGAGTAAATTCGTCTACCGCGGCGAAGGGTTCGTCGAGCAAGAGCAAACCGGGATCGGTGACGAGAGTGCGAGCCAAGGATGCTCGCATTTTCATGCCTCCCGAAAGTTGTCGTGGATACTTGTGTCCGCTGTCTTGTAGGCCAACTGACTCCAGGGCGAATTGAGCCGTGGCTTTGCGCTCATCTGCATTGACTCCCCGTAACTCGAGCAATGTTTCAATATTTCGAAGGGTTGTTCGCCAGGGCAGCAGAGTCGGGTCTTGAAAAACAAATCCGATGTCACTGGTGGTGGAGGTAAGGCTGCCGCTTGTTGGTTGTTGAAGTCCGCTGAGCACGCGCAGCAGCGTTGATTTACCGCAACCACTTGGGCCGACAAGCGCGACAAATTCGTGTGTTGCGATTTGCAGCGAGACATCTCGCAAGGCTTCAGTCGAGTCGGGAAACGACAAGCAGATGTCATCTGCAGAGATCAAATGGGACCCCGAGCGATGAACGTTTGGGCTAGGCGTGGTGGAGTTCACCGAAGCGTCGGCTGAGCCGCATCCTCGTAGGGGTCACACAAATAATCTAATAGTGCCAATCAACTGATCGACGAATTCCAGAGGCCTTTATTCTGCAGAATCTGCTTCAACACAAGAGGCTTATCGGTCATGATTCCATCAACGCCAAGATTCAATAGGTGCTCCATCTCGTCGGGTTCGTCGATGGTCCAAACGTGAACCTGTAACCCAGCGCTGTGTGCATCATCGACCAGTCGCTTATCGGTCAGTGTGATTGGGCCCTGCTTAAGCGGAATCTGCGCGGCAAGGGCACCTTCGAATGGTTTGACCACACCTATCCAACTGCGCACACGGAGCAGTGCGACTTGTTTCGGACCAAGCGACGAACACAGTGACGGACCGAAAGTCTCACGGAGCACCGAAAGACGCTTGTCGCTAAATGAACCAACACACACTTTGTCGAGCACACCAGGTGGTCGCAGAGCTTTGATTAATGGTTGGAGTGCGGCGTCTGATTTGCAGTCGATGTTGATGCGAGCCTGTGGCCATGCGTCAAAAATATCTTGCAATAGTGGTATTGGCTCAGTGCCGTTGACCCGTGCATTGCGCACTTCAGAATAATCGAGTTCGCTAATTTTGCCCGCGACGCCACACGTACGTAACAGGTCGTCGTCATGGAAAGCTAGGAGCACACCGTCACGAGTGGCATGCACATCGGTCTCGAGGTATGTGTAGCCAAGCTCAATTGCTTTCGCAAAAGCTGGCATGGTGTTTTCGGGTGCGTCACTCGCACCGCCGCGATGTGCAAAAGCAATCGGGAGTTGAGTCTCAAGAAATGGATGCGACACAGATGTACTTTAGATACTTCTGCCAGCAGCGGCCCAGTATTCATCTTTCAACAGACGTTTGTAGAGCTTGCCAGTCGGGTGCCGTGGAAGTTCGGTTCGAAAGTCAACAGATTTTGGACACTTGAATGAAGCAAGAGACGCCTTGCAGTGTTCGATCAGGATACGTTCGAGATTTTTGGCATCCTCGGGTGTCGCGGGCATCACTGTTGGCTGGACAACTGCCTTCACTTCTTCGCCAAACTCGTCGTTGGGAATTCCGAATACGGCAACATCGATCACGTCTGGGTGAGATACCAAAATGTTCTCCGCCTCTTGGGGGTAAATGTTCACACCCCCAGCGATGACCATGAAAGCCTTGCGATCGGTCAGATAAAGATATTTCTCATCATCTAGATATCCGATGTCGCCAAGAGTGGACCAACCCCTACCGAGTGAATCTTTAGATGCTTGAGTTTTCTCGGGGTCATTGTGATATTCGAACTTGGCGGCACTTTCAAAATAGATGGTGCCTGTTTGACCAATCGTTAACTCGTTGCCATCGTCATCGAGAATGTGAATGACTCCCTGCAAAGATTGGCCAACGGTTCCCGGGTGGGCAAGCCACTGTTCGGAGTTGCAGTACACAAAGCCGTTGCCTTCGCTGCCCGCGTAATACTCGTGGACAATTGGGCCAAGCCATGCAATGGTCTGCTGTTTGATATCGACCGGGCATGGAGCAGCGGCATGAAAAATGTGTGTCAGAGATTTGGTTTCGTACTTGGTACGCACATCGGTAGGAAGTTTGAGCAGACGAACGAACATTGTTGGCACTGTCTGAGAGTGGGTTACGACGTACCGCTGAATCAATTTCAAATATTCTTCGGCATCAAAATGCTCCATGATGATCGTTGTGCCACCTACGCGGTGCACTGCCATGTTCCAGCGCAGAGGTGCTGCGTGATACAGCGGTGCTGGCGAAAGGTAGATCGTGCTGTCGTTCATCGCAAACAGGAATTGTCCAAGTGATGTAACACCATTTGGAGATCCGAGCGGAAGTTTGCCGAGATTGAGTGCGACGCCTTTCGGACGCCCAGTGGTTCCACTCGAATACAACATGTCTGACCCGTCCACTCGGTCGTCAAGCGGAAGCGGGGACTGCTGAGCAACGATGTTCTCGTACTTTTCGTAGCCATCAATTACGCCATCCAGCATGAGCCGTAGGTCAACATTTGGTATTACATTTGCAATTTCAGCAGCCTGGTCGGCTTTGTACTTGCTTGTGATGAAGGCCTTCGCGTTGCAGTCATTGATGATGTAAGTCAACTCGTCTGAGGTGAGGCGACTTGAACACGCTGTGTAGATCAGTCCCGCATAGTGACAACCCCAGATGACTTCGAAATAACGCGGATGATTCTCGAGGCAAATTGCGATGTGGTCGCCAGGACGTAGACCATGTTGATAGAGCAGTTGGCTGAGACGATTTGCAGCCTCATCGAGCTCTTTGTAGGTAATGATTTGGGATGTTGAAGCCATGATGACGGCAGGCTTGTCTGGGGTGATGGTTGCAATTTGTCCAGGAAACATAGCCAAAAGTTAGCCCAAAAATTGTTACGTCAAGCAATTTGGGAGTAGAAACTCACAAGACCAATGAAGATTAAAGTGTTCGGGGTTACTAGATTTGGTTTAAACAAAAGGAGAGCATATGTCGATAGCACAGACACAGACGTTGGCTGATGAGCAGCAGATAGATGATGCGGTAACGGCACTGCTTGACGCATTTCCTCCACGCCAAACGAAAGCAGAAATCTTTTTGGGTGAACAGTACGATCGCGGTCTGGCTTGGGTGCATTTCCCAGTCGGCGCTGGTGGTCTCGGTTTGTCGCCTAAGCATCAGAAAATCGTCAGCGAAAGATTGTCTGCTGCTGGAAGCCCGAATCCATACGCACGAAATCCGATTGGATACGGAATGTGTGGACCAACCGTTGTTGAGTGGGGTACGCCAGAACAGCGAACTAAATACTTGAGACCATTGTTTACTGGCGAAGAAATTTGGTGTCAGTTGTTTTCAGAACCAGGTTCAGGTTCGGATTTTGCAGGCCTCTCGGCGAAGGCAATCCGCGATGGTGACGAATGGTTAGTCAACGGACAAAAGGTTTGGACAACATTGGCCCATCTTTCAAAATGGGGCCTGCTGGTTGTGCGCACAGATCCTGAGGCTGTCAAGCACGCTGGCATGACTGCAGTAGTGGTGGATATGCACGCACCAGGAGTAGAGGTTCGCCCATTACGCCAGATGACCGGCGAAGCCGAATTCAACGAGGTGTATTTCACCGATGTGCGCGTACCGGTCTCGGAGACACTTGGTGGGCCGGGCGACGGCTGGCGCGTGAGTTTGAC
This sequence comes from Actinomycetota bacterium, assembly GCA_027592925.1. GTDB lineage: Bacteria > Actinomycetota > Acidimicrobiia > Acidimicrobiales > Ilumatobacteraceae > UBA3006. Next base: position 15,641 of record JAQCJO010000015.1, on the reverse strand, counting down.
AACACTGATGAATGAGCGTGTGGCAATTGGTGGGGCAATTCCTCCTAAGGCCTCTGGTCCGATCCGTGAAGCGATGAAGATTTGGGAGAAGATGCCAGAAGATCAACGAGATGCAGCAACCCGGGACAAGCTGACACAGTTGTGGATTCGTGCCGAGGTACTTCGACTGACAAATATTCGCGCTGGACAAAACAGAAAACTTGGAGTGCCAGGTCCTGAGGGTTCAATCGGAAAGATGGCCAGTGCCGATCTGAATAAGCAGACATATGAGTTCTGCATTGAGCTGATGGGAGCGCACGGCATGCTGTATGGCTCTTATGCAATGGTAAGACCGGAAACGGCGATGAGTTTTGACTCTGTTCCTAAAGCATTCTTGCGTGCTCGTGCCAACAGCATCGAGGGCGGAACCAGCGAAGTTATGAAGAACATTCTGGGTGAGCGAATGCTCGGACTTCCAGGCGACGTGCGCGTCGATCGTGAAATTGCTTGGAGCAAAGTGCCAAGAAATTAACTCGTGAGTTGTTGCAGCACGGTGCTGGCGCTTACTGAACGGTCATCGAGGTGCTGACCAGTTAAAAAGTTGCCGCCGATCATGACCGTAGATGCTTGCTCGATTGCATGCTGGAGTTGTCGAATGTTTCTTGGTGGTGGAAAATACTCATCTTCAGTAGTGAGCCGAACTTCTTCAACTCCTAAACGCGGAGCGAGTCGGTTGACTACGGCCAGTACGAGTTCTTCTGGTGCTGATGCCCCTGCAGTGACGCCAACGGTTCCTACAAGTCCTTCAGGAACTTCGTCAGCAGAGTTGATACGCAGAACTGTTTTGCAGTTCATTGACTTGCCTAGTTTTTCGAGAGCAAGAGTATTGGATGAATTGGCAGAGCCGATAATAATGATGGCATCGCACTTCTCCGCGATGTGCATGAGAGCGGTTTGACGGTTGGTGGTGGCGAAACACAGATCGCTCTTGCCTGGTTGCCAAACTTGTGGGAAACGAATTTTGACTGCTTGAGCCACCTCTTGCCAATCACGATGTGAAAGCGTTGTTTGTGCCAGCAGTGCAAGTGGTTCGTTCGTGTCGGGCAGCAAAGCAACATCTTCAAGTTTCTCGACACGAGTAGTTGCATGGGGTGCAACCGCCATGGTGCCAACGGCCTCTTCATGGCCCTCGTGGCCGATGTAAATGATTTTGTATCCCTTGTTTGAGCGAACGCGTAATTCGTGATGCACTTTGGTGACAAGAGGGCAAACCGAGTCGACTACATAGCCGCCCCTATCAATAGCGTTGACCACCACCTCGGGAGCTGAGCCGTGTGCCGACAACATGATTGGACTTCCAACAGGGATCGCATCAATATCGTCGACGAAGATGACACCCTGCGCGATGAACCGATCAACGACAGACTTGTTGTGCACGATCTCGTGGAAGCAATACACGGGAGCAGGAAACGTACGAACCATCCATGAAAGGGCCTTGATGGCCATTTCAACTCCAGCACAAAAACCGCGGGGAGCAGCGAGAAGAACTCGTTCCACTTGCGATGTATTCGTCACGCTCACAGATTCACTTTAGTGCTCATCGTTCTCGCGCAAACCGCTTGTACAATGCATGCGTGACTGAGCGATTGCCAACCGTAGTAATCGTCGGACGACCCAATGTGGGTAAGAGCACCCTCTTCAATAGGTTCTTGGGCGCTCAGGTTGCAATTGTCGAGGATCAACCAGGTATTACTCGTGACCGTTTTGAGCGCGATGTTGAGTGGATTGGCAAGAAATTCAGTGTGGTTGATACGGGTGGATGGATGCCAGGTGGCTCCGAACTCGACACCAAAGTGAGCCGCCAAGTAGAGGAGGCCGCTGGGGCTGCCGACCTCGTGTTGTTTGTGGTTGATACATGGGTTGGAGTGACTCATGACGATGAACTCATTGCTGCCTGGCTGAGAAAGACTGACCGTCCAGTTCTTGTTGTGTCCAACAAAATTGACTCAGAACGTCGTGAGACGGATCGCTGGGATTTTCTTTCTCTCGGCTTTGGCGAACCAATTGCAGTGTCTGCCCTGCACGGTCGCAAATCGGGTGATTTGCTGGATGCGATCCTTGAGCGTGTTGAGGCGCTCGACATGGAGCCAGAGCCAGAGCTTGGCGATGCCATCCGTGCTCCGGGTATTCCTCGCGTGTCAATTGTTGGTCGTCCAAATGTTGGCAAGAGCACTCTTTTCAATCGCTTGGTGGGTGAAGATCGTTCGATCACTCATGACATGCCCGGGACTACGCGCGATGCGATCGACACACAGGTGGATACTGAAGATGGGCCAATGGTCTTTGTCGATACTGCAGGAATGCGTCGTAAAAGCAAGGTTGATGAATCGGCGGAGTATTACTCGTTCGTGCGCGCGCTACGTGCTGTTGACGAATCAGACGTTGCCTTGCTGGTGATTGACGCACATGACGGCATCACGAGCCAAGACCAACGGTTGGCCGAGCGCATTGATGCCGCAGGTTGTCCGGTCATTGTGATCCTCAACAAGTGGGAGACACTCGACGCAGAGGGTCGTGAACATATCGACAACGAGATGACTCGCAAGTTGTATTTCATTGGAGATGCGCCGGTGCTCAAGGTTTCTGCACTGACTGGCAAGGGAGTGCATCGCTTGCTGCCAATCTTGCAAGAGTGCATTGTGCACTATCACAAACGCGTTCCTACCCGTGATGTCAACAAGGTGATGGCCGAAGCACAACAAAAACAACCAGCGGGCAGCGGTGCTCGAGTGTTGTACGCACTACAGGGTGCAACTGATCCTCCAACGTTTACGTTGTTTGTAAATCGCGAGTTACCTGCTCCTTATCTGCGTTATCTCGAGCGTTGCATTCGTGAGAAATTTGAATTTGGTTCAACGCCGATCAAGATGCGTGTCCGCAAACGCTCGGAGTAAACCCATGCCTTGGTGTGAAGAGTGTTCGAAGTATTTGGCGCCCAGCGCAATGTTGGCAGATGGTAGTTGCCCCAAATGTTTGAAACCGATTGCAGAATTTAATATCAATGGTGGACTGACCGCTAAAACGATCAATATTAAAAAACTCGCACAGAGTTCTGCTGACGAGGATGTTTCAGTACCGTGGCATTTCAAGTTGCTCGTTGGTGCACTGGTTGTGTATTTGTCGTGGAGAGTTATAGATCTCTTTCGCTAGGGTAAATAGTCGAGATGCGGGCTGTAGCGCAGCTTGGTTAGCGTGCTTGTCTGGGGGACAAGAGGTCGCGGGTTCAAATCCCGCCAGCCCGACTAGAAAGCGTTTCAGGCGTTACTGGTCGAGATCAGCTGTTCGATGCGTAGCCAACCATGGACAGCGAAATTGCTGCCAGGGCCATTCCCACATCGGCGATTGATGCTGGACGTTCGCCTTGAATGAGACCAACAACGACTGGACTACACATACCTACGATTGCCGTAATCGGCGCTACCACTGTCATGGATCCAAGTGACATTGCTTGGTAAAAAGCAACGAGTGCTATTGCGCCACCAGCACCAGCGAAACCACTCCACCACCAGTCGTGTGTACTCATCACCGGAGTGCTACCAAAAGCAATGACAATTGCGAGCAGGATAAGTGCAACGAATTGCCCGAGAAAAGTGACTGCTGCAGCTTTGGATACCTTTGAGGCGCGTCCACCGCAATAGTCGGCGACTCCGTATAACAATGCCGCACCGCACGCCCAAACGAGAACCATGCACATCAGTATGGTGGTTACGCCGTATCCTTCAAGCGTTAGAGCATTGGTCAACTACAGCATTAGCCAGTCAAAGCATGAGTCAATTAACAAGGAGTGTGGCGTGCGCGGTTTAGGGACATTGATCAACACACTGACGGTTCTTGTTGGCGGTGGACTTGGGTTAGTTATTGGACATCGGATTCCCGATCGAATTCGAGTGTTGGTGGTGCAGGTGATTGGGTTGGTGACGCTCGCACTTGGGTTGAGCGATGTGATCAAGACAGACAACATGGTTTTTCCGCTACTAGGCATGGTGTTGGGCGGCATAATCGGCGAGTTGATCCGTGTCGAAGATCGCCTCGTTCAGGTTGGGGAAGTGTTGAAAAAACGGTTTGCATCGGACAGTGCTGATAATCGTTTCGTGACCGGGTTTGTTACCGCTTCGCTGTTGTTTTGCGTTGGGCCGTTAACCATTTTAGGAGCATTAGAAGATGCGAGCGGTAAGACGCCGCAGTTGTACATCATCAAGGGAAGCCTCGACGGTTTCATGACCGTAATTTTTGCTGCTCTATACGGAGTCGGTGCCATATTCAGCGCCGTCAGCGTGTTTGTAGTGCAGGGAACATTGACTCTGTTTGGTACGCGTCTTGATTTGCTGTTGGACGAGCGGATGCGTACAGAGTTATTTGCAGCGGGTGGGTTGGCCGTAATGGCCATTGGGCTTAATTTGCTGGAGATCAAGAAGATCAGGCTTGGCTCATTGCTGCCGGGTTTGATAATCACGCCATTGCTTGTCTGGATATTTGCAACCCCGGGTGGTCTCTGGTCGTAAGTTGGACTAATTTTTAGTTCATGTGCGGAAGATTTGTGCGCAAGACAACTGCGCTGGAGATCTCTGAGATATTTTCTGTTTCACTCGATACAGACGAATTGCCGATCAGTTTTAATGTTGCGCCAACCAGCATTGTTTTGGGGATTGTAAATTCAACAGGCGGGCCATCGGTCGTCAGTTTTTCGTGGGGACTGGTTCCTCGCTGGGCGCCGGATGCATCGCGTGCGGCGAGTCTGATAAATGCACGTATTGAGACCGTTGCCGAGAAGCCATCGTTTCGTGACTTGGTAGCGCAACATCGTTGCGTGCTTCCTATGGATGGCTACTTTGAGTGGAAAGAGCAATTACGTCATGACGCAATGAAGCCGATCAAGCAACCGTATTATTTCTCTGCCAGAAGTCAATCGCGTTATTCACAGCAGGGAGTTCTCGCTGTGGCTGGATTGTGGACTGCATGGAAAGATCCGAATCATTCGGGCGGTCAGTTTTTGCATACTGCGGTTGTATTAACAACCGATGCAAATGACATGGTGAGCCAGTTACATCATCGAATGCCTGTTTTGCTAGATCGTTCTGGAGTGGCAAATTGGCTAGACGAGAAAAATATCAACCCGCTTGCTCAAATACAGGTCGTTGATAATGATGCACTTGTGGTGTGCGCGGTCAGTACCAAAGTAAACAGTTCGCGGAATAATGGAAGTGATTTGATTGAACCAATCGATTTGACTCAGACAGAATCGTTGGGCGAACTTAAATTGTTTTAAGAACTGCAGCAATCTTTTGAGCTTGTGCTGCAAGCTCTGTCGGGTCAACATGAGATGCTGCTAGATCGAACGAGAGGTCGGACATAGTGTTGGCTGGAATGACATGCAGATGGCAGTGGGGAACTTCAAAACCGGCAATGATGAGCGCGACACGTCTGCAGTCGTATAACTGCTTTTGAGCGTTTCCAATATTTTTTGCCACTCGCATGAGGTGATCTGACGTGGCTGTCGGTAGGTCTGTCCATTGATCAACTTCTTCAATCGGAACCACCAACGTATGACCTGTTGAGATGGGGTTGATTGTCAAGAACGCAACGCAGATCTCGTCTTTGTACACAAAATGGCCAGGTATCTCTCCGCAGATAATGCGGGTAAACAGTGTGGGCATAGTGAAGATTGTAGTGTCGGAGATCGTGAGCACTGAAAAGCCAAGTCTGACTTCTGGAATGTGGTCGATTCCGAATGCAATTACTTTGGCTCGACTGTTCATGCTCCCAGTTTTTTTGTATGTGTTGTTTGCACGAGACAATCGCGCGGGTGCTGCATGGTTGCTGGGTGCAATTTCGTATACCGATTGGATTGATGGCTGGGTGGCTCGAAAACTCAATCAGACTTCAGTATTCGGGTCGGTGTTTGATCCGTTTGTGGATCGCATGCTGTTCATAGTGGCAACGTTGGGTGTGATGATCGATGGAGGAGTGCCAAGTTGGTTCTGTATTGCGATTCTTGTGCGCGAGATCACGGTTGGCGGCGCCATGGTGGTAGCAACCCTGTTTGGTATGCAGCGATTTGCGGTCAGTTATTGGGGTAAATGGTACACGTTGTTCTTGATGACGTCGGTGCCATTGCTGTTATTGGGATCCAGCACATTCGGGCTCGCAAATGGAGCAACAACATTGGGTTGGATATTTGCTGTGCCTGGCCTTGCCTTGAGTTATTACACGGCCGTTATGTATGTACCCGTGATTCGGGCAAACCTGCGTGCAGGGCGTGTTGGCTGAAGGCTACGGTAGGGGTATGGCCTACACATTTTGCAACTCATGTGGTCATCGAAATCCGCCAGAATCTACGTTTTGTTCCGCTTGTGGCACTGTGCTCGATCATCCGAGTGAGCGCACAATTGTGTTGGCAAAAATAGATCCACTGCAGGACGCGCCGGGTGATCAAGACAATGTGCAGGTGTTATTGAGTGAGATTCGCGGAAATCAGAATGCTCACGGGTTGTTGGTGATGCGTTCGGGTGAGCGTTCGGGTGAACGGTTTTCTTTGACGCTTGATCGTGTCGAAATTGGTCGAAACCCAGAATGCACGGTATGTCTTGACGATGTCACGGTGTCTCGTCGGCATGCCGAATTACGGCTTGGAAGTGATGGCTTTGTAGTGACCGACATGGGCTCGCTGAATGGCACGTACGTCAATCAGGAGCGCGTAGAGGAGATGTTGTTACAGAATGGAGATGAATTACAGGTTGGTAAGTATCGAATGGTGTTTTTTAACGGCGCTAGTAACTCTTAAATTACTGCTTTTTTGATTTCGTGAGATGAGTGACAGAATGTATGACCTGTGATGACTGACAAGAACTACCTCTCAATCGGCGAAGTTTTGGGCCTACTGCTGGAAGAGTTTCCCGACGTAACTATTTCAAAGATTCGTTTTCTTGAAAGTCAGGGATTGATCGAACCCGAGCGCACCGCGTCTGGTTATCGCAAATTCAGCAGATCTGAAGTGGAGAGATTGCGATTTATTTTGCGTGAGCAACGTGAGAACTATCTGCCACTAAAAGTGATTCGCACAAAATTAGAAGGCGATACCAGTGATGAAATGATCAGGCCCTACGACGACACTTCGCCACACGTCCTGAGAAGTCAGTCAACTAGTGGTGGTCATCCTGCAGCGCGTCTCAAGCTTGCCAAAACTCCGAGTGCACCCTTGCGTGCTGCAAACAAAGCTGACGATACGTCTTCGATCAGTCGTTCCGAGCTGTTGCAAGAACTTGAAGCGAACGATGTTGTGCTGAAGTCACTTATCTCGAACGGTCTTGTCAAACCACGCATGGTTGGCGACATCGAAATGTATAGCCCTCTTGATAAGAAGATCGTCTCGATTGCGTCGCAGTTCATCGACAAAGGTATTGATGTTCGACACCTTAAAACATTGAAGCACTCTGCCGAACGAGAGTTCGGATTGTTTGAACAGCGCATCATGCCATTCCTGCGACAACGCAATCCGGCAGCGCGACAAGAAGCAATGGAACTGCTCAACGAATTGATCGATCTTGCAGACCAAATGCGCACAGCCTTTGTAACTGTGGCTGCACGCGCCTACAACGAAGGCCGGTCGCTGTAGTGCTGATTGAACTTGATCTTGAGAGTGTGCGTCTAGAGATGCCAACCAATTCTCCAATCTTGATGTTGCGCGAGTCGAGTGGGCGTCGACGAATGTTGCCAATTTATATTGGTGGACCAGAAGCATCATCGATTCATTTTGCGCTGGAGGGAGTTACGCCGGAACGACCGTTGACTCACGACTTGTTCGTCTCACTCTTTACATCAATTGATGTTGAACTTGAATGCATCGTGATCACTGAAGTGGTTGGCAATACCTATTTTGCCGAGCTCCATTTGAGGGGGAGTGGCAAGGAGCGGGTTATCTCGTGTCGTCCCTCGGATGCTGTAGCCATTGCATTGAGGGCTGGCGTACCAATGTTTGCTACCGAAGCGATCATGGACGAGGTTGGCAAGGTAGTAGCAGAGACCCATGTAGACACCGAAGAAGAGATTTTGGACGAATTTCGTGACTTCATTGACAACATCAGACCAGAGGATTTTCAGGGATAGTCAAAAACGATTTAGGCACCTAACCTTGAGCTATGGGTCAAGGGTTCAGCGGCAAAAAAGCAGCAGAGATTGTTGGCATTACGTATCGCCAGATCGACTACTGGGCACGAACTGATTTGATTCGTCCGTCAAGTTGTGATGCAGCGGGTAGTGGTTCGAGGCGTATTTATAGTTACAGGGATTTGCTTGAGTTGCGCGTGATCAAGACTCTGTTAGACGCAGGTATCAAACTTGAATCGGTTCGTGATATTTTCAAATATTTGCGCAACCATGTCGAGTCAGAGATTGCTGCCGCACACATCGTGATCAGCGGTCAGTCTGTTGTGCTGTGCCAGGGTGATCAACTTGTTGACGTGCTTCGCAACGGTCAGGGAGTACTCAATGTGCTTCCGCTTGCTGGAGTGAAAGATCAGGTTGACTCACAGATCATTGCCCTCACAAGATCAGAGTCTGTGGCAGCACCAACAATTGCTGTTGCGTTGTAACTAGGAGTTTTCGGTCGTCTGATCTGAATCTTTGTGCTCTGCTTGTTGTGGTAAAAAAGCCATCAGCGGTGCCAATTTGTTTGCGAGGTCGGTGAGGAGAGTGCTGGCATCGGCAATTTTGCGAATTGGGTCTTCTACGTCATCCAGTAGTTTGTCGACTCGAGTTGCAACCCTGTTGAAATTTTCTAAAGATTGCAGAATCAGCTGCAGGCTCGCCATCACAGACTCGACTGAACGTTTTGCTTGATCAACTACCTTCGCACCATTCTCGGCGGGATTGAGCGCACTGATGAGTTTGAGCAACTCATCCATTGAGGGAATCGTGAATGATGGTGATTCATCACTTTTCGTCATGACAAAGTTCCATACGCACCTACGTCACCTGTTTTGCCGGTATCGCGCACAATCGCAATGCATTCATCGAGATCGACAATCATTGCATCAATCACCGATTCATGAATGGCGTTGATCGTGCAATGAAGCGACTGGGGAGGCTCTTGGCGATCGATGTACCAGCCACGTTTCCACATCTCGTCTGCAACGGCATAGATGTTGAGTCGTCGTGGGTCGTTGGCAATAAACGACAACAACAAAGCATCTGGTTGAGCGAGCAGTGAGAGGTGGGGGTGGTGAGTGATGTGTTGGGATAACTTGACTGTTGCACTGCGAGCACTGTGCGTGAGTCGTAAGTAGCCGTCGTCTCCGAGGTAATGCATGACAGCCCACGCAGCAGCAATTGGCCCACCAGATTTGGTGCCAAGCATGCCACTTGATGCGTACACGCCACCAAGCCACTGATCGGTGAAGAAACCCTGAAACGAACGGAGACGCTTATTTGCATACATGATCACCGACGCACCCTTTGAGGTATATCCAAACTTGTGCAGATCAACCGAAATTGAAGTGACTCCATGGACCGCCATGTTCCAGGGTGAAACCTGCTGATTCAGCCTGCTGAGATAGGCGAGTGACACACCGCCCATGCACGCATCGACATGAAAGTTGACCCCGCGGTGCAGCGCGATCTTGGCGAGCGCCGGAATGTCATCAATTACACCCTGCGGGTACTGCGGGGATGACCCAACGATCAGAACGGTGTTCGAATCAATGCGCTGCACCATTGCTTCCACGTCGGCACGCCAGTCGCTTTGCACTGCCACACGGCGCAACTCGACACCGAAGTAGGCCGCTGCCTTGTCGAAGGCCGCGTGAGCCGATGTAGGAAGCACGATATTTGGGTGGGTGACAGCATTTTCGGTCAAGAATTGATCTCGTGCAGCCTTGACAGCCATCAAAATGCTCTCGGTTCCGCCGCTCGTGAAGTATCCAGCGGCTGTAGTGGGCGAGCCCAGCCAAACACCCACCATGTCCAGCACCTCGCTCTGCATCTGACGCAAACTCGGGAATGCAGCCGTGTTCAGAGCATTGGCCCCACCAAAACGATCGTAAGCGTCTTGCGCAACCTGCAGAACATCTGGGCCTGCGTTGTACGCCAGCGAGAATGCTTTGCCGTCTCGCCAACGCACGTCGTTTTCTGAGACATCATCGAAAGCATGAGAGATCTGTTGCGTGCTCATACCAGTAGCGGGGATGACATGAAGCTCAGATTTACCTTGTTTCATTACTTATCCTTACTTTACATAACTATGATTATGGGCGAGAAAATACGGCTACAACCACACGACCATATCGCTTATGGCTGGCTCGGATCTTGAACTAACGGCCTGGCTGCGTCTAACAGCCACGACAATGCAGCCTTGTAGTCGCGCGTTGTCGGATCAATTGATGGATCCAGATCTTGTTCCACGTCTTGAACCGCACACCGCAGGACAAAAATCTGATCCCGCAATTTGTCTCGCTCGCTACGTGTGATCACCAACTCATCCTCGCTCAGCGCGAGTTCTGAGGCTCGCTGGCGGGCAACCCAGTCCCATTGTCGACAGGCCTGAGAACAGAACTCTCGTCGCCTTCCAGCACCCGAATTTGGTGGCAATGGGCTTCTGCACCATCTGCATTTGAGGGCGTCCGGTGTGGTGACCGGATTCTGCGTATGTTGAAGGTCGTTCACGTGCTTATTGCGATCTGCAGGTTGACTGGGTTTCGTCATGACGAAAAGGTAGGCCATGACGCGACAAATTGCGAGGATTACAACGCATACTGAATGGATGTCAATTCGTGCAGTTCCGTCGCATCTCGAGGCGCCAAGCCGCTTGCTCTCTAGCGATAACGCATCGGGCACTCATCCCCTAGTGATGGAAGCGCTACACAAAGCGAATACCGGTCATGAACTTGCCTATGGCAATGATCGTTTCACTCACGACGCCGAAGCCGCGTTCTCAGAACTGTTCGGCAAAGAAGTTGTAACTCGCTTCGCGTTTGGTGGCACTGGCGCCAATGTGATGGCTCTTGCCAACATGTTGCAACCTGCAGAAGCGGTTGTGTGCACCTCGTGGTCACACATTGCAGTTGACGAAGCCGGAGCACCCGAGCGATTCCTTGGTGCAAAACTTATTGATATCCCGTCAGTCGATGCCAAACTGCGCCCTAGCGACTTGCAAACGCTGTTGCATCTTTTCGGTAGTGAACACCATGTGCAACCTCGTGTTGTTTCCATCACACAAGCAACCGAACTCGGCACGCTGTACACGGCAAAAGAAGTAAAAGATCTGTGCACTGCAGCGCATGAAATGAACATGCTTGTGCACATGGACGGTGCTCGTATTTGCAATGCGACTGCCGCACTCGGTGCAACACGAGATGCCTTGCGTTCTTTCACCATTGATGCCGGCGTTGACGTCTTGACATTTGGTGGCACAAAGACGGGTGTGATGTTTGGTGAGGCCGTGATTTTCTTTAACACCGCTCTTGCCGCACGCTCGCTCTACATACGCAAGCAATCAACGCAGTTGTATTCAAAAATGAGATTTATTTCGGTGCAATATTCTGCATTGCTACAAGACGATCTGTTTATCGATTTGGGTGTTGCCAGCAACGGTGCAGCACAATTCCTTTTTGATCAGGTGCGGGGCATCGAGACGTTGCAACTCTCAACCCCCCCGCTTGTCATCTACCCCGTCCTCGATCCTCAAGTGAGTAAGGCTTTGCAGGACTGGTCGTTCTTCTGGGACTGGGACGCTGCAACCCACCAGGTGCGCTGGATGACTGCTTGGGATGTTGACCACAGCGACATCGCTCGTTTCGTTGCTGGTCTCAAGTCGCTACTGGGCTAAAAGTCACACGCCTTTAATTCACCAGTTAGTTAGTTCTCCACTACAGTTCGCTGAGGGGGTTGTATGGCAACGGTCGAATTTGGACAACGGATTCAAGGCGATGATGAGTGGATGGAGAATGCCGCGTGTTTGGGACTCACCAACATCTTCTTCCCCGCCATTGCAGAACGCCCTCAAACGCGCGAACGCCGCGAGGAAATGGCTCGATCAGTGTGTATGGACTGCTCAGTACTTGAAACTTGCCGAACATTTGCCCGTGAGAACCATGAGTATGGTTTCTGGGGTGGAGAGTCCGAAGAAGAGCGGCACGCAGCCGGTTATCGACTTATCGCGCCTATCGGCGTGCGATCACTCTCCCGTCACTAAATTTCACTTGGCAGTGATGCCGTGATCGATGCTGAACGCATTGTTCGTCTTGCTTGGACCGATTACGGAGACACCCGTTCGATAGTTGAGATAGTTGAAGTCAGTGCACACGTCTCAACTAATCATGTATTTCGACTTTACCTAGACGACGGATCACATGTTGTCGGCAAGGTTTCGTCGTATGGCTCGTACTTTTTGTTTGCAGAAGATCACGATCGACTGTTCAAGCTGGTGCAGTCGCTCAGTAACTCTCGATGGTCTGGTTTTCTCGCACAAGTCTTACCCCGTGATGGTCGTGCCTATACGTGGTACGACGGCACGTGCTGGGCGGCGTTTTACAACGATGTTGAGCGAGGCACACAGTTGCCACGCATCATCAGCACCGAGGACATAGTTTTCTTGGCTCGTGAGATCGCCGGACTTCACAAGGCATGTGCAGACGCAGCGCTGGATCTGCCGCCAACATCCAATTCGGTCAAGGGTGATGCGATTCATCTACTGGACCAGCTTTCAAGTGAATTTGCCCCTCGCAATTTTGAATTACGTGAGAGCGACATTTCGTACTTGCGCACATCAACCCACAACTTCTTGCAGAATTTAGAAAATATCCATTTTGATGAATGGACAAAGATTCCAATTCTGGTCGATTGGAATCTCGGAAATTTTTCAATTACTCAAGACAAAAATTTGGTAAAACGATTGTTTACTCGTTGGGATTATGACTGGTTTCGAATTGACACACGAATGCTTGATTTCTATTTTCTTTCACGCGCTGCATCACACACCGGTGACAAGACTCAATTCTCGTACTCCCCTCACACATTGGTCGAGCCGCGCTTCGTTGAATTTTTGCAGGCCTACCACTCGGTTTACCCGCTGTCGCGCGCCGAAATCGAGTTTTTGCCAAGCGCGTATCAGTTCTTCATTTTGAATTACGTTATTCGCGAAGGTGCAAAGTTTTTTCGCTCAGATTTAAGCACACGATTTCGTAAGGATGCAGTGAGGTTGTATCTGCCAATGCTTGAATCACTGGACATCTCGCCACTATTGCAAATACTTGACTGAATATCAGTCTGAAATCTTGCGCAGGTCGGTGCGAAACTTCTTACCCTTCTCGACATAGATGAGCGCACCCATTTCGATCTCAATAGATCGGGCACGTCCTTCCTTGATGGTCGCCGGACTTCCAACTGCGAGTGCTCCAGGAGGAACAATGGTGTCATTGAGAACTACCGAGTTTGCAGCAACAATTGCGCCAGTGCCGACAACTGCTCGATGCAAAACAATTGCTCCCGACGAGACTTGGGCCGAGTTTGCAATGGTGCACGACTCAAGATGAACAATATGTCCGATAACGCAATCGTCGCCAACAATTGTTGGTTGATTTGGCATGGTGTGGATCACAGTGTTGTCCTGGATACTCGTGCGTGCTCCAATAATAATTTCTCCGTCATCGCCACGTAAAACAGCGCCAGGCCAAATGGTTGATTCTGCACCGATTGTGACAGAGCCGATGATCACCGCATCGGGATGTACAAATGCAGTTTCGTGGATTATAGGAACACGGGCGCCGTATGCATAAATTGTCATGATTATTACGGTAGTTCCATGGCGATCTCATTGGAGAACTAGGTCATATGGCTGTACCGTAGAGCCCCATGTCTCGCCGTCTCGACATAGAACTGACTAGCAATCGACAAGATGGCACTTGGACTTGGCGCGCCGCCGGGGCCAAATCTCCTAAGGGCGTTGTTAATAGCTCATTGTTGTCGTCCTCCGCCAAGACTGGCGATGTGCTCAAGGTTGAAGCTGATTTTGATATTGACGGAATCTCGGTGTTGTCTGTTGTGCAGATGCGCGAAAAAGGTCAGCGAGGCAACATGCTCGAGATGCTCACCAGCGAAAAGTCGTTCACACCTGTAACTCAAAAACTTGCCGAGAAGCCAAAGTTGGATCGCAAAGGTGGTCGTGATACAAAGGGTAAGCGTGACGGCGACACTCGTCCGGGTAGTCCACCGCGCGATCCGAATGCTCCAAAACGACCTGAATCCACTCGCCCAGATGGAACGACTGGTCGACCAGCACGACCAGCACGACCAGCACGACCAGCACGACCAGCACGACCACACTTCACCGCTCCTCCCGAGATGCCCAAGCGTCCAACTGCGAAGCGACTGAAGCCAAAGCATGTTCATCGCACCGCCGTGCTTGAAACTTTGCCTGTCGAACAACGTGGTGTGGCCGAGTGTGCTCTTGTGGGTGGCATCAAGGCGGTTCGTGATGCAGTAAGAATTCAGAACGATCAACTTCGCAAAGACGGCAAAGCTGAGGTTCCATCCGAGGGATTGATCTCGATGGCACAAAATCTGTTGCCAAAACTTCGTGTTGCCGACTGGCTCGACAAGGCAGAGGCAGCAAAGTCTGATCTTGCAACACTCGACCTCCGCGATCTGCGCTCTGTAGTCGTTGCATCCGAAGATCCAATGGTGTTGCGCGACGAATCTACACGTGCTCTGGCCAGTCAGTTGAAAGTTGCTCTCAAGGAACGTCAAGAATCAGCACAAACGTTGTGGCTATCCGACATCGTTGACGCACTCAAGGTTGGTCGGACTGTTCGTGCACTGAAGATGTCAAGCGAGCCACCAAAAGCTGGTCAACCATTTCCTTCAGAACTTGGAGCCAAACTTGCAGCGGCAGCAGTTGCCGGTCTTACAACAGAGACTGCACCAGATCGCTGGATTGCATTGCTCGAAGCACTTGCCTTCTCACCAATTCGTGGTCAGGTGAAACTCACTTTGATGCCACGACAGCCAACAGAAGCATTGTTAGCCACAGTCAAGAGGCTTTCACCGTTGCTCCCCCAGATTGCCACGTTGTTTGGCATTGAAGTAGCCCCGGGTATGAGTGCTCCACGTCCGTTACGACCAACCCGTCCTGATCGTGTCAAGCCAAAATCGGCTCAAATCAAGCCGGTAGTAGCTGAACCAGTAGCAACTGAACCAGCACCGACTTCCGCCGAGTAGTCGTCATCTCGTAGTCTGTGTCTATGTCAGACGTCGTCACCTATGAAGTTCAAGGCAAAGTCGCACTCATCACGCTCAATCGTCCCGAGGCACGCAATGCAGTAAACGGCGATGTAGCGCAGGGTCTCGAAGCCGCCATAGACAAGATGGAAGAAGATCAAAATGTTTGGGTCGGAATATTGCGAGCAAACACTGCAGGTCAAGATCGCCCAGTTTTTTGCGCGGGAGCAGATCTCAAGGCAATCAATTCTGGCCAAGCAGGATCGCTGAATACAGCGCTCGGTGGTTTTGGTGGTTTTGTTTATCGGCAACGCAAGAAACCAGTCATTGCTGCAGTTGATGGGCTTGCAACTGCTGGAGGTTGCGAGATCGTTCTTGCTGCGGACATGGTTGTT